>JBKJMN010000157.1:0-25887 GCA_046596405.1 Burkholderiales bacterium
GCTCGCTTGGGAGTTTTGGCTCCGGCCATCCGGCCTCGCCGAAATCTCCAAGGTCGCCGATCATCACGAACGCCGATGTTCGCTTGGGAGTTTTGGCTCCGGCCATCCGGCCTCGCCGAAATCTCCAAGGTCGCCGATCATCACGAACGCCGATGCTCGCCGACCTTGACGATTTTCATCGTATTGGTGCCGCCGGCTTTGCCGAAAGGCTCGCCTATCGTGAGTATTATGTAATCGCCGGGATTGACGGCACCGCGTTTCAGCAGCTCGTCCTCCGCCATGTTGAGCGCTCGCTCGGGATCGCGCGCGCCCTTGAACTTGACCGGATAAACGCCGCGAAACAGCGTTACGCGCCGGCGGGTCTCGACCACCGACGACAACGCGTAAATCGGCACGCTCGAATTCATGCGCGACATCAAAAGCGCGGTCTTGCCGCTTTGCGTCAGCGCGGCGATCGCTTTGATCGAGAGGCTGTTAGCCGTGAATATCGTCGCACGCGCGACCGCTTCTTCAACGGTTTCGGGGCCGCCGGAGCGCCGGCGTTCGACGCTGAACGAGTCTTCTTTTTCCGCCTCGAGGCATACGCGCGCCATCGCGGCCACGGTTTCCACCGGAAACATGCCGGCGGCGGTTTCCGCCGAGAGCATGACCGCGTCGGTGCCATCGAGCACTGCGTTGGCGACGTCCGACACTTCGGCGCGCGTCGGAATCGGATTGTTGATCATCGATTCCATCATCTGGGTCGCGGTAATCACGAGCTTGTTGCGGTCGCGCGCCATGCGGATCATGCGCTTCTGCAACGCGGGCACTACCGCGTCGCCAACCTCGACCGCGAGGTCGCCGCGCGCGACCATGATCGAATCCGACGCGTCGACAATCTCTTCGAGCGCGTGGATGGCTTCGGCGCGCTCAATTTTGGCGCACAGCATCGCCTTGCCGCCGGCCTTGAGCATCAGGTCGCGCGCCCAGTGCATGTCGGCGCCCGAGCGCGGAAACGACACCGCGAGGTAATCCGCCTTGAGCAGCGCTGCGGTTTTGATGTCCTGCACGTCTTTTTCGGTCAAAGCCGGGGCGGTCAGGCCGCCGCCCTTGCGATTGATACCTTTGTTGTTCGACAGTGCGCCGCCTTGCTCGACCAGACAGAAAATGCGGGGGCCTTTAACCGCGGTCACGCCGAGCACGATGCGCCCGTCATCGAGCAACAGGGTGTCGCCGCTCGAAACGTCCTGCGGCAGGTTTTTGTAGTCCAGGCCGACGCGCGTCGCGTCGCCGATGTTGCACTCGGCGTCGAGCACGAACTTGTCGCCGCTGCTGAGCACGATGCGATCGTGCTCGAAGCGGCCGATGCGTATTTTCGGGCCCTGTAAATCCACCAGCACGCCGACGGAGCGGCCGGCCTGGCGCGCCAGTTCGCGGACGAGTTCGACCCGCGCGCCATGTTCCTTCGCGGTGCCGTGCGAGAAATTCATCCGCACCACATCGAGCCCCGCTTCGATCATGCGGGCGAGTGTTTTCCTGTCGCTGGACGCGGGTCCGAGCGTGGCGACGATCTTAGTGCGGCGGGGCATGAGTTTAGGATTGAGGAGCGAGGATTGAGCGTAACCCTAATTGCTTAGATCCTCAATGCTCGCTCCTCAATTCCGTGTTTGCGCGCGCTGCTCGAGAATTTCGATCGCGGGCAGTTTCCTGCCCTCGAGAAACTCAAGAAAAGCGCCGCCGCCGGTGGACATGTAAGAAACCTTATCGGCAATTTTGTACTTGGCGATGGCCGCCAGCGTGTCGCCGCCGCCGGCGATCGAAAACGCTTTGGATTCGGCGATCGCACGGGCGATGCGCGCCGTACCCGCGCCGAACTGATCGAACTCGAATACGCCGACCGGTCCGTTCCAGATGACAGTGCCGGCCTGGGCGATTATTCCGGCGAGCACCTCGGCGGTCTGCGGCCCGATGTCGAGAATCATGTCGTCGGCGCCGACCGCGTCGGCTGCGACCAGGTTCGCGCGCGCACGCGCCGACAACTCGGCCGCGACGACGACATCGACCGGCAACGGCACCTGCGCGCCGCGCGCTTTCATGTAATCGATAATGGCGCGCGCGTCGCTGATCAGGCCTGGCTCGGCGAGCGATTTTCCCACCCGCTGGCCCATCGCGAGCATGAAAGTGTTGGCGATGCCGCCGCCGACAATCAGCTGGTCGACTTTCTCGGCAAGTGATTTCAGGATGGTCAGCTTGGTCGAAACCTTGGAACCGGCGACGATCGCCACCAATGGATGCGCTGGATTGCGCAATCCTTTACCCAGCGCGTCGAGTTCGGCTGCCATCAGGGGCCCGGCACACGCGATGGGCGCATATTTCGCAATGCCATACGTCGTCGCTTCGGCGCGATGCGCGGTGCCGAACGCGTCATTCACATAGACATCGCACAACGCCGCCATCTGTTTCGCGAGCACATCGTCGTTTTTCTTTTCGCCCCGGTTGAACCGGCAATTCTCGAGCATTACCACGCTGCCGGGTTTGACGTCGACGCCGCCGACCCAGTCGCGCACGAGCGGCACCGGAACCTTTATGAGTTCGCTCATGCGTTGGGCTATCGGGGCGAGTGAATCCGCCGGGTTGAATTCGCCTTCGGTCGGGCGGCCGAGATGCGACGTCACCATCACGGCGGCACCGGCTTTGAGCGCGAATTGAATGGCCGGCACCGACGCCCTGATCCGCGTGTCGTCGGTGATTTTTCCGGCGGCGTCCTGCGGCACGTTGAGATCGGCGCGTATGAACACCCGCTTGCCGGCGAGGTTCATGTCCTCCATTTTGATTACGCTCACGCCGGGCCGTCGGTGATGCCGCTATTTAGCGACTACGCGGGCCATTTCGAGCACCTTGCAGGAATAGCCCCATTCATTGTCGTACCACGAGACGACCTTTACAAAAGTGCTGTCGAGCGCGATGCCTGCCTCCGCGTCGAACACCGAGGTACAGACTTCGTCGCGGAAATCCGTCGACACGACCTTTTCCTCGGTGTAACCGAGAACGCCTTTCAGCGCGCCTTGCGATTCCGCCTTCATCTTCGCGCAGATCTCGGCATAGGTGGCCGGCTTGATGAGTTCGACGGTAAGGTCGATAACCGAAACGTCGGACGTCGGCACGCGGAAAGCCATCCCGGTCAGTTTCTTGTTGAGCTCGGGAATCACTACGCCGACGGCCTTGGCGGCACCGGTCGACGACGGGATGATGTTCTCGAGGATGCCGCGGCCGCCGCGCCAATCCTTGTTGGAAGGGCCGTCCACCGTTTTCTGCGTCGCCGTCGCCGCATGCACCGTCGTCATGAGGCCGCGCTTGATGCCCCAGGTGTCGTTAAGAACCTTCGCCACCGGTGCCAGGCAGTTCGTCGTACAGGAGGCGTTTGAGATGATCGTTTGGCCCTTATAGGTCTTGTCGTTCACGCCGAACACGAACATCGGGGTATCGTCCTTGCTTGGCGCGGACATGATCACTTTTTTAGCCCCCGCGGCAAGGTGTTTCTCGCACGTTTCCTTGGTCAGGAAAAGGCCCGTCGACTCGATCACCACGTCGGCGCCGACAGCGCCCCACTTCAGTTGCGCAGCATCCTTTTCCGCGGTTAGCCGAATGCGCTTGCCGTTGACGACCAGCGTATTGCCGTCCACTGCGATGTCGCCCTTGAACCGGCCATGGACCGAGTCGTAGCGCAGCATGTACGCGAGATAGTCCGGTTCGAGCAGGTCGTTGATTCCCACGATCTCGATGTCCGGAAAATGCTGCACCGCTGCGCGGAACACCATGCGTCCGATTCGTCCAAATCCGTTGATGCCCACCTTGATAGTCATATCGTTCTCCAGAATGTCGCGGGAATGCCGGGGATGCATTTATGGCATCGCGCTTTATTGCAGACCTTTCACCACCGAGACCACGTTCTCGACGGTAAAACCGAAAAACTTGAACAAGGCGCCGGCCGGCGCCGATTCGCCGAAGCGGTCGATGCCGACCACCGCGCCGGACCTGGAATCTGCGGCGCCGACGTATTTGCACCAGCCGTCGGTAACGCCGGCCTCGACTGCGACGCGCGGCACGCCCGGCGGCAGCACAGTGGCACGGTAAGCCGCATCCTGCGCGTCGAACAATAACGTGCAAGGCATAGACACTACGCGCACGGCAATACCCTCTTTCTGCAACTGCTCGCGCACCCCCATCGCGAGCGGCACCTCGGAACCGGTGGCGATGATGACCGCGCGCGGCTTGCCGTCGTCCGCGTCCGCCAGCACGTAGCCGCCCCGCGTGATCGCCGCGATCTGCGCGGTGGAGCGTTGTTGGAACGCGACGTTCTGGCGCGACAGAATGAAAGCGGTCGGACCGTCCCTGCGCTGCAGCGCGGCGCCCCAGGCGACGGCGCATTCGACCGTGTCGCACGGTCGCCACACGGCCATGTTCGGAATGAGCCGCAGGCTGGCCGTGTGTTCGATTGCCTGGTGGGTCGGGCCGTCCTCGCCGAGGCCGATCGAATCGTGTGTGAAGACGAAGATATTGCGCAGCTTCATCAGCGCGGCCATGCGCAACGCATTGCGCGAGTAGTCGGAAAAAGTGAGAAATGTGCCGGTTTCCGGGATGAACCCGCCGTGCAATGCCAGACCATTGGTAATCGCCGCCATCGCGAATTCGCGCACGCCGAAGTTCACGATGTTGCCGGCGGCGTTGCGCGAGACCACCTGGCTGCCGGGCCAGTTGGTAAACACGCTGCCCATGAGATCAGCCGAACCCCCGATGAGTTCGGGCAGCCCGGGCGCGAGCTGGGTCAACGCGAGCTGCGACGCTTTGCGGGTCGCTACCGTTTCACATTTAGTATTCGCGGCGGCGACGGCAGCACCGACCGCGGCGGCAAATTCGGCCGGCAGTTCCCCCGCCATGCGGCGCGTGAAGTCGCGCGCGAGATCGGGGTGGGATGCGGCGTAAGCGGCAAAGCGCGCGTCCCATGCTTGCTGCGCGGCCGCGCCCTGCGCGCGCCGGTCCCATTCGGCGTAGATCGGGGCGGGAATTTCGAACGCCGGATAATTCCAGCCAAGGTTCGCGCGCGTCGCCGCGACTTCTTCCGCGCCGAGTGCTTCGCCGTGCGCCTTGGCCGAGCCGGCGCGCGTGGGCGCGCCCTTGCCGATGACCGTCTTGCAACAGATCAGGCTCGGACGATCGCCGACCGCTTGCGCGGATTTCAAGGCCGCTTCAATCGCGGGTGCGTCGTGGCCGTCGACGTTGGGCACGACATGCCAGTCGTACGCGTCGAAGCGTTTGGGCGTGTCGTCGGTGAACCAGCCCTGCACCGGCCCGTCGATCGAGATCCCGTTGTCGTCATAGAACGCGATCAGCTTGCCCAAGCCGAGCGTGCCCGCGAGCGAGCACGCCTCGTGCGAAATGCCCTCCATCAGGCAGCCATCGCCGAGAAACACATAGGTGTAGTGATCGACGATCGTGTGCCCGTCGCGGTTAAACTGCGCCGCGAGCAGTTTTTCCGCGAGCGCCATGCCGACCGCATTGCTTAAGCCCTGCCCGAGCGGTCCGGTCGTGGTCTCGACGCCGGGCGTCATGCCGAGTTCAGGATGGCCGGGCGTCTTCGAATGCAGTTGCCGGAAACGCCGAATCTCGTCGATCGGCAAATCGTAGCCGGTGAGATGCAATAGCGCGTACAGCAGCATCGAGCCGTGCCCGTTGGACAGCACGAAGCGATCGCGGTCCGCCCAGTGCGGATCCGCGGGGTTATGTTTCAAATGATGACGCCACAAGACTTCAGCGATTTCCGCCATGCCCATCGGCATGCCTGGATGGCCGGAATTGGCCTGTTGTACGGCATCCATCGCGAGCGCGCGGATCGCGTTGGTGATTTCCAGGCGGGAGCCCATTCGAGAATTTCCTTGCGGGGAGCAGAAGACGTGCGGGACGCGCAATTATCTTAGAAACCGCCGGCTTTGGCTACGTGGCCGCGCCTCGCGCGCGACGGTCCGCTCTTCAATCGTCGGCGCGGCGCGCGAGCTTGATGCCCAGCTGTTTCAACTTGCGGTAAAGGTGGGTGCGCTCGAGCCCGACCGAGTCCGCCACGCGGCTCATGTTGGCGCCTTCCTTGGCGATGTGGTGCTCGAAATACACCCGCTCGAACGCATCGCGCGCTTCGCGCAAAGGCAGATCGAGCGGCAATCCCGCCGGCGCGGTCGCCGGTTGCGCGCCGTATGTCGGCAGCGCCTGCGTAACGTCGCTCGCGCCGATTTCCTCGCCTGCCGCCGTCAGCGCGAGCGTGCGCACGACGCTTTCGAGCTGATTCAGATTGCCCGGCCAATCGTAGTTGCGCAGCACATTCAAAGCGGCGGTGCTGAAATGGCGGGCAGGGACTTCTTTTGACTCGATGCCGCGCAGGAGAAACAGATTCGCGAGGTCCGGAATGTCTTCGCGATGCTGGCGCAGGCTCGGCACGTTGACCGTGACCGCCGCAATCAAGGCGTAGAGTTTGGCATCGAAGGCGCCTTGCGCGACGAGTTCGGGCAGCGTCCGCGCCGTCGCACAGATGAGCCGCGTGTTGTATTTCTCGAGCTTGGCCGCAATCAGCAGCAAACCTTTCTGCTCCGTGCGGTTCAAGTCGCCGACTTCCGGGACAAACAACGTGCCTTCGCGCGCCTGATTGAGCAGATCGAGCGGCGTTTCGGCGAACGCCGCGAGATTCTCGGCCTCGACCCACGGCGCATTCGGTTTGCCCGGCAGGGGATTGGGCTGATGCACGAATCGCGCGCACAGCTCGGCGCCGCTGCCCGGCTCGGCCACCATCAGGAGCGGCGACTTCAAGTTTCCCATGCGCTCGAGCCGCTGCTTGAGTTCCGTGACTACCGCGGCGCGGCCGAGCGTCGCCAGCATCAGCATCGGCCTGACCTGCGGCTCGCCGCGCTTGAGCGCGCGACCGACCGTCGCGAGCAGTTTTTGCAGCGCGATCGGTTTCTCGAGGAAATCATACGCGCCGATGCGCGTCGCTTCGACCGCGGTGTCGATGGTGCCGTGTCCCGACATCATGACGACCGGCATCGTAAGTAGCCCCGCGCTCGCCCATTCCTTCAATAAAGTAATGCCGTCGGTATCGGGCATCCAGATATCGAGCAGCACGAGATCGGGCCGCCCCTGCGCGCGCTGCAAGCGCGCCTGACCCGCGTTCTCGGCCAGCCGCACCTGGTAGCCCTCGTCGCGCAAAATCTCTGATAAGAGTTCGCGTATCCCGACTTCGTCATCGACTACTAGGATTTGCTGCATAGCTCCATTCCAGCTCAGTTTGGCTTAAGTTACGTTCATGCGCGCGCCGCCGCCTTGACGGCTGCCGTTTGCACCGCGCCCGCGGGGAAGTTCAACGTGACCCGCGCACCGTGCGGCACGACGTTCGCAATCTCCACGCTGCCGCCGTGCTCCTCGATGATTTTCTTGACGATTACCAGCCCCAGACCCGTGCCCTTGGGCTTGGACGTCACGTAAGGCTCGAACGCGCGCTGCATGAGTTCGTGCGGAAAGCCGCTGCCGTTGTCGGAAATCGTCACGCACAGGCCGGCGGCGAGCGCCTGCGTGCGCACGACGATGCGCGGATTCTCGACGCCGGTGAGTGCGTCCTCGGCGTTCTGCAGCAGGTTATGAATGACCTGGCGCAACTGCGCCGGATCGGCCACGATGCGCGGCAGGTCGGGTGCGAGTTCGACCTGCAATCTGCCGGCGAGCGACTCGTACAACGTCAATACTTCGCGCATCAGGTCATTGAAGTCGAGTTCCTGGCGCGTCGGCTCCGGCATGCGCGCGTATTGGCGGAACGCCTCGACCATGTTCTTCAATGCGCCGACCTGGTTGACGATCGTTTGCGTCGACCGCTTCAGCATGTCGGCGTCGGCCAGCCCCAGTTTGGCGGCGAGCTTGTGCTGCAGGCGTTCCGCCGACAGCTGGATCGGCGTCAGCGGGTTCTTGATTTCGTGCGCGAGCCGGCGTGCGACTTCGGTCCACGCGGCGTCGCGCTGCGCTTGTAGCACGTGGGTGATGTCGTCGAACACGACCACAAAGCCGGTGCCGCTGCCCGCCGGCAGCCGCGTGCCGCGCAGCAGCAACATCTGATTGCCGCCCTTGCCCGGGCGCTCGACTTGCTTTGCCCATTCGCTACCCGCGCCGGCCCGGAATGCCGCGGCGACGTCCGCGGCAAGCTCCTTTAACGCCGGAATGCGCTCGTGCCAGCGCGCCAGCTCGATGCCCGCCAGTTGCGCGAAATCCGCGTCGAGGATCGCCGATGCGCTGTGATTGAACGAGCGCAGGCGCAACGATTCATCGAATGCGAGCACGCCGGCCGACAGGTTGGCGAGGATGCTCTGCACGTAAGTGTGCGCATCGGTTAGTTGCGCCTGATTGCGCTCCGCGGTCGCGCGCGCTTCCGCGAGTTGCTGGCGCATCGCGTTGAACGATTGCGTCAATACGCCGAACTCGTCGCTGCTCGCCACCGTTTCGCGCTGGCTGAAATCGCCCTGGGCGACTGCGCGCGTGCCTTCGACCAGGAAACTCAGCGGCGCCGACAGCCGCTCGCTCAACACGATCGCGAGCGACAGGGCAGTGAGCAGCGCGAGCAGCAGCGTCAGCGTCAGCGTTATGCCGTAGAGCCGCTTCAAGCCTATGCGCGCAAGCAACAACTCCTGGTATTCGCGCTGCCCGGTCTGCACGATCTCGGCATCGAGGGCCAGCTGCTCCGGTACGCGCTGCAACAATTGCAGCACGCGCATGTCATCGGCGAGACTGATCGTATTCACCGCGACGAGCGCGCGCAAGTACAGTCCCTTCTCGGGAATCGCTTCGATCGCGCCGTAGCTTTGCTGCTGGCGCAACTGACGCAACACGCTCGGCCCCGGCAAGTCCGGCATGAGGCCGGCGCGCTCGCTGCCGACATAGGCGATGACTTTACCGCGCGGCGTGAACAACGTGGCTTCCTGCACGCCGGCCTGCTCGCGCAGCATGCTCAGCGCGGTGTAATGTTCGGCCGCCGGCCGCACCGACAGCGAGGCGGCCATGGTGTCGGCTTTCTTGCGCAAGTCCTTGAGCAGGTTGTCGAGCGTCGTGCGGCCGAGATTAAGCCCGCCCTCAAGCGCTTTTTCGACCCGCACGTCGAACCACGATTCAATGCTGCGCGAGACGAACTGCACCGACACCCCGTACACGAGCACCCCCGGCAGCACCGCCACCAGCGCGAAAAACAGCACGAGACGCAGCGTGAGCTTGGCGCCGAACACGCCCGCTTTCAGCTTCTGGCGCAACGCATACAGCTGGTAACCAAGCAGCGCCGCGAGGCACACGGCGAGTCCGCCGTTCAAGGCGAGCAGCACCGGATAGTGCTGCGCGAAGAGCGCGGTATTAGCGCTCGCCGTCGCCAGCAGGTACAGCGTCACGGCGCCGACCACCGCGCATACGATCAGCAGATATTTGACCGCGCCACTAGGCAGCGCACCCCGCAGGTCCGTCACGCCGGGCGTCACGGGGTCACGCTCCAGCGATGCCATTCCGAACCGAAGTTCCAGTCGCGCGAGGCCAGCGCGTTTAGCTGAAACGGTTTCGGCAACTGCGACACGTCGAGCCGCATGCGCACACCCGCCGTGTAGGTAGTGCCTTTGCTGAGCGTGCCCGGCTCAAGCACGTTACGGCGGCGCACGCGCGACAGGAAGTCGAGCGCTTCGGACATCGAGCCGAAATTCTGGAACAGCGAACCCAGGCCGAGCCGGTATTGGCGCGTCAACGCGTTATACGCGAGCCGGTATTGCTGCTGATTGTTGAGCACTTTCTCGTTCAACCAGTACCAGCGCGGCCGGATGATCTCGAACTCAAGCAGGAAATAAAGCGGCACGCCCTTATTGAGCGCCTCTTCGAGAGTCGGGTTGAGCGTGATTTCGAAATCGGCCTCGAGGAAATAACCTTCCTCGCCGGCGACCAGCGCTGCATTGCGGACTTCGATACCTTCGGCCTGGGCGCCAGCGCAGACGATTAACGCGAGCGCACACGCCGCCAGCGCGACGAGCGATTTAAAGTTTCTGCAGCAGCGCGTAAAAAAAGCCATCATGCTCGTTGTCAGGCAGCAACTGGCCGTCCGGTGTCCCGTCCAAGGTCTTCACTCCGCCTAATGGCAACTGTTGGGCATCGGCGTGCCGCACCAGAAAATCGGCTACCTGCAGTGAGTTCTCTTCCTGGAAAATCGAGCAGGTTGTATACAGCAATTTACCACCACTGGCCAGCAATCGCCACAGACTGTCGAGCATGCGCTGCTGCTGCTGCACGAAGCGTGGAATGTCGCTCGCGCGCCGCAACCACTTGATGTCGGGATGGCGGCGCACGACGCCTGAAGCGCTGCACGGCACGTCGGCCAGGATGCGGTCAAACGGCGTGCCGTCCCACCAGCCGTCGGTGTTGTTGACGTCCGCGCTCACCAGCGTCGCGTCGAAGCCGAGCCGCGCAAGGTTCTGCCGCACGCGCTCGAGCCGCGTGGCGTCGTGATCGACTGCGGTCAGCGCGACCTCGGCAATTTCCAGCAAATGCGTGGTTTTGCCGCCGGGGGCTGCGCACGCATCGAGCACTCGCATGCCCGTCTGCGCATCGAGCAACGGCGCGGCTTGTTGCGCGGCGGCATCCTGCACGGATACAAGTCCGGCGGCAAACCCGGGCAGCCGCTCGACGGGCATTGCGCGGACGAGCGTCACGCCGGCGGCGCCGACCGCGGTGGCCGCGATTGCGTTTTGCGCGAGCAGTTCGAGATACGCTTCGCGGGTGGTGCGGCGTGGGTTCACGCGCAGGGTCAGCGGCGGGTGCAGGTTGCCCGCGTCCAGAACGTCCGCAAAGTAGCGCGGATATTGCTTGCGCAATCGGTCTATCCACCAATGCGGATACGCGTAGCGGCCGCTGTCGTTGACGGCCGCCTTCTCGAGCAGCGATTCACGCCGGCGCAAAAAATTACGCAGGACCGCATTGACGAGCCCCGCGGCCTGCGGCTTGCCGAGCGCCGCCGCGCAGCGCACCGCATGATCGACGATCGCATAAGGTGCGGCGCGCGTATATTGAAGTTGATAGAGGGCGACCAGCAACAGCCACCGCAGCGCTTCGTCGTGCACCGCCTTCGTCAGCAATTGGGCCAGCACTGCTTCGAGCTGGATACCGAAGCGCAGCGTGCCGTAGCACAGGTCAGTGACAGTCGAGCGTTCCTGCGCCGTCAACTGCGGGTGTCGCGGCCACAGCGCGGCGAGTTCCGCATTGAGATTACGGCCGCCGGCGACCGCGGCGACCGTCGCGGAAGCGAGCCGCTGGATTTCAAGCACGGCTTGCGGCGCGCTTTAGATCAATGCGCCAGCGCAAGCAGCCGGGCAACACGCTCGGCGGTTGCCGGGTGCGTGCTGAACAAGCCCGCGATGCCGCCGCCACGCAACGGATTGACGATCATCACGTGCGCCGTTTCCGGATGCTGCTCGGCAGTGGGCAAGGGCACGCCGCGCGCGTAGCGCTCGATTTTTTCGAGTGCGGACGCGAGCGCCTCCGGGTCACCCGAGATTTCCGCGCCACCGGTGTCGGCGCCGAACTCGCGTGCGCGCGAAATGGCGAATTGAATGAGCATCGCCGCGAGCGGCGCCAGGATCATGACGATCAGCGCGACCACCGGGTTCGGCCGGTCGTTGCCGCGCCCGCCGAACAGAAAACCAAGGTGCGCGATCGCCGAAATCGCGCCGGCCATTGTCGCGGCGATGGTGGACGTCAGAATGTCGCGATGTTTTACGTGCGCGAGCTCGTGCGCCATGACGCCGCGCAGCTCGCGCGCGCTCAAGAGCTGGAGTATCCCCGTGGTCGCCGCCACCGCCGCATGCGCCGGATTGCGGCCGGTCGCAAAGGCATTGGGCTGGGCCTCGTCCATCAGATATACCCTGGGCATCGGCAGGCCCGCGCGCCCCGCCAATTCGCGCACGACGCCATAATATTCCGGCGCGCTTGCCGCGTCGACTTCGCGCGCGCCGTACATGCTTAAAACCATTTTGTCGGAGTACCAGTACGCGAAGAAATTCATCGCGCCGCCCAGCAGCAACGCGACCAACATGCCCTGCGCGCCACCCAGCGTCGCGCCGACGATGCCGAACAGCGCGACGACCGCCGCCATCAGGAGAGATGTTTTTAACCAGTTACCGACCATAATTTTTTCCTCCCGTGGCCACGCATATTCCACGTCGATAAGATGAGTGCGATAGTCACAATTTCAAGTGCCCAGACGCGAGCCCACGGCAAGCGCGGTTCCGCCGAGAAACGCCGCGGCGGGCAAGCGCTTGGCGCCGGCTTTTTGCAGTTCCGTAATTCTCACCGCACCGGTGCCCGCGGCGACGAGGATGCCGGCCGCGCCAACCTCCGTGATCGTGCCGGGCACTGCGCTCCCGTGGTTCTCGACCTGCGCGTCCCACACCTTGAGCCCCGTACCGTGCCAGCTCGTCGCCGCGCCGGGCGCCGGATTGAAAGCCCGCACCAGGCGGCAGACATCGACCGCGTTGCGTGCCCAGTCGATCGTGGCCTCGGCCTTGCTAATTTTCCCGGCGTACGTCGCGTGCGCGGCATCCTGCGCATGGGGCGTCGATGGAGCCTGTAACGCGTGCACGATCGCCTGCGCGCCCAGCAAAGCGAGCCGGTCGTGCAGCGTTTGCGTCGTGTCAGCATCCGCAATGGCGATGCGCTCCTGTAACAGGATAGGCCCGGTATCGAGGCCCTGTTCCATCTGCATGATCGTGATCCCGGTCGCGGCGTCCCCCGCGAGCAACGCGCGCTGGATTGGCGCGGCGCCGCGCCAGCGCGGCAACAACGAGGCGTGTATGTTCAGGCAACCTCGCGGCGGAATGTTCAGCACCGCGACTGGCAGGATAAGACCGTAGGCGGCGACCACCATGGCATCCGCGCCCACTGCCTTTAGCGCTGACTGGGCGGCGGCGTCGCGCAGGGTCGCCGGTTGCGTCAACGGCAACCCTGCGGCGAGCGCGCGCAACTTGACCGCGCTGGGTTGGAGGCGCATGCCGCGACCGCCCGGCCGGTCCGGTTGCGTCAGCACGAGTCCGATTTCGAAACCCGCTGCGATCAGCGCATCGAGCGCAACCGCGGCAAATTCCGGGGTGCCCGCGAATATCAGCTTCATCCGTATCAGCGCCGGCGCACCGCGGGGCGGATACTGATCCCGTGTGCAAAATGAGCGCCGGCGGCGATTACATCACCTGGCGTTTTTGTTTTTTGAGTTTGCCCAGGATGCGCTGCTGTTTGAGCCGCGACAGATAGTCGACGAACACCTTGCCGTCGAGATGATCCATTTCGTGCTGTATGCAGACCGCCAGCAGACCGTCGGCGGCGAGCGTAAAGCTCGCGCCCTTCGCATCGAGCGCGCGCACGTTGATCCGCTCGGCGCGCGCGACCATCTCGAAAATTCCCGGCACCGACAAGCATCCCTCCTCGCAGGTCGCCGTGCCGCTTGCGGCGAGAATTTCGGGGTTGATGAACACCTGCAACTGGTCATGCGCCTCCGAAATATCGACCACGAGTACCCGTCGGTGGTCGTCGATTTGGGTCGCTGCCAGGCCGACCCCGGGCGCAGCGTACATTGTGTCTGCCATGTTTCTGATTAATCGACGAATGTCGTCGTTGACAGCAGGCACCGCGGCAGCGACGGTATATAGCCTCGGATCAGGGTATTGCAGGATAGGCAGCAAAGCCATAATTGTTGCTAATTTAACAAATTACGGGCACAATTTAAACTAATATGTGACATCTTTGGCCAGTTCGGAACCCACTCCGGATACGGCCTGCACAATAAGACCGGGGGCGCGATGAAAAAGTTGATTATATCGCTGATTATATTATGTAGTTACGCCGCATCAGCGCCCGCCGCTACCACTGGCGATCTGGCCACTGATGCGCCCGACCGGTACGTGGTCGTGCGCGGCGATACACTGTGGGGAATCGCCAAGCGATTTCTGAAAGACCCCTGGCGGTGGAACGATTTGTGGAAGGCCAACCAGGACCAGATGCGCAATCCGAACCGTATCTTTCCCGGGGATGTGCTCGTACTCGACCGGTCGGCGGAGGACATGCGCCTGAAGCTCGTGCGCGCCGAGACCACCAAGGTTATCCCCGAAATCCGCGCCAACGAGCGCGCGCCTGCGCCAATCCCGACGATACCGACGGCGGATATCGAACCTTTTCTGAGCAAGCCGCTCGTCATCGCGCAAAACCAGCTCGCCGACGCGCCGCGAATTGTGCGTACCCAGGAAAGTCGCGTGGCCGTAGGCGCGGGCGACATCGCCTATGCTACCGGCGTCACCAAGGAGCAGGGGCTTTATTGGCAGGTCTTCAGGCCCGGCTCGCCGCTGATCGACCCGGTGAACAATGAAACGCTCGGCTATGTCGCTATCTATCTCGGCGAAGCCAAGGTGCAAAGACTGGGCGACGTCAGCACGATCGACATCGTCACCGCCGCGCAGGAAATTTATGCGGGTGATTACCTGCTGCCCTCGCCGCGAGAAATTCCGCTCGACGGCTACGCGCCGCACGCGCCCGCGAAGAAGATCGACGGGCGCATTATTGCGCTTTACAATCAGCTCTATGAGACCGGCCCCAACGCGATCATCACGCTAAATCGCGGCGCGCGCGACGGACTCGAAGTCGGCAACGTGCTCGCGATTTACCGCAACCTGAACGCACCGACGTTCACGCTGCGCGAAAGTTCGCTGTGGGGCCGCACTGGCTTAATCTACAGCGACAAACATCCGAATACGAGTTATCAAAGCGAACCGCTCGGGGACCGTAATTCGCCCTTGTGGGGCCGCATCGGTCCGGCCGGCGCGCAGTACAAGAACGACAAAACCAACCTGCCGGCCGTGGCTCTGCCGGATGAGCGTTACGGCCTGCTGCTCGTGTTCCGGGTCTTTGACCGCGCCTCCTATGCGCTTGTCATGAACGCATCGCGGCCCGTCAACGTGCTGGACATAGTGACCAATCCGTAATTACCCGCGGTCGCGCTTGATCGTTCGGCGCACTGCGGCCTGCCAGCCCTTGCAACTGCCTTTTCCGCGTGCCGACCACTGACGCAACCGAAGCGGGCCACTGGTTGCGCCTGGCGCTGCTCCCCGGCGTCGGCAACCTCACGCTGCGCCGCCTGCTCACCGAATTCGGATCGCCGGAAAACGTGTTCGCCGCGCCGCCTTCGGCGCTGCGCAATTTTGTCGCCGCGGATGTCGCGACCTCGATTGCCGCCGGCGGCAATGCGGAAGGCGCGCAGATCGCGCTCGCGTGGCTTGCCGAGCCCGCAAATCACATTGTCACGTTTGCCGACGCGCAATACCCGCGACTATTGCTGCAGACCGCCGACCCGCCGCCGTTGCTCTATGTCAAAGGCCGGCTGGACTTATTGAATAGCCCGTCGCTGGCGATCGTGGGCAGCCGCAACTCCAGCGCCCAGGGAGCCGACAACGCGGCGGAATTCGCGCGCGCGCTGAGCGCCGCCGGCATCACCATCATCAGCGGTCTCGCGCTCGGCATCGACGCGGCAGCGCATCGTGGCGGGCTGGACGGCCCCGGCAGCAGCATCGCGCTGGTCGGCACTGGCCTCGATGTTGTTTACCCTGCGCGCAACAAGGCGCTTGCGCACGAGCTCGCGGCGAAGGGGGCTCTCATCTCCGAGTACGCGCTCGGCACGCCGCCGCTGGCCGCCAATTTCCCGCGCCGCAACCGGCTGATCAGCGGTATGAGCCTGGGCTGCCTCGTCGTCGAGGCGGCGGTGCAAAGCGGCTCGTTGATCACCGCCCGGTTCGCGAACGAGCAGGGCCGCGATGTGTTCGCGCTGCCGGGTTCCATTCACTCGCCGCTCGCCAAGGGTTGCCATCTGTTGATCAAGCAGGGCGCCAAACTGGTCGACAATGCCAATGACATTCTCGACGAGCTCAAATTTAATGGCGCGGCACCGCCCGCGCGGGCGACGCCGGCAGTCGACGCCGACGAAGAGTCGCTGCTCGAGCACCTCGGTCACTCGCCGTGCGACCTGGACGTTTTGTGTGCCCGCGCGAAACTCGGCGCCGATGTGGCGGCGGGCGTGCTGCTGAAGCTGGAATTGAAAGGGCTGGTCGAAAGCCTGCCCGGGGCGCGCTACCAGCGCGTGCACTGAGCGCTTTTTAAGTCAACCTAAAGCATTATTTCGCGCGGTCGCGGCGGGCCGCGCTTGCCTAGTCCGCTTTTTGTTCTTATCATCTTGCGCTCGCTTGGCCCGGCATCATGCCGCGGCTTAACCCACAAACCCCTGATGGCCACCAAAAAAAAATCCCCCGCAGTCAAGAAATCCGTCGTCGCGAAAAAACCCGCGACCGCCGGCAAAACCGTGGCTGCCGGCAAGAAATTGATCATTGCCGAGAAACCCTCGGTCGCGAACGATATCGCGCGCGTGCTCGGTGGTTTTACGAAACACGGCGACTATTTCGAAAGCGACGAGTACGTATTGTCGTCGGCGGTCGGCCACTTGCTGACGATCGTGCCGCCGGAAGGCGCGGAGGTCAAACGCGGCAAATGGTCGCTCGCCAATCTGCCGGTAATCCCGCCGCACTTCGACTTGCTGCCAATCGAGAGATCGGAGGAGCGTTTGAAGGTGCTCACCCGGTTGATCAAGCAGAAGAACGTTACCGCGCTGCTCAATGCGTGCGACGCGGGCCGCGAGGGCGAGCTTATTTTCCGATACATCGCAAGCTACGCCAAAACCACCAAGCCGATCGAGCGTTTGTGGCTGCAATCGATGACGCCGGCGTCGATCCGCGATGGCTTCGAGCATTTGCGCAGCGACGGGGAGATGCTGCCGCTCGCTGACGCGGCCATCTGCCGCTCCGAAGCCGACTGGCTGGTGGGCATCAACGCGACGCGCGCGATGACCGCGTTCAATTCTAAGTCGGGCGGATTTCACCTGACAACCGTCGGCCGCGTGCAAACTCCCACGCTCGCGATCCTGGTCGAGCGCGAGGAGAAGATCAAGAAGTTCGTGTCGCGCGACTATTTTGAAGTGCACTCGACGTTCGCCTGCAAGGCGGGCGAATACACCGGCCGCTGGTTCGACGAAAAATTCAGCCGTGACAAAAATGCGGAAGACAGCGAAATTGTCAGGGCAGAGCGCCTGTGGGAGCGTACGCGCGCCGACGCGATCCGCGCCAGGTGCGAAGGCAAGACCGGCATCGTCGAAGAGGAAAGCAAGCCGACGACCCAGCAGTCGCCGTTGCTGTACGACCTTACAAGCCTGCAACGCGACGGCAACGGGCGCTTCGGTTTTTCGGCCAAAACCACGCTGTCGATCGCGCAGGCGCTGTACGAAAAACACAAGGTACTGACCTATCCGCGGACCGATTCGCGCGCGCTGCCCGAAGATTACCTGCCGACGGTCACCGCCGCGATGCAGGCGCTCGACAAGCCTTATCAGCCGTTCGTGAAACAGATACTCGCCAATGACTGGGTGCGGCCGAACAAGCGGATTTTCAACAACGCGAAAATATCCGACCACTTTGCGATCATTCCGACTTCGATCGCGCCCAAGCAATTGAGCGAAGCAGAGGCCAAGATTTACGATCTGGTGACCAAACGGTTTCTCGCGGTGTTCTTTCCGCCCGCTGAATTCCAGATCACGACCCGCATTACCCGCGTCGAAAACGAGCCTTTCAAGAGCGAAGGCAAGATCATGTTAAACGCCGGGTGGCTGCAGATTTACGGCAAGGAAGCCGAAACCGACGACACCCCGGCGCTCGTGCCGGTGGTCGCGAAAGAAACGCCGCGCGTGACCGCCATCCAGGTTGCCGCACTGCAGACCAAACCGCCCGCGCGCTACTCGGAAGCCACATTGTTGTCGGCGATGGAAGGCGCGGGAAAATTGGTCGAGGACGAGGAGTTGCGCGATGCGATGCGCGCCAAGGGACTCGGCACGCCGGCGACCCGCGCGACGATTATCGAAGGGTTGATTTACGAGCGCTACGTGCATCGCAACGGCCGCGAACTGCAGCCGACCGCCAAGGCGTTTTCGCTGATCACACTGCTGCGCGGCCTCGAGATCGCCGAGTTGAGTTCGCCGGAACTCACCGGTGAATGGGAATACAAACTCGCGCAAATCGAGCAGGGCAAGCTTTCGCGCGACAAGTTCATGCGTGAAATCGCCGACATGGTGCGCCGCATGGTCAAACACACCAAAGAACACGAAAGCGACACGGTGCCCGGGGATTTTTCGACGCTCGCCACGCCGTGTCCGAAGTGCGGCGGCGTGGTCAAGGAAAACTACAAGAAATTCCAGTGCCAGAAATGCGACTTCGCGCTGTGGAAAATTCTCGCCGGCCGCCAGTTGGAGCCGGCCGAGGTGGAGGAGCTGATCACCAAGGGCACCGTCGGGCCGCTGCAGGGCTTTCGCAGCCGCATGGGCAAGCCCTTCATTGCGGTCATCAAGTTCAGCCCCGAATTCAAAACCGAGTTCGACTTTGGTCAGAGCGGCAACGAAGCCGATGCGGCGCCGGTCGATTTCTCAGGCCAGGAATCGCTCGGACCATGCCCGAAATGCGGCAGCCGCGTGTTCGGCCACGGGGTGTCCTACGTGTGCGAGAAATCCACGGGCGCGGAGCGGAGTTGCGATTTTCGCTCGGGCAAGATCATCCTGCAGCGCCCGATCGAGGCCGAGCAAATGCAAAAGCTGCTCGCGACCGGCAAGACCGATCTGCTGCACCGGTTCATTTCCAAGAAAGGCCGCCCGTTCTCGGCGTTTCTCACCCGCGGTGAAGACCGCAAAGTGTCTTTCGAATTCGCGCCGCGCGAAGCCAAGCCGGCAAAAGCCAAGGCGCCGCCCAAAGCGAAAAAAGCCGCCGCCGCCTGATCAGCCAGCGAACTCAGACGTCCAGATTACGCACGCCCAGCGCGTTGCTTTCGATAAAGGCGCGGCGCGGCTCGACCAGATCGCCCATCAGCGTCGTAAAGATTTCGTCGGCGGATATCGCGTCTTCGATTTGCGCGCGCAGCAGGCGCCGCACTTTTGGATCCATCGTGGTTTCCCATAATTGGGAGGGATTCATTTCGCCCAGCCCTTTGTAGCGCTGGATTCCCATGCTTTTCTTAACCTCGTCGAGCAGCCAGTTGAGCGCATCCTTGACGTCGCTCACGACATGCTTGTGCTCGCCGCGTTTGACGTAGGCGCCATTCCCAAGCAGGCCCTGCAGGACGTGGGCGGTGGTCTTGATCTGCTGGTAGTCGCCGCTGTGGATGAAATCTTCGTCGAGCGCGGTTTGATGCAGGTTGCCGTGCTGCGTGCGTTTGATCACGAGCAGATAGCGCTCGGTTTTTTCATCGTATTTGGGCTCGATTTTGACGTCGGCGGCAGCGAGCGCGGCGGTCAAGCGGCGGGCGCTTTGCGCTGCGCTTTGCTCGTCGGCCACGCTGATGTCCGGATTAACGAGCAGCGCCTGCAGAACTGCCGGGTCGATGAGCCGGCTCAAGCGGTCGATCACCGCTTCGGCGAGAAAGTACTGCTTCGCAACCTGGGCGAGCGTTTCCGTGGTCAACGCGGGCGCATCGGCAGCCGGAAACAGCTCGGCGTCGTCGAGCGCGAGCTTCAACAGATGCTCCTTCAGCTCGTGCTCATCCTTGATGTAGCGCTCGCTCTTGCCGTGCTTGACCTTGTAGAGCGGCGGCTGCGCGATGTAGATGTGGCCGCGCTCGAAGAGCTCCGGCATCTGGCGATAAAAGAACGTCAGCAGCAGGGTGCGGATGTGCGAGCCGTCGACGTCCGCGTCCGTCATAATAATGATGCGGTGGTAGCGCAGTTTGTCGGCGTTGTATTCGTCCTTGCCGAACCCGCACCCCAGCACGTTTATCAGCGTCGTAATCTCCTGCGACGACAGCAGTTTGTCGAACCGCGCTTTTTCGACGTTTAAAATCTTGCCTTTGAGTGGCAGGATCGCCTGGAATTTGCGATCGCGCCCCTGTTTGGCGGAGCCGCCCGCCGAATCGCCCTCGACGATGTAGAGCTCGCATTGTGCAGGGTCTTTTTCCTGACAGTCGGCGAGCTTGCCGGGCAAGCCGAGCGAGTCGAGCACACCCTTGCGGCGCGTCATCTCGCGCGCCTTACGCGCGGCTTCGCGCGCGCGCGCGGCATCGATGATCTTGGTGGTGATTATTTTCGCGTCGTTCGGGCTCTCGAGCAAAAACTCGTTCAATTTGGCCGCGATGATCTCCTGCACGACCGGCTGCACCTCGCTCGACACGAGCTTGTCCTTAGTTTGCGACGAGAACTTGGGTTCCGGCACCTTGACCGACAACACGCAGGTCAGGCCTTCGCGCATATCGTCGCCCGAGGTTTCGACTTTCGCCCGCTTGGCGAGCTCATTCTGCTCGATGAAGCTGTTCAGCGTGCGCGTCATCGCCGCGCGCAATGCGGTCAGATGGGTGCCGCCGTCGCGCTGCGGAATATTGTTGGTGAAGCACTGCACGGATTCCGCGTAGGAGTCGTTCCACTGCATGGCGACTTCGACGGTGATGCCTTCTTTCGAACCTTCCGCATAAAATATTTTCTGATGCAGCGCCGACTTACTGCGGTTCATGTACTCGACGAAACCCTTGACGCCGCCCGTAAACGAAAACGTTTCCTGCTTGCCTGAGCGCTGATCGACCAGCGCGATCATGACGCCGTTATTCAGGAACGACAGTTCGCGCAAGCGCTTGGCCAGGATGTCATGGTGATACTCGACGTGATTGAACGTCGCCTTGCTGGCGAGGAAATGCACTTCCGTACCGCGTTTTTCGGTCTTGCCGGTTTCCTTGAGAGGCGCCACCGGGACGCCGTCGCGAAACTCGATCTGATGGCTTTTACCGTCGCGGCGGATCGTCAGCCGCAGCCACTCGGACAGCGCGTTGACTACCGATACGCCGACGCCGTGCAGGCCGCCTGAAATCTTGTACGAGTTATTGTCGAATTTGCCGCCGGCGTGCAATTCGGTCATGACGATTTCGGCGGCGCTGCGCCGCTGCTCGTCGTCGTTCTTGATCTCGGTCGGAATGCCGCGCCCGTTGTCCTGCACGCTGATCGAGTTGTCGGGATGAATGGTGATGGTAATCTCATCGCAATGGCCGGCGAGCGCCTCGTCAATCGCGTTGTCGACGACCTCAAATACCATGTGGTGCAGGCCCGTGCCGTCACTCGTATCCCCGATGTACATGCCGGGCCGCTTGCGCACGGCTTCGAGCCCTTTCAAAATCTTGATGCTGTCCGCATCGTAATCATCGCCATTGGGCTGAATCGGGTCTGTCATAGTCTTCGCTTAGTGAAAATTGCTAATCACCGCTTCCAATTCGGAAAGTGCGGGGCGGTGCCTTGATGCGCTGACATTTCTTAAATGCGCATCGGCATCACGACATATCTGAAATCGGGGTCTTCGCTGATCGTAATCAAAACGCTGCTGTTGGCATCGCCGAACGAGCAGGTGACTTTCTCGCTCGCCAGATTGGCGAGCACGTCGAGCAGATAAGTGACGTTGAAGCCGATGTCCAGCGCCTCGCCGGAATAACCGATCTCGATTTCCTCGAATGCTTCCTCTTGCTCGGTGTTGGTGCAGGAGATTCGCAACTGGCCGTCCGTGAGCGTCCAGCGCACGCCGCGAAACTTTTCGTTGGACAGGATCGCGACACGCTGCAATGCCTGCTGGAGAATACTCCGTTCGATCAGAAAATGCTTCTGATAATTCGTCGGTATCACGCGCGTGAAATCCGGAAACTTGCCATCGACGACCTTGCTCACGAGTTCGACGTCCTGGATGCCGAACTTCACCTGGGTCGGCGCAAGCTCGACGCTCACGTCATCGTCGCTGTCGTTCAACAGTTTGACCAGTTCCTGCACCGCTTTGCGCGGCAGAATGACTTCCAGCGGTTCGACCGCCTGCGAAAGCTTCATGCTCGCATAGGCGAGCCGGTGCCCGTCGGTGGCCACGACTTTCAGCACGTCGCCGTTCAACACGAGCAGCATGCCGTTGAGGTAATAACGGATATCCTGCTGCGCCATCGCGTATTGCACCAGCAACAGCAGCGACTTGAAAGACTTCTGCGGCAGTTTTATCTTGATTGCCGCAGCCGGCGCCTTCGGCAGCTTTGGAAAATCTTCTGCCGGCAGCGTCTGCAGCGTAAAACGGCTTTTGCCGGACTTTACCGACAACCGGTTGTTCTGCGCCTCCAGTGCGACTTCGGCCTGTTCGGGCAGTGCTCGCAGAATTTCCTGGAGTTTGCGCGCGGATGTCGTTACCGCGTACTTGTCGGCGCCTTTTTGCACGTTGGCAAAACTCGTCGAGACCTGGATTTCGAGATCTGTCGCGAGCAAATGCAGCCGGTCTTCGATTTGTTCGATCAATACGTTCGACAGGATCGGCAACGTGTGGCGTTTTTCTACGATGCCAGTCACGGCCTGCAGCGGTTTAAGCAAGTTGTCCCGCTTGGTCTGTACTAGTTTCATAGTTTATATATCCTAGTAGTAATAGTTACTGTCGCCTTTTTTGTGGATAAGTCTCGAATCATAAGAGGGCGGCGACTTCTCAGGCATTTGGGACATTAATAAAGCACGTGATACCGTGTGGATAGATTGTTGGTGAAATTCGCAGCGCTGCTAAATCCGTCCTTATGCACAATTCAGACAACAGTTATCAGCCCCGCAAAACCCTGAGCAGAGAATCGAAATCGCGGGTTATTTCCTGGCTGGTCGTTTTCAATGCGGCGATTTTGCGGCACGCGTGCAGCACCGTCGTATGATCGCGGCCGCCAAACGCGTCACCGATGTCGGGCAGGCTCAGATGCGTGAGCTCTTTAGCGAGCGCCATGGCGACCTGGCGCGGCCGCGCGATGTTGCGGCTGCGCTTCTTGGAATACATCTCCGAGACCTTGATCTTGTAATAATCGGCGACCGTCTTTTGAATATTGTCGATCGAGATCTGCCGGCTTTGCAGCGCGAGCAGGTCCTTCAACGCGTCGCGGCACAGATCGACTGAAATAGACCGTCCGGAAAACCGCGAATAAGCGAGTATGCGCTTCAGGGCGCCTTCGAGTTCGCGGATATTCGACTGACTGTGGGTCGCAATGAAGAACGCCACCGTTTCGTCGAGCACCACGTTCTCCGCCTCGGCTTTCTTGAGCAGAATTGCGACTCGCATTTCGAGTTCCGGCGGTTCCACCGCGACGGTGAGGCCCCACGCGAAGCGTGAAATCAGCCGGTTTTCGATGCCGGGGATTTCGCGCGGATAAGTGTCGCACGTGATCACCACCTGCTTGCGCGACTCGATCAGCGCATTGAACGCGTAGAAGAATTCTTCCTGGGTGCGGCTCTTGCCGCTGAAAAACTGGATATCGTCGATCAATAGCAGATCGAGCGAATGATAGTAGCGCTTGAAGTCGTCGAACGATTTGTGCTGATAAGCACGCACCACGTCGGACACATATTGCTCGGCATGAATGTAGCGGATCCGGCTTTGGGGATTGCGCTGCAGCAGGAGGTTGCCGATCGCATGAATGAGATGGGTCTTGCCCAGCCCGACGCCGCCATAGACGAACAGCGGGTTATACGCTTCGCCGGTGCGCTCGGCGACCTGGATGGCGGCGGCGCGCGCCAGCTCATTGGCTTTGCCGGTCACGAACGTGCCGAAATTGAAGTCCGGATTCAGCCGCGAAATATCGCGCGTGCTCGGCTTGACTCCACCGCTAACCGGCACCAGCACTTTAGGCTCCAGTGCGGCTTCCTTTTCCGCCAAGACCAGGCTGACGGCGATCTCGTTGCCGAAGCGTTCGCCGGCCAGGCGCTCGATTTCGGCCAGGAACCGGTCGCGTATCCATTGCAGCACAAAGCGGTTGGGGGCGGTCAACGTCAGCAGGTTGTCGACCGCCTGAAATTTGAGCGGTTTGATCCAGGTCTTGAATTGCTGAGGCGGCAGCTGTTGTTCAAAATGGGTCAGACAAGAGCGCCAAAAGCTGTTCATCGTAAGGCAGACAAAATGTTGTTATAGGCGGGCGGGAAAAAGAGCGACGACGAATGTCCGAGTTTAGCGTTTTTGGCTCAAGTTATCCACAATCGGGTAACATTTGGCGGCTGTTTCGCGACGCAGAATCGGATTGACAGAACCACTCGTTAACGGTTGTAATAGCGGGCTTTTCACACCAGCTCAGGCACAGATCATGAAACGGACCTACCAACCGTCGACCACTCGGCGCAAACGCACGCATGGTTTTCGGGTGCGCATGAAAACCCGCGGCGGTCGCGCAGTATTGCGTACGCGTCGCGCGAAAGGGCGCGCGCGTCTCGGCGTTTGACGAGCGCAGGCGCCCGGCATTTTTTTCCGCGGGCCAGCCGACTCGAGGGGCGGCATGCGTTTGCCTCCGTGTTCGCCCACAAGTGTTCGGTGGCCGGCCAATTCTTCCAGGTTTACGCCAAACCCAGCAACCAACACGAATCGCGCCTGGGTATTACGGTCAATAAACGTTACGTGCCACGGGCGGTCGCACGGAATTTTTGCAAGCGGCTGGCGCGTGAAACTTTTCGCGCCAATCGGGCCGCGCTCAGTGGGGTCGATCTTGTCGTGCGCGCGCGCGCCGTGGTGTTAACGGCCTCGTCAGTACAGGCGCGCAGCGAAATCCTCGAACTCATGCAGCGTGCACGTCGCCTGTGTTGCGATGGCGCGAACGCCGCGCAAAATCGCTAACGCGATCCAACCATTTGGCTCATTCATGGATACCCAGCGACTAATCCTGTTCATGCTGTTCACGTTCTCGTCGTTCTTTCTGATCGACGCATGGCAAAAGGAAACTCATCCGCCGCTAACCGTGCCCGCCGCGAATGTTCCTGCTGCCTCCCCCGCCGCGTCGCCGGTGCCGACGCCGACCCAGCCGCTCGCCGGCTCACAGCCCGTCGTTGCGCCGGTCGTTGGCGGTGAATTGCAGAAGGGCGAGCAGGTTCGCGTTCAAACCGATATGTTCATCGCGCAGATCGACACCGCGGGCGGCGACCTGCGGCATCTGGAATTGCTCGGTCAGCGCGATACGCTCGACAAGAAAAAGAATTTCGCGCTGCTCGAATCACAGCCGGAGCGCACGTATATCGCGCAGTCGGGTTTGATCGGCAAGGATCTTCCTAACCATCGCACCGTGTATACGGCAAGCGAGCGCGACGTCAAATTGTCCGACGGCGCGCCGGGCGTAACCGTGCGCCTGACTGCGGTTACCGCGAGCGGCGTCAAGGTCACCAAGATCTACGGTTTTCACCGCGACAGCTATGTGATCGATGTCAGTTACGAGATTGAAAACAAAAGCGCGACGCCGCTCCAGGCCGACGGCTATTTCCAACTCGTGCGCGACGGCAAGCCGCCGGTGGGCGATTCGGCGATGTTGCCGACGTATACCGGCATAGCTGTTTACACCGACAAAGAAAAATTTCAGAAAATCGCGTTTTCGGATGTCGACAAAGGCAAGGTCAGCTATCCAAAGAAAAGTAATGATGGCTGGATCGCGATACTGCAGCATTATTTTCTCACCGCGTGGTTGCCCCCGAGCGCGATGCCGCGGGAGTTCTACACGCGGCATCTCGACAACGGGCTGTACGCTGCAGGGGTGATCGTGCCGGTCGGCAGTATCGAAGCGGGCGCCACCGCTTCGCTCAAGGTGCCACTGTATGCGGGCCCTCAGGAAGGGGAGAACCTCGCGAACCTGGCGCCCGGGCTCGATCTCACGATCGATTACGGCTGGCTGACGATAATCGCCAAACCGCTATTCTGGTATTTGCTATGGCTGCATCAGTGGGTCAAAAACTGGGGCGTCGCGATC
>JBKJMN010000240.1:0-5670 GCA_046596405.1 Burkholderiales bacterium
CCGCAACTGATAGAGATCAATACCAATCCGGGCGGCGCGCTCCTCAACGCGGTTCTCGGGCGCGCACACCGGTCCTGTTGCGCGGACGCGGCCGGGCTCGCAATGGCGCCAATGGAAGCCGACGCCATCGAGGAAGCGCTGGTCGAGGTATTCATGACGGAGTGGCGTGTGCAGCGCAAAGACACTGCCTTGATGTCGGTGGCAATAGTCGACGAGGCCCCGGAGCAGCAGTATCTATATCCCGAGTTTCTCATGTATAGGCAACTACTCCGCCGTCACGGCATCGAGGTGACGGTCTGCGATCCGCGTGAGCTCGTGCGGAAAGACGCGCGGTTGTGGAGTGGAAGCCAGCCGATCGACTTCGTCTACAACCGGCTGACGGATTTCGCGCTGGAGCAGCCCGCGCAGGCTGCGCTCAAACTTGCGTATCTCGCGCGGGAAGTTGTCGTGAGCCCTCACCCGCGCGCGCATGCGCTTTACGCGGACAAGCGCAACCTTACATTGCTCTGCGACGAGGCGTTCCTGCGCGACACAGGAATTGCAGATGACACGATCTCAACGC
Source organism: Burkholderiales bacterium (assembly GCA_046596405.1). Classification (GTDB taxonomy): domain Bacteria; phylum Pseudomonadota; class Gammaproteobacteria; order Burkholderiales; family SG8-41; genus PALSA-1004. Next base: position 563 of record JBKJMN010000240.1, read on the forward strand.
TGCTCGCCGCGATCCCGCGCACCGCGATCATGACGGCCGGCAACCGGGACGAATTATGGGAAAAGCGGCGGGAGCTTTTTTTCAAACCCGCCGCCGGCTACGGCAGTAAGGCCACCTATCGCGGCGGTAAGCTCACGAAACGCGTGTGGGAAGAAATGACCAAAACGACGTACGTTGCACAAGCGCTCGTCGCACCCAGCGAGCGCCACGTTGCAGATACGCTGACGGCGACCGCGCTCAAAGCCGATGTTCGAAACTATGCCTACGCCGGGGTGGTTAAGCTCGTCGCGGCGCGCCTGTATCAGGGACAGACGACGAACTTCCGCACATCCGGAGGAGGTTTTGCACCGGTATTTACGCAAACGCCATGACTTCAGGGCGCCCCGGGAATTTGTCTCTCGCCAGCCAGCGGCATTGGTGGACTCGCGTGAGAAAACCGTGAGTGCGCGATCTCATCAAGGCCTGAGCGACGCCGAGGCCAAGGTTCGCCTTGCCTCTGACGGGCCCAATGCGCTGCCGGGCACCGGCCGCCGCGGCTCCGCTGCCATTGCGCTCGAGGTGGTGCGCGAGCCGATGTTCCTGCTGCTGGTGGCGGGAGCCGCGGTCTATCTTCTGCTCGGCGACGTTCGCGAAGCCCTGGTCCTTTCGGCGTCGATCCTGGTTGTCATGGCGATCACCGTCGCGCAGGAGCGCAAGTCCGAACGCGCAATCGAAGCGCTGCGCGACCTGTCGAGTCCCCGCGCCTTGGTGATTCGTGACGGTGCACCGCTGCGGATCGGCGGCGCCGAAGTCGTGTGCGGTGACCTGATGATGCTGGCTGAAGGCGACCGCTTGCCCGCTGATGCGCGCATCGTGGCGGCGAACGACCTGATGCTCGACGAGTCCCTGCTTACCGGCGAGTCGATGCCGGTGGAAAAGCGGCCGGAAATGCCGGTTTACTCGGGTACGCTGGTCGTGAAGGGACACGGTCGTGCCGACGTGACCGCTACGGGACCGCGGACCGAGTTCGGGCGCATCGGCCAATCGCTGGCCTCGCTCGACACCGATAAAACACGGCTGCAGCGCGAGATCGCGCGCATTGTGAAGCTAGTCGCCCTGTTCGCGTTAGTGCTGTGCCTGCTGCTTACGGCGTACTACATCGCGACGCGCGGCGACTGGCTGGCGGGAATCCTCGCCGGCATCACCCTCGCCATGGCGATCCTGCCGGAGGAGTTCCCGGTCGTACTAACGGTGTTTCTCGCGCTCGGTGCCTGGCGCATAGGTCGCCATGGCGTGCTCACCCGCCGGATGCCCGCGATCGAGGCGCTCGGCGCCGCCACGGTGCTATGCGTGGACAAAACCGGCACGCTTACCGAGAACCGCATGGCACTGGCGCACACGTTTGTCGCCGCAGGCGACGCGGCGCGCGTGGTCGAGACCGCGGCGCTCGCCTGCGAGCTCGATCCGTTCGATCCGATGGAGCGGGCGATCGTGGCCGCGGGCGCCGAGGCCGCGCACGCGCTGCGCCGAAGCTGGACACTCGAGCGCGATTACCCGTTCACGCCCGAATTTCTGGCCGTGTGCCACGCGTGGCGCTCGCCGGCTGGCGAACGGCGTGTCGCCATCAAAGGTGCGCCGGAAACGGTTCTGGCATTGTGCCGTCTGGATCCGGAGAGCGCGCGGATCGCCAAGAACGAGATCGAAAGCGCAAGCGGCAGAGGCCTGCGCTTGCTGGCGATCGCTGAAGCGCCATGGGACAGCACGGACTTGCCGGAAGATCCCCGGGACTACCGGTTCGCCTGGCTGGGTTTCGTCGCACTCGCCGACCCATTGCGCGCCGGCGTGCCGGAAGCCATCGCGCAGTGCCGCGGCGCCGGTATACGCGTCGTCATGATCACGGGAGATCATCCCGGCACCGCGCTCGCGATCGCGCGTCAAGCGGGCATTAGGATCGAAGGGGGCGTGCTCACCGGAGAGGACATTGCGGCGATGGATGACGCTGCGCTCGCGCGGGCGGTGGCGAGCGTCGATGTTTTTGCGCGGATCCGGCCCGAGCAGAAGCTGCAGCTCATTACTGCTTATAAGGCCGACGGCGAGATCGTGGCGATGACCGGCGACGGCGTGAATGACGCGCCGGCCCTGAAGGCCGCGCACATCGGGGTGGCGATGGGCCGGCGCGGCACTGATGTCGCGCGCGAGGCCTCGGCGCTGGTGTTGCTGGAGGATGACTTTCAGTCGATCGTGGTCGCAGTGCGGCTCGGCAGGCGTATCTACGAGAATATCCGCAACGCCATGCGCTACCTCCTCGCGGTGCATGTCCCGATCGCGGGCATGGCGTTCATTCCCCTGCTCTTCGGCTGGCCGGTCTTCCTGTTCCCGGTGCACATCGTGTTCCTCGAGTTCGTGATCGACCCCGCATGCTCGATCGTGTTCGAGGCGGAGAAAACCGAGGACGGCGTGATGCTGCGCCCGCCCCGTGATTCGCAGGAGCCGCTCTTCAGCCTTCAAATGCTCGGTGTCAGCCTGTTGCTCGGCGCGTCGGTACTGGTGTGCGTTTGTCTTGCGTACTGGTGGGTGGTCGAACAGGGCCTTGCCAGCGGCGAGGTGCGCTCATTCGGCTTTGCGGCGATCGTTTTTGGTAATCTTGCGATGATCCACGCAACCCGCTCCCGCGATCGCGTGATCATCGACATGCTGCGATCCCCGAACCCCGCGCTGTGGTGGGTAACGGGAGGCACGCTGGCAGCGCTCGCGATCTCGATCTATGTCACGCCGGTCGCCGACATGTTCCGCTTCGCTCCGCTTCCGGCTGGTTATCTTGCGGCCGCTGCCGCTGCCGGCGTCGTCGGCATACTTTGGTACGAGGCGTACAAGTTTCTGCGCCCGCGTGCCGGAAAGTCAGTCCACAGTCCGGTGGTCTGAGCGGGACCACCTGGTGGCGCTGAGGGGATAGAATTGATTAAACATTTAACGACCCGAATAGAAACGAATCGAGGCAGATAATGGCAACTGATCCGGTATGTGGCATGCAAGTCGATGAACGAACCTCGACCCGCAGCAGCGAATTCGCAGGCATCAAATATTTTTTTTGCAGCGCCGGTTGCAAAACGAAATTTGATGCAAGTCCAGCCGGGTACCTAGGCAAGCGGGATGCCGCTGGCCCCAAGCCGGCCGCACACGCGCATGACCACGCGCGTAACCCACCGCAATCGGCTGCTGCCGTTCAAAGCAAACCATCCGTCACTGGCGCAAGTGTGGCCGGATCGTCCTATACCTGCCCCATGCACGCGGAAATCATGCGCGATGCGCCTGGCGACTGCCCGATCTGCGGCATGGCGCTGGTGCCGATTGCGGGCGCAGGCAGCGGCCCATCCGACGATTCCGAGTTGCGCGATCTCAAGCGCCGGCTGTGGATCGGCACCGCGCTCTCAATTCCGCTCGTGATACTCGCGATGTCGCCGATGATTGGCATTCCCGAACTATTCGGCTTGCAGCCCCGCACCCGCGGCTGGATCGAGTTTGTACTCGGCTCGCCGGTTGTGCTGTGGGTCGGCTGGCCGATCCTGCGCAAATTCTGGTTCTCGCTCGTGCACCGCGCGCTCAATATGTACACGTTAATCGGGCTCGGTGTCGGGCTTGCCTATCTGTTCAGTCTGGCCGCGGTATTTTTTCCCGGCCTGTTTCCGCCGGAGTTTCGCGAGCACGACGGCGCGGTGGGCACTTATTTCGAGGCCGCGGCAGTCATCGTGACGCTGGTGATATTGGGCGACTTCCTGCAATTGCGGGCGATGGGACAGACCAGCCAGGCGATTCAACAACTGCTGGAGCTCGCCCCCAACGTCGCCTGGCGATTGCGCGACGACGGCGCCGAGGAACAGGTGCCGCTGGAGACCGTCATGGTGGGCAACCGGTTGCGCGTGAAGCCCGGCGAGAAGATGCCGGTGGATGGTGTGGTACTCGAGGGCAGCAGCCGGGTAGACGAATCCATGGTGAGCGGCGAGCCCGTGCCGGTGGTGAAAGCCGCGGGCGCCAAAGTCATCGGCGCAACCGTGAACGGCAATGGCTCACTGGTCATCCGCGCCGAACGGGTGGGCGCTGATACGCTGCTGGCGCGTATCGTGCAAATGGTGGGAGAGGCGCAGCGCACGCGCGCGCCGATCCAGCGGCTCGCCGATATCATCGCGGCGTATTTCGTGCAGATAGTCGTGGCAATCGCCATCGTGACGGCGCTCGCATGGTGGTTCGCAGGGCCGGAGCCGAAATTCGCCTACGCGTTTCTGAATGCGATTGCGGTTTTGATCATCGCCTGTCCGTGTGCCGTCGGACTCGCCACGCCCATCTCGATGACCGTTGCCATGGGGCAGGGCGCGCGCGCGGGTATCCTGTTTCGTAATGCGGAAGCAATCGAGCGCATGCGTGACATCGACACACTGGTGGTCGACAAGACGGGCACGTTGACGCTCGGCCACCCGGCACTGACGGATTTTGTCGCTGAAGGTATTCCGGAAAATGAGGCGCTCGCGCTGGTGGCGGGCGTGGAGCAGTTGTCCGAGCACCCGATCGGGCTGGCGATTGTGGAGGGCGCCAAAGCGCGCGGCCTGACACCCCGGGCGGCGACGGCATTCGAGGCCGTCAACGGACTGGGCGTGCAAGCCGATATCGATGGCAAGCGCGTCCTCGTCGGCAGCCGCGGATTTCTCACGCAGCGCGGCGTCGATACCGGGCAATGGGAAGCACGCGCGGAAGCCTGGCGTAGGGACGCCAAGTCAGTGGTGTTTTTCGCCATCAATGGTGCGGCAGGCGGAATTGCGGCGGTGGCCGACCCGATCAAGGAAAGCACGCGGGAGGCGATTGCTGCGCTCAAGCTCGCGGGCGTGCGCATCGTCATGCTCACGGGCGATTCGCGCAGCACTGCTGACGCCGTGGCCCGGCAACTGGATATCGACGAGGCGCTCGCCGAAGTGCTGCCCGCAGACAAGGCCGGCCACGTCAAGCGCCTGCAAGCGGAAGGGCGCAAGGTCGCGATGGCGGGCGACGGCATCAACGACGCACCGGCGCTGGCCCAGGCCGATGTCGGCATCGCCATGGGTACCGGCACCGATGTCGCGATGGAAAGCGCCGGCGTGACG
>JBKJMN010000246.1:0-5862 GCA_046596405.1 Burkholderiales bacterium
GCGAGTATGCGCGCGAGCGCGTCGGCGCCGCCGCCCGCGGCAGACGGCACGATGTAACGGATGGGACGGTCAGGGTAGGCGGCAGTCGCCGGTCCGGTAATTGCCGCCGCGATGGCAATAGCGCATGGGCGCAGCAACAAGTGTTGGCGGGCGAACGCGCGCATGAATTTTCCGTCAAGGAAATAATGAACGGCTAGTCTAAGTGGGCGCGGCGGACGGCACAAGGCGCGCGCGGCCGCGTGACGAGTCTGTAAAATACCGCAACGCTTAAAACAAGAAACAATGAATGCGGATAGTCGTTCTGGGGGGATATGGCAATTTTGGCGCGCGCATCTGCCGTGCGCTCGCCGGCCGCGATTTCGAGGTGATAGCCGCGGGACGCGATTCCGACGGCGGTCAGCGTGCCGCGACATTGCCCGCCGGCGTCGGGCGTGCCCGCATCGATCTGGCAGCGCGCAATTTCGCCGGCGCGTTGAACGATCTTTCGCCGTCGATCGTCGTGCACTGCGCGGGACCGTTCCAGGGTCAGGGCTATCACGTCGCTGCGGCGGCAATCGACGCCGGCGCGCATTACATCGATCTCGCCGACGGCCGCGATTTCGTGGCGAATTTCGCCGAGCGCAATCATGCGCTCGCGCGCGCGGCGGGCGTGCTCGCCGTCTGCGGTGCGAGCACGTTGCCCGCGTTGTCGTCAGCAGTCATCGACAATGTGGCGCGCCGGGTTGCTCAGGTGAACGCGATACGCACCGTCATCGCGCCGGGCCAGCGCGGTGCGCGCGGCGCGGCGACCCTCGCGAGCATCGTGAGCTATGCGGGCAAACCTTTCAAATGGCTCTCCGGCGGGGCGTGGGTCGATGCTTACGGGTGGCAGGAAATGGAGCGCGTCCAGATCGATGGCTTGAGCACGCGGTGGGCGGCGGCGTGCGACGTGCCCGATCTCGCGTTGCTGCCCGCGCGCTTTCCCGGCGTGGAGACCGTCGAATTCCGCGCCGCTCTGGAATTGGCAATCCAGCACTTCGGATTGTGGTTCGCCGCCGACCTGCGGCGCCGCGGCATCCGCGTGCCGCTCGAGCGCTGGGTGCTCGCCTTGAGCCGTCTGGCGAACGCGCTCAACTGGTTCGGCAGCGAGCGCGGCGGCATGCTGATCAGCGTTACCGGCACCCGCGAGGACGGCAGCCGCGCGCGTATCGAGTGGGAATTGACCGCGGAATCCAATCACGGGCCCGAAATCCCGTGCATGGCCGCGATATTGCTCGCGCAGAAGCTGGCGCGCGGCGAAATCGCGACGCGCGGCGCTTTCCCGTGCATGGGATTTCTTACGCTCGCGGACTTCGAGACCGAGTTCAAGCGCTGGAACATCGCGACCGTCGTCCGGGAGACGACCGCATGACAGGCGCGCGCGGCGGGCGCAGACTCGCGACCTCTGTCATTATCGCCACTGACCAGATAGGGACGCACGATGACCGTATTTCCGGGCAAAGGCTATAACGAGATCAAAGTCGGCGATACGTTCGGCGCCGCGGTGACCATCACGGACGCGCATCTCGTGCTCGCCGCAGGTTTGATCGGCGACAGCCACCCGCTGCATATCAATCAGCAGTTCGCCGAGCAGACGCGGTTCGGCGGCCGCGTGCTGCACGGCGTATTTACCGGCGCGCTGGTCGGCGGGCCGGTTGGCACGTTCTTCGCGGGCACCGGCATCGCGTACCTCGAGCACAATTGCCGCTTCACCAATCCGGTGCGGCCCGGCGACACCATTACGACAACGTGGACGATCGCCGCTAAAATCGACAAGCCGCGGCACGGCGGCGGTCTGGTCGTGCTCAAAGCCGAGTGCCGCAATCAGAAAAACGAAATCGTCGTCGAAGCGGACGCCAAAATGCTCGTGCGCGACGCGTGACCGTTCTCGGCCATGGCAATCGGATCGTGCAGTGCATCGGGCACTTTTGGCCTTACACTCGAATCGAGCGAACAAGGAGCAGCGCGTGAATTCAGGCAACCAAGTATCGACCCGGCTCAACGAGCTGACCGCCACCGAAATCGTGACCGCGATCGACGCGGGGGCCGCGACGTGCGAACAAGTCACGCGTGCCTGCCTCGAGCACATCGCCGCGCGCGAGCCGCAAGTGCTGGCGTGGCAGTATCTGGACCCCGCGCACGCTATAGCGCAGGCGGTCGCGCTCGACCAGAGCGGCCGGCGCGGACCGTTGCGCGGCGTGCCATTCGGCATCAAGGACATCATCGATACGGCAGACATGCCGACCGAATACGGCTCGCCCATCTATAAAGGCCATCAACCGCGAAACGAGGCGGCGTGCGTGGCGCTCGGCCGCAAAGCCGGCGGGGTGTTGATGGGCAAAACGGTGACGACCGAATTCGCCAACCGCCATCCGGGCAAAACGATGAATCCGTTCGACCGGACGCGCACGCCCGGCGGTTCTTCGAGCGGCTCGGCCGCTGCGGTCGGCTCTTCCATGGTGCCGCTCGCGATTGGCACCCAGACCACCGGCTCGACGATCCGTCCCGCTGCGTATTGCGGCGCGTTCGGCTACCGGCCGACGTGGGGCGACCTGCGCTGCTCCGGGGTGCGCGAAGCGGCCGGTTCGCTCGATACGCTCGGCCTTATCGCGCGCTCGGTCGACGATCTCGCGCTGTATCGCGACGTGCTGCTTGGCATCCAGCCGCACGCGGTGCCCGCGCATACCGGCGCGTTGCGCGTGGGATTCTGCCGCACCCATGTGTGGCCGCAGGTCGAAGCGCATACGCAGAAGCTGCTCGAGGATGCCGCGCAAAAGCTGTCCCGCGCCGGTCTGCAGGTGAGCGACGTCGACTTGCCCGCGCATTTCTCGCAGCTCACCGATGCGCATCTGGCCATATCGAGCTTCGAGTTCTCGCGCAACTTCACTTACGAGATCGAGCACCACTGGGACCTCATCAGCAAGGCGCTGCGCGAAAACCGCTTGAAAAGCGGCCTCGAGTGCAGCTTCGAGCGCTATAGCGAAGCGCGCGCGATTGCGGCGCAGTGCCGGCGCGATTTCGCGGCCATCGGCGACAATTTCGACGTGTTGCTGACTGCATCGGCGACCGGCGAGGCGCCAGTCGGGCTCGACTCGACGGGCAACGCGAATAACTGCCTGATCTGGACCACGCTGCACGTGCCGTCGGTCACTATGCCGGTGTTCAAAGGGCCGCACGGGCTGCCGGTCGGCGCGCAAATTATCGGCAAGGCGAACGGCGACCGCGCCCTGTTCGCGGCCGCCAGCCGGATTTATCACGCGCTCACCTGAACAACGCGAAAACAGGAGGACAAATGGCCAAGCTGCTGTTGCAAACGACGATCGCCGGCAGTCTGCCCAAGCCGTCGTGGCTCGCCGCCCCCAATCAGTTGTGGGCGCCGTGGCTGCTTGAAGGCGCGGCCCTCGCTGAAGCCAAGCGCGATGCGACGCGGATCGCAATCCGCGAGCAGGAGCTGGCAGGCATCGACATTGTCACCGACGGCGAACAGTCGCGGCGTCACTTCGTGACGGGTTATCTCGAGCACTTGCGCGGAATCGACTTCAAACATTTGGTGACGATGCACATACGCAAGCGTTACGACGCGAAGGTGCCGCAAGTCGTCGGACCGGTCACGCGGCCTCATCCGGTGCACTCGCAGGACGTGCGTCTTTTGCGCGAAGCGACCGACCACCCGATCAAATACACGCTGCCCGGGCCGATGACCATCATCGATACGCTGGCCGACCGCTACTACAAAGACCGTGCGAAGCTGGCAATGGCATTCGCGAAAATCCTCAACAAGGAAGCGCGCGAGCTCGCGGCGCTCGGCGCCGACGTGATCCAGTTCGACGAGCCGGCGTTCAACGTCGACGCCTATCGCGACGAGGTCAGGGATTGGGGCATAGAAGCGCTCGAGATCGCGGCCGCCGGCATCAAGTGCAAAACCGCGGTGCACATCTGTTATGGCTATGGGATCAAGGCCAACGTCGATTGGAAGAAAACGCTGGGCTCGCAATGGCGCCAGTACGAGAGCACGTTTCCGCTGCTCGCGCGCTCCAGCATCGACCAGGTCTCGCTTGAATGCCGCAACTCCAAAGTTCCACTCGAGCTGATCGGCCTGCTCAAAGGCAAGGACGTGATGGTCGGCGCGATCGACGTCGCGACGGAAAAAATCGAAACGCCCGCCGATGTCGCGCGCACGATACGCGCCGCGCTCAAGTACGTGGCGCCCGACAAGCTTTTCCCGTGCACCAATTGCGGCATGGTGCCGTTGCCGCGCGCGGTCGCGATGGGCAAGTTGAAGGCGCTCGCTGCAGGCGCGGCCATCGTGCGCACGGAACTGGCGGCTCAAGCGCGGCCGCGCGGTCGAGCTCGATAGACTGTTTTTTTTCTTGAGACTGCCGTCAGCGGTTTAGGGAGGAGGCAGCAATCGCAAAATACCCTGCAGGCTTAGGATAGGCGCTGGCAGGCGCGCCTTCGCTCCGGTCATGCGGCTTCTTTTAATTCGCAGGAAATTGGTTGTCCCGGGGGAAGCCCTGTAGCTGAAACTGGATGTTTAACGCCCGCGTTTAGCGGCCGCGCACAACCGCCAATGCACATCGGTGAGCACGCAATCCATTGCGAGCACTATGCGCCCACCGCGGCTACCAAGTAGACGCCGCGCATCCCCGTCATCTGTCCCTTTGAGGCCATGTCGCTTCGTGCTCTCTAACGCTCTGGTTCAGGAGCGCGCGGCTTCATGCGCATCGCGTGCCACCGGTGGTGAGGCCAACGGTGGACGTGACAATCACGGAGCGCCTGGCTCCATGCCCTTTGCTTTGATCGCCGCCGCCGCTTCTGAGGACAGCAGGAAATTGATCAGCGCCCGCGATGCTTCGCGGTCCGTGGCTCCACCCATGATTGCGCCCGAAAAGACGGTGGTGTCCTGAAGATCACCGGGTAGCGGACCGATGATCTCGATACCGGGTATCGAAAAGAGTAACTGGTATTGAATGACTCCGATCTCGACCTCGCCGCGTGCTACCAAAGCTCCAACCGCGCCAGTATTTGGCGCAAAGACAGTTTTTGATTTCACCTCGCCCGCAATTCCCAGGCGGTCAAGCACTTTGGCGAAATGAATGCCGCTGGCGCCGCCGTCCGCTGGATTGAGATAGGTGATCGACTTTGCGGCAACGAGCGCACGCCTCAAACCCTCAGGCGAGGAGATGTCGGGTCTTGCGGCCCCCTTACGAATGGCGACGCTGATTCCGGTGCTGGCAAGTGCGGTCACATTGTCCGCAGCAGCCTTCCCGTCTTTTACCAGTCCGTCGATCCCTTGGCGTGGCGCAATAACGATATCGGCCGCTTCGCCGTCTCGTGCGCGCTTTACGGTTGCGCCGCCCGTGGCGAACGTAATCGCAAGTTTGTGGCCGCTCGCGCGCTCGAACTTTGGTCCAAGGTCTTCGATGATGGATTGCATGCCGTAGGCGCATAGAACCTTGACTTCCGCAGATTGCGCCGCCGTTACGAGACCAAGCAGGAAGAACAGCGCAGTAATTGCGGATACAGCAAATGAACGCATCTTCATCGCTTCTCTCCCTCGTCGACTGCCCTTACGACCACGTGAAAGTTCTGCGTTATCTGTGTTTATCTGTGTGTATCTGTGGCTGAATAAGGCGGAAAGGACTAGTCGACGCGGATGCCCGCCGTTTTAACCACCTTCGACCACTTGGTCATTTCCGAGTTGATGTAGGCCTGAAATTCCTCGGGAGTGCCATTCATCGGCTCCGCGCCGATCGAGTAGAGGCGTTCACGCGCATCGGGCTCGCGCAGCGCGCGTCCGACTTCGGAATTCAGGCGCAGGATGATCTCACGCGGCGTTCCTGC
>JBKJMN010000351.1:0-25916 GCA_046596405.1 Burkholderiales bacterium
GCTCATGTACCAGTCCGGCATCACGATCCTCGATGCGATCAAGACGTCGGAAGAAATCGTCGACAACCGCGTGATTGCCGACGGGTTGATGCGCGCCGGCGCGCAAATTACCGCGGGAGACAGCCTCACGGAAACGTTTCAGAACCTCGGTATATTTCCGCCGCTGGTAATCCGCATGCTGCGGGTCGGTGAAGCCACGGGCGCACTGGACACCGCCTTGCTCAACGTGACGTATTTTTACAACCGCGACGTCAAAGAAGCCGTCGACAAAGGCATGGCGATGATCGGCCCCGTGCTCACCGTGTTTCTGGGAGGCTTGATGATTTTCATCATGTGGTCGGTGCTCGGACCCGTTTATGATATTCTCGGTAAGATAAAGTTCTAAACGTTTAATCGCAAAGGCAAAACAACCTCGCCATGGCGGATAAACTGCTGATTTCCGTGTCGACCCTCCAGGTCAGCGTCGCGCGCTGGCACGCCGGCCGTTTAGGCGCATGTACTGTCTTCGAAAACAGCGACGCCGGACTCGCAATCTTCAAAGAGCATCTGGCGCATTGTCCGCGGCTGCCCGCCCACGTGATGGTCGATGCGGTCGAGGAAGATTATCGTTTCGAGTCGCTGCCCCACAGCTTCGGGAGCGACCGCCGCGAGATGATCGCGCGCAAATTGAAGCAACATTATCGCAACACGCAATTTTGCAGCGCGCGCATGCAGGGGCGCGATCCCGGCAAGCGGCGCGACGACCGCTACCTCTTTTGCGCGCTGACCAATCCGGATCTGATTAGCAACTGGCTGCAGGCGGTTGTCGAGCGCGAGCTGCCGGTCGCGGGCGTCTATTTGCTGCCTACGGTCAGTGCGATGCTGATCGAGAAGCTGAGCCTCAAGCAGACCAACCAACTGGTCGTGTCGGTCCACGGCGCCGGGCTGCGTCTGAGCTTCTTTCGCGACCAGCAGCTGCGCATCAGCCGGCTGGCCCGCATAGACGGCAGCGCCGGCGAAACCATCAAGAATTATGCCGAGGAGATTTCGAATACACGGCTGTATCTGCACGCGCTGCGCGTGATGACGCTGGACGAGCACTTGTCGGTCCTGATCGTCGACCGCAACGACACGCTCACCGGCCTCGAGACCGCCATCGCGCGCGACAATCCGAATCTTGAGTGCCGGCGTCTAGGGCAGAAGGAAATCATCGCGAGCCTCGGGATCACGGCTGCGGTGATGGCATCGTCGAGCGACGCGCTGTATCTGCAGCTGTTGGGATTGCGCGCGCCCGACAATAACCTTGCCCCCGCCACTGTCACGCTCGGGTTTCGTCAGCATCAGATTCGCCGCGGCATTTATGCGCTGAGCGGCATAACCGCAGCGACCGTCGCTACCTGGTGCGCGTTCACGGCATATGAGATATTCGACACCCGTATCGAAACCGAAAATGCACGCCGCCAGACTACCGAGCTGCAGACCAGATACCAGAACGCAACGCGCCAGTTCCCGGCCGCGCCTACCACGGCGGAAAATCTGCGCCGCGCAGTCGAAGTCTCGCAAAAAATCGGCGCCACAACGCGCACTCCCGAGATCATGATGGGTCTCGTCAGCCAGGCACTCGAGTCGAATCCGGCGATCGTGATGAAGTCCTTCACCTGGAAATACGATAGCTCCGAATTCGCCGCCGCGCGCGATGCCAATTCAGCGCAGCAATCGACACCGGCGTTCGCCCCGCCCCCGGTCGCGCAAGTGGCAGGTAAACGCAAGGAAAGCGCACTGATTGAAGGCGAAGTGCGGCCGTTCCGCGGGGATTACCGGGCGGCCATCGACTCCATCAACCGGTTTGCCGAAAGCCTGGCAAAACAACCGAATGTTGGCGAGGTCAAAGTCGCCAAGTTGCCGCTGAACATCAGCCCCGGCCTCACGTTGTCGGGCAACACCACCGACAGCCCGCAGCAGGCGGGCAAGGCTGAATTCTCAATCATCGTGCAGATCAAACCGGCTGCATGAATACCGCCGAATTAAAAACGCTGCAGGCGCCGTTGATCATCCTGGTCATCGTGCTCGGACTGGGCGCGGGACTGATTTTCCAGCTCGATCAGACGATGACCGCCACCAAGCGTGAATTCGCCCAACAGCAAACGCAAACGCGCGAGGCCCGCACGCGGCTGCAGAAATCCGGCGAAGAGAAGGAAATTATCGTTCGTTTTCTGCCGAATTATCAATATCTGCAGCGCGTCGGGTTCGTCGGCGACGAGCAGCGCCTGAACTGGCTGGAAGGACTGCGCTTGTCAAACCAGCAGACGCAACTATTCGGCGTGCAGTATCAAATCGGCTCGCAACAGAATTACCCTTACGCGATGGAACTCAATCCGGGACAACTGGCGCTGCATCAATCGGTAATGAAACTCAGTTTCCAGTTGCTGCATGAAGGCGATTTGATGAATTTTCTGACGGCGCTCGGCAAACAGGGCGCGGGCTTCTTCTCGGTCAACGAATGCAAGCTCGATCGCCTTAACACCGGCGGCAGCATCCGCTTCCAGCCGAATTTGCGTGCCGATTGCGATATCGCCTGGATTACGCTGCGCCCGGCCGTACCCGGAGACCGCAAATGATGCGGGTTCGCCTTTTAGCATTGCTCGCGCTGCTGGCGGTCGCGAACGCTACGGCAGCGGCCGAACTCGCACGCATGTTCTTCACCCCTGCGCAACGCGCGACGCTGGATAACGCGCGCAAGCAGAATATTCGCATTGAGATCGGCAATGACGGCGAGCAACAACCCAATGCCGCACCCGTTCCGCAAAACGTCAGTGTCAACGGCGTAATTCGCCGCAGCGACGGTAAAAACACCATTTGGCTCAATAACCGCATCGTCAACGAGCAACAGGCTGGCGGCATCAATGCATCGGTCGGGAAGGCGGCAAACGGCGTGCGCCTGAACGTGCCGGACAGCGGTCGCAACGTCGATCTCAAGGTCGGCCAGACGGTGGAAATCGTCAGCGGCACGATTGAAGAGAACTATTTGCGACGCCGGACCCCTAAACCCGACGCCAAACCGGTCGTGGAAAGTGAAAAGTCCGGCGCAGACGTGGCAAAAGTCACGCCGGCTGAATCGCGGGACGCCTTAAAATCGGAACCATTCCTGCGCAGGAGGCCGGGCGCAGACGGCCGGGACGAATCGAAAACTGATCCTGGCACGAACGCGAAGTGACGCGACTGCAGATGTCCAGCTGAATAGACGCTTTCCAACATGAGTAAAGTCGGCAAACCACGGGCACTTCCTGCCGCACAACGCGGCTATGCGATGCTGGCAATCATCGCGGCGGCTGGCGTTGCTACAACAGCCCTGGTCGTCACCTCTCTTAGCGCAACCGCGGTGCGCAATGAGCAGGGCCGCAAAGACAGCACCGCGCTCGCACTCGCCAAACAGGCATTGATCGCAAGCGCAGCCTCTAGCAGTTCACGGCCCGGCAGCCTGCCGTGCCCTGACGTGAACAACGACGGCGTGTCGGATCAAGTCGGCAATGACCCGGCAGCGCCATGCAGCGAATCGATTGGACGCCTGCCGTGGCAGACATTGGGGCTGCCCGATTTGCGCGATGCCGCGGGCGAACGGCTGTGGTATATCGTCTCGCCGAATTTTCAGGACATTTCGGCTAATCCCATCAATGCCAGTACGGTCGGCGGGTTGATCGTGCGCGAAGGTGAACAAGCGACCAATGGCGTGGTCGCCATTATTGTGGCGCCCGGCAAGCCCACCGGCAATCAGCGGCGGGATACTGCAAACGTCAACAGCGCGGCAAATTATCTGGAAAGCTATGTCAGTGCAAGTCAAACCGCGACCGTGCCGGTGCAGGATCCCGCGCATAACGACCAGTTGTCGATCATCACGCCGGCCGACATTTTCTCACTCGTCGAACGACGCGTAGCGAAAGAAGTCCAGAACTCTTTGCAAAACTATTATCTCGCGACGGGCAACCCGACCCCGCTCAGCATGCCTTATCCGGCGCACAACGAGATTTTCGACGGCGGCACGTACGTTTATCCCGCGACGGTAGTTACGCCGCCGTTTTCGCAATCGGTGCTGTCCGGCTTTCTTCCGTCCAATGATGCCACGCTGGTGTTGCCGGCGTGGTTCAGCGCCAATCGCTGGCATCGGGTAATTTCCTACCAGGTGGACGCGAATTGCGTACCTTCCGCCGTATCCACCGCGGCAGGAACGTGCGGCGCGGCAACGTTCAGCGTATCGAGCACCGCAGCCATTATTGGTGGCATGCCGGGCAATGGAACCATCGCGATGCTGGGATTTACAGGGGTGAGCAGCGCGTACTCGAACTCCCACGCCACGGTTCTGAATGCAACCGTCCAGGCGCAGGCTCCGACGCAAATTCAAATTCAGACCCAATCCCCATAGCGGCGCATGCCGAAACCGGTTTCCTGGTCAGCAGAATCCTTACCCATCATGCGGTCATTGCGCGCATCGGGCTTCACCCTGATCGAGATCGCGATTTCGATGCTGATAATCACGCTGCTCGCGACCGTCATGCTTACGCCCTTTGCGACGCAGGTCACGCAATCGAGGATTTCGCAGGCAAAGGCGGAACTCGATCAAATCAACGAAGCGTTGATCGGCTTTGCGCTGGCGCAGACCAAGCCCTACCTGCCGTGTCCGGATACGACGGGTGACGGAGTGGCAGATCCGTGTGCAAGCGTGTTTACGACAGAGACGACGGGCGGCAATATCCCCTGGGTTACATTGAATGTTCCGGCGCTGGATCCGTGGGGCCAGCGCTACCGGTACCGCGTCAACAATGCGTATACCAACAGCGCCGCGGGGTTCACATTGAGCACCGCGCCTTCAGGGGCGGGGTGCACTCCACCCGGCGGGGCGAGCGGTTTTATCAAGGTGTGCGGCGCGGCAGCGACTGCCGCGTGCAATGCTTCGATCCTCGCCAACGGAATCCCCGCCGTAATCTACTCCGTCGGACCGAATGGCGCGACCGCGCCAACGAGCGCCGACGAAATCGAGAATACCGATAACGATTGCCTCTTCGTTAGCCGCACCTATGCGGCCGGCACGGGGGCCGAGTTTGATGATCTGTTGGCCTGGGTCTCGCCCGGCATTCTGATGAGCCGCCTCGTCTCCGCGCAAAAACTCCCTTAGCATCCTGATATTACGGTGGCATAAATTGCCACCCACGGTTTTTTTCCCCGGTTTATAATTTCTCGAGGCGGCCCCGGCAGCTGACTGTGTCACGCCAGCAGCGGGGCCGAGCCGGAAAATTCGTGCCTGTAAGCTCCGGTGAACTAGCGTACTCGCGTCGATACCAAGGGCGTTCTGATGCCGCGTTATTTTGACCCTGTCCATCGCAGCCATCACGGCTATATCGCTATCGTGCTGATAGCCGTGATATGCACGGCGGGCGCGACGTGGATTGCGACTTCACTGGGCGTCGGCGCCGTGCGCAGCGAGCGGGAGCGCAAGGTAGCTGCGGTGCTGGCCCACGCCAAGAATGCGTTACTCGGGCGCGCCGCTATTGACAAATCCCTGCCCGGCAGTCTGCCGTGTCCTGATCTGGTCACCCATATCGCGGGGATCAACGTCCCTGACGATGGCATCGCCGATCTTTTTGCGGGCACCAATTGTCCGAGCTACATCGGGCGTTTGCCATGGCGGACACTGGGTCTCACGGACTTGCGCGATCCGGACGGCGAACGCCTGTGGTACGCGCTATCACCTAATTTTCGCGACTATGCGAGCCAGGTGCTCATCAATGACGCGACGGCTGGCACGCTTTCGATCGCGGGCGCACCCGCATTGAACAATGTCGTCGCGATTGTATTCGCTGCGGGCGCTCCCGTCGGTTCGCAAACACGCAACGGGGCTGCAAACAAGAACAACGTGATCAACTACCTGGAGGGTGCGAATGCCGTCGGCGGAACTGCATTCCTCGCCCAACCTGCAGACGCCAATTTCAACGACCGTCTGGCCACCATTACCGCGGGGGACCTGCTGACGTTCGTCGAAAGACGCGTGGCTAACGAGCTAACCGTCGGCATGAATCGCTATTTCGTCGCCAATTCCGTATTGCCAAATCCCGCGCAGACTACCGACTTTTCGTGCCAGCCACACGGCGACTCCAGCTTGTGCCTGCCCGCGGCGACCCCACTACCCGGTTTTCTGCCGCGGAATTTAATCGCGGGCGCGGGCTGGCCGGGCACCACCTTTCCGGGTTGGTTCGATTCAAACTGGCGGACATCCGTCGGCTACACCGTTGCGCCGGAATGCACGTCGTTACCGCCCTGCCTGAGCACGACATTCAGTGCCGTGACCGACGCCGGCATAGCCACGCCGAAAGTTACCCTGGTGATTGGTTCGATCAGGCGGTTTACGGTTCGCGTAGTCGGACCCTGAGGCTCCGCATTCAGGACGCGCTCAGGCAGCGGTCTTGCGCAACTCGAAGCATACTTTGCCCGCTTCATTGCTCACGAGCAATAGGCTGTAGCCCGCCTGTTCTGCCTGACGCGCGGCCTGATAAAGACCGATTCCCAGTCCGTTGCGCGAAGGCACCGGGACTGAAAACAAACGCGTGGCCACGAGCTTGGAGATCGCTTCGCCGCTGTCGCATATCGTCAGACGTCCACCGAAGGATGCGTCAAAAGTAACGTCGATGCGCATATCTGCGTGTTGCTGCGCCTTGGCGACGGCGTTTTGCAGCAGATTCTCGGCCACGCTGTCGAATAGTTCTCCGGGCACCTTCGCGTCGGCATTTGCCGCACCTTCGGCAAATGCGATTTCGCCGCGCGTGTAGCGCTGCTTGAGCCCCTCCCACCACGTCATCGCATTGATCTGCGCGATAGACGACACCTGCGGCGCCTGCAATTTCTCCAGCGTCACCGTCAAGCGTTGCGCGATTTGCGGCAACTGCCTTTTAACCAGGCCCTGCAATGCGCCGGCTTCGTCAACGCTGCTGCTTTCGGCGGCTGCGCATAGCGACCGCAGCGACTGCAGTAGATTCTTGACGTCGTGCGTCAGGCGCGCGCCGGTTTCGTAGATGGCCTGCGTGTAGGCATTCGTGCGTTGCGCTTCTTCGCGCTGCTTTGCCTCATAAAAGTGGCCCAGCATCTGGGTCAGCAGCTTCAGATGCAGCAACAACGCAGGGCTTAACGACCATTTGGTATGAAACGTCAGCATCAGGTCCTGCGCCGCAAATTCAGCCTGAAAACGCGATCGCGCGCCCAGTTCGCCGCTGCTGTGAGCGGCCTGCCACGAAAGACCGGCCACCCATGGCAACTCACACATGTTTTGCAGCGCCAGCGAAAGAAAGCGTGACGGTTCACGCTCGCGTTCGGCCAGGTCCGCGAGCCCCTTGATCCAGCGCTCGAACGGCAGACCCAGGCTCATCAGGTACCGCGACAGGAGATGGCCGATGCCGGTAAAGCCGGTGTGCGGATTCCACAACCAGCTCAACGACACCAGCACGAGCCCCATGACCATCAGACTCTGCGCGAGCGCAAGCGGATAATCGCCATGGCTGACCTGCTTGACCACGAAGCTGCCCAGCACGAGGCCCGTGACCAGCAAAAAAAGCAGCAGGCTGTAGAAAAGATCGACAGCGAGCGGGGACGCCGACCGGGTCGTGGTGCCGGTTGGAATCACGATCATCGCCAGCGGCAGCAACGGCAATGCATAGCGAACTGTTGCGACCAATGCCGTGTCGAACCCCTGATCGATAAACAGGTGCGGCACGACCCACACGAGCAGCATCGAAAGCAGGTACACCGCGGCAAGCAAAGCCGCCATGCGCTGGCGCGGCTGCTCGCTGCCCAGCAGATTGCCCCCGATCAGCGCGAACAGTACGGCGAGCCAGACGGCCATCAGCCACCAGTTGTTCCAGCCCGCCAGCAGCGCGCCCACGACGACGACCAGAAATGCCTGACGCGAATCGAGATTGCGCTCGCCGCGCCAGACCGGTTGCCAAATCAGAAATATGCCGAAGTGTACCAACAGCATGGCGCGTGAAAAAAGCGAGTCGATGTCCCACGCCAGCGACCCATGCAGCGCAAGCAGCATGCCGCCGAACCACCACTGGGCGCGCACAGCGTAGCGTAACGTGGGCATCGATTCGCTCACAGTCCGGGCTTCCCCGTCATGCTGGGTGCGTTTATCGCACTTTGGTTATACTGAATGAATTTAAGCATACAGACCAATTATTCCATGGGTCGACAGCAAATAGCGACTCTCGCGCGTTTCACGCTGCTGGAGGCGTGGCGAACGCGCCTGATGTGGCTGTTCGTCGTCGCGCTGGCACTGGTTTTCGGCGCCGCGTACTTTTTGCAGCAATTGGCGATTACGGAAAGCGCGCGCGTGCTGATCGCCTTTTCGGCCGCCGCCTCGCGCCTCGCCGCCGTATTTGTGCTGAGCCTTTATATCCTGACCAGCCTCGTGCGTGAATTCAACGACAAGGGCCTCGAACTCACCTTATCGTTCGACTTGCGGCGATCCGACTATATTATTGGTCGGCTGCTCGGTTTCCTTCTGATCGCGTTCGCGATGGCGCTCCTTACCGGCTTGCCGCAGCTGATTTTTGCTCCGCTTTCTGCGGCGCTGCAGTGGACATGCTCGCTCGCGCTGGAACTTGTCATCGTAGCGGCGCTCAGCGTTTTCTGCATCATGACATTCACGCAGTTGATGCCGGCTGCCAGTTTTGTCGCCGGGTTTTACGTGCTCGCGCGTGCGATGGGCGCGATTCAGCTCATCAGTTCCACGCCGATCGTGGACGGTGGAGCGTTGTCGCACCGCGTCATCGCGGGGGTCATCCATGCGCTTGCGCTGATCCTACCGGCGCTCGACCGGTTCACCCAAAGCGCATGGCTCGTGGACGGCGCGGCAGGCTGGCCCGGGATCGGTGCTTGCGCCTTGCAGGCGATCATCTACTCGGCTTTATTGGTTGCCGCCGCGATGTTCGACTTTTACCGCAGAAATCTGTGAGTGCGCGCGATGAGCGGCCGCTTGCGGCAGTGCCCGGCATTCTGTTCGCCGCGCTATTTGCCACGCTGGCCGCGCAAATCGCCTGGCAGGCGGCGCAACCAAAGCCGCTGGCCCGCGCCGAGGCGCTTGAGGCGCCACCCGCAGTAAACGCATTGCGTGTGGTCAGTCTCGGCGAACCGGTCGCGCTCGCGCAATTGCTGACCTTGTATCTGCAGGCGTTCGACAACCAGCCCGGCATCAGCATTCCATTCCGCGAACTCGACTACGCGCGGGTAATCGATTGGCTCAGCGCCATCCTCACGCTCGATCCCGTCGGCCAGTATCCGCTGCTCATGGCGACCCATCTTTATGGGCAGGTGCCCGATCAGGCGCGCGAACGCCTGATGTTCGACTTCGTGCATACGCAGTTCTTGCAGGACCCCAATCGGCGCTGGCGCTGGCTCGCGAACGCGGCCCTCGCCTGTAAACATCGACTGAAAGATCTACCCCTGGCGTTGCGCTACGCGCGCGAGATCGCGGAGCGCGCCCCCGCGGCGCCCGCTTGGGCGCGCCAGATGCACATCATCCTGCTCGAGGACCTGGGTGAAATCGCAAGCGCCAAAATCCTGATCGGCGGCCTTCTCGACAGCGGCGAGATCAAAGACGAATTCGAATTGCGTTTTCTAATCGACCGTCTGAAGTCACTTGAGGAAAAAGGCGAAATTTCGTCATCTCCGTCGAAAAATTGACGTGAAACCGGAAAATACCCACTGGAATTTCACGTTTTATCGCCGTCGGCTGCGTGCCCGCAATGCTCGATATGACTTACATCGCATCATATATTTAACCACGCAATCATACGGTTATGCGAATCATCGCCGCTGGAGAGAAAGCGTGAATTAAATCACGTGACGTAAACCTCGGTGATTTGTGGTATGCCAGCCGCATCGCACGGCATGGTACGGGACTTGCGCATTTCCTCACACTTGGGCCGCCGGCTCAGACAAATGGGAATAAACACCATGCGCAAACAAGAGGGCTTCACCCTTATTGAAATCGCCATTGTGCTGGTCATTATCGGCCTGCTGCTGGGCGGCGTTTTAAAGGGACAGGAATTGATTAACGCCGCGCGCGTGCGCAATATTGCGGCGCAACTTGACGGCGTCAAAATCGCTTATCTCGGCTTTCAGGATCGCTACCGCGTTTATCCGGGTGATATGCCGACCGCGGTTGCGGCGACCCAGGTTCCCGGCGCCGGCTCGGTTGGCTGCGCGGCCGCCGGCACCTGCGGCAATGGCCAGATCGACCCCAACGAAAACTTGCTCGTGTGGTATCACTTGTCGAGGGCCGGATTCATCAGCGGGTCCTATACCGGCACTGCGGATGCTGGCGCTGTTGCCCAAGTCCCGAACTCGACCAACTCGCCGTCGAATCCGTACGGCGGCTATCTGTTGCTCTCGAATGACATCGACTATGGCGAAGTCAATGCGGCGACCAACTCCGTGTTGAATATCAAGACGGGCGGGATCATGCCGGTGACGGTAATCGCCGAACTCGACCGCAAATTGGATGACGGTTTGCCAGGCACAGGCTCCTTCAGAGTCGGCATCGCATGGGGTGGCGTTGATCCGAGCGTCGGCGCGTGCCTCGCCGTGTCGGCGAATCACACCGCGACAATGGTTTATAACGCATCTGCGGACGTCAAAGCGTGCGGCGGCGTAGCGGTGCAGTAAGCGGTCCTCTCGCTGCAAAAAAGCCCGCTTAGGCGGGCTTTTTTGTTGCCGTTCACGGCTACAGTGGCAACCGACGCCGCGTGTAAGTGAACTAACCTTGCATCACGCGTATTTCCGCCGCCGCGCAATCGTGCTCGGCTCCATATAACACCAGTACGTCGCCCGCCGCGATCCGCGCATCCGCCTGCGGCGCCTGCGCCGTGACCCCGGGCCGGCGCACCGCCTTGACTTCGACGGCGCACGCCGCGAGGTCGATCTCGGCGAGCGTCCTGCCGATCGCCGCGGCGCCGGGCGTAATCAGAACGGAATGCAGCAGGCGCTGTTCGGCGTGGGCGACGTCTTCGCCTTGATCCGACTCGCCGTGAAAAAATCCGCGCAACAGACTGTACCGCTGTTCACGCGTGTCGCGGATGCGCCGCAGCACCCGATTGAGGGGCACCCCCAACGCTATCAGCGTATGCGAGGCGAGCATCAGGCTACCTTCCATGATTTCGGCCAGCACCGCGGTCGCACCCGCCGTGCGCAAGACCTCGATTTCCGTGTCATCGAGCATGCGCACGACCACCGGCAAACCCGGCTTCAATTCGCGCACCTGCGCGAGTATGCGCAGCGCGAGCGCGCTGTCCGCTATCGTCACCACCAGCGCGCGCGCACGCAATAGGCCCGCCGCTATTAATACTTCGCGCCGCGACGCGTCGCCGTACACGACGCGCTCGCCGGCGGCGGCCGCTTCCTTGACGCGTCCGGGGTCGACGTCGAGCGCGATGAATGATATTTTCTCGGCGCCGAGCAGACGCGCGAGATTCTGTCCGCTGCGCCCGTAACCGCACACCACCACATGCTGGTTGGCCGCCATCGACTGCACGGCGACGTTATGCAAATCCATCGCGCGCGCGAGCCATTCGGCGCCGCTGAAGTGACGCACGATGTGTTCGCTGCGCTCGATGATGAAGGGCGCCGCGAGCATCGACAGCACCATGGCCGCCAACAGGGTCTGCAACAGCGCTTCAGGCACGAGGTTCAATGGCGCCGCCAGCGATAGCAGCACGAAGCCGAACTCGCCGCCCTGCGCGAGGTCGAGCCCAGTGCGCAGCGCAGCGCCCGTGTCGCTGCCGAAGAGCCGGCTCAAGCCCGCGATGAGCAACGCTTTGAAAGCGATCAACATCAACAACGTGAGCAAGACCCACGGCAGGTTCGCGTAAACCAGAGCTAAATCGAGCTTCATGCCGATGGTTACGAAAAACAACCCGAGCAGCACGTCGCGAAACGGCTTGATGTCGTCCTCGACCTGGTAGCGGTACTCGGTCTCCGAAATCAGCATGCCCGCAATGAACGCGCCGAGCACCAGCGACAGCCCCGCCATCTCCGTGATAAATGCAAGCCCGAGCGTGATCAGCAGCACATTCAAAACGAAAAGCTCGGACGATTTCTGCGTTGCCACGAGGTGAAACCACGCGCGCATCGGGCGCTGCCCGAAATACAGCAATATCGAAAGCACCACAGCCGCTTTGGCCAGCGCGAATGCGAGGCCGGCGGCCATCTCGCCGGGCGCGCCCGCCAGCGCCGGAATCAGGATGAGCAGCGGGACGACCGCGAGATCCTGGAAGAGCAGTACGCCGATGACTTGCCGGCCATGCAGGGAATTCAGCTCGAGCTTGTCAGCGAGCATTTTGCTTACGATGGCCGTCGACGACATTGCAACCGCGCCGCCCAATACCGCGCCCGTCCGCCAGTCGATGCCGGCGAAGTACAGTGCGACTACGACGCCGGCGAGCGTCAGCATAACCTGCGCCGCGCCCAGGCCGAAAACGATCCGCCGCATCGTGGTAAGTTTTGCGAGACTAAATTCGAGTCCGATGCTGAACATCAGGAATACGACGCCGATCTCCGCCAGGTTGCGCGTGCCCGCGTTATCCGGAATCATGCCCGCGCCGTGCGGCCCGATGACGATGCCCACCAGCAGATAGCCCAGCATCGCCGGCAGCTTGAGCAGGCGGAAGACGATGACCACCAGCACCGCGGCGGCGAGCAGAATCAGGGCGAGGTGCAGCGAATTATCCATTGCGACGCATAGCTGTGGGCGACCTTGAATAATGCCTCATCGGGAACGAATTGCAACCGCTGGCGACGACGGTTAATGCTGCGACTTTGCTATACTTCTCCCGTTATGACAGTTGCTAAAAAGAATCCCACCGCGCCGGCGGGTCCCAATGCATTGGACCTTGCGCGCGAAGTCCTCGAAATCGAGGCCGCGGCGATCACGGGCCTGATTGCCAGACTCGATCATCACTTTCAGCGCGCGGTCGACATCATCCTGAATTCGCACGGCCGCGTGACCGTGAGCGGCATCGGCAAGTCGGGCCATATCGCGCGCAAAATCGCGTCAACCATGGCAAGCACCGGCACGCCCGCGTATTTCGTGCATCCCGCCGAAGCAAGTCACGGCGATCTGGGAATGGTCACGCGTGACGACGTATTTATCGCGCTGTCGAATTCCGGCGAATCGAGCGAACTGCTCGCGATCGTGCCGTTGATCAAGCGCCGCGGCGCCAAGCTGATCGCGCTGACCGGCAAGCCGCAATCGAGCCTCGCGCAGCAGGCTGACGCCCACCTTTACGCGGGCGCGGAAAAGGAAGCGTGCCCGCTCAACCTCGCGCCCACCGCGAGCACCACCGCCGCGCTGGCCATCGGCGACGCGCTGGCTGTCGCGGTAATGCAGGCCAAGGGCATCAGCCGCGACGAATTTGCGCGCTCGCATCCGGGCGGCGCGCTCGGCCGCCAGTTGCTCACGCACGTACGCGACGTGATGGGCGCAGAGTGCGATGCGCCGCGCGTTCCAGGCGCGGCCATGCTGTCCGAGGCGATACTCGAAATGTCGCGCGGCCGCATGGGCATCACCGCGGTAGTCGATGAAGCGCAGCGCGTGGTCGGGATTTTTACCGACGGCGATTTGCGGCGCGCGCTGCAGAAAGGCGTGGACCTGCACCGCACGCCGATCGAGAGCGTGATGACCCGCAACCCGCGCACCATCACACCCGATAAGCTGGCCGCCGAAGCGGTGCAACTCATGGAGCAGCACAAGGTCAATCAATTGCTGGTGGTCGACGCCGAACATCGCCTGGTCGGCGCGCTCAATACGCACGCGCTGTTCAAAGCGCAGGTCATCTAGGGCCACTTTATTCGGCGGCGGCGGGTCGCGCGCCGGCAACCGCGGATTCAAATTCAATCATGCAAGCGATCTACGCCAAAGCCAGCCGCATCCGCCTCGCCATTTTCGACGTCGATGGAATCCTCACCGACGGCACGCTCTATCTCACGGACGGCGGGGAGGAGATCAAGGGATTCAACAGTCTCGACGGCCACGGCATGAAAATGCTGCGCGAAAGCGGCGTCGATCTCGCGATCATCACCGGCCGCACCTCGCGCAGCGTTGAATTGCGTGCGAAAAATCTCGGCATCGAACGCTTGTATCAGGGAGTGGCCGACAAAGCGCTCGCCTTCGCGACGGTGCTCAAAGCCACTTCGCTCGAAGCCGGCGCGGTCGCCTATATGGGCGACGATGTCGTCGACCTGCCGGTATTGCTGCGCTGCGGGCTTGCGCTCACGGTGCCGGACGCGCCGCTATTAGTGAAGCAACGGGCGGATTACATCACCCGCGCCAAAGGCGGCCATGGCGCGGCGCGCGAAGCGTGCGAACTCATCATGCATGCACAAGGCACGCTCGAGAGCGCGCTCGCGGTTTACCTTAAATGATGCAGCGGCTGACCGCCTGGTTTCCCGTGCTGCTGCTCGCGGCTGTAGCCGCGGTAACGGTGTGGCTCGATCGCCACGTCCAGCCACCCGAAAGCACCAGCAATGGCAAAGCGCGCCACGATCCGGATTACATCGCCGAGAATTTTACCGTCACCCGCATCGGCCCCGACGGCGCGGTGCGCTACAAAATGCATGCGCGCCGCATGCAGCACTATCCGGACGATGATACGACGGACCTCGAAGCGCCCAACGTGGTCAACTTTCGCGGCGCCGGCGTGACCATGACCGCCTCCTCCAAGACCGCCAAATTGTCGAGCAACGGCGACAACGTCTATCTGCAGGACGACGTGCGCCTGACGCGCTCGCCGTACGAGAACCGCAGCGAATTGGTGATGCTCACGAGCTGGCTTCACGTCGTTCCCGACGATGGCACGGCAAAAACCGACAAGCCCGTGCGCATCAAGGACGCCACCACCCTGATTACCTCGGATGGCTTAGAATTCGATAACAAAACGCGTATCCTGAAACTGCTTTCCAACGTTCGAGGTAGTTATGAGAAATCCAAGTAGGCGCGCCGGCCGCCATTGGCGCAGCGCCGTGGTGGTCGCGTGCTGCGTGCTGGCATTCGCGCCCGCGCGCGCCGAACGCGCCGACCGCGACAAGCCCGTCAATCTGGAAGCCGACCAGGTCACGGTCGACGACGCCAAGCAGACGGCGACTTTCACCGGCAAGGTCGTATTGACCCAGGGCACGCTGACGATCCGCGGCGATCGCATGATCGTGCAACAGGATGCCGACGGCTTCAAATACGGCGTCGCGCACGGCAATCTCGCGAGCTTTCGCCAAAAGCGCGAAGGCTACGATGAATATATCGAAGGCTACGCCGAACGCATCGAATACGACAGCAAGGCGGAGAAGCTGCAGATGTTCAACCGTGCTTATCTGAAAAAGACCAACGACGACGTGCGCGGAAATTATATTTCATACGAAATCGCGACCGAATTTTTCCGCGTCATCGGCGGCGGCAAACAGGCCGCGACCGCCGGCAATCCCGAAGGCCGCGTGCGCGCGATCATTCAACCCAAACCGAAAGACAAGCCGCCCGCGGCAGCGCCGCCGCTGCCGCTGCCGCTAAAACCGGCAACCGACGTCGCGAACCCGCGCGAAACCCCGGCGGGCACGCCGCGTTGATGGCGTTCACGCAACACCACCGCGGCGCTCAGTCGGCGCCCGTCCGGCCACGGCAGAGGGGCGCCAGATCATGAGCCAGCTGCGCGCGCACCAACTCGAAAAGCGCTACAAATCGCGCGTCGTGGTGAAAGATGTCTCGCTCGAAGTGAGCAGCGGCGAAGTAATCGGGCTGCTCGGGCCAAACGGGGCCGGCAAAACGACCTGCTTTTACATGATGGTCGGGCTGGTGCCGCTCGACGGCGGCGAAATCCACCTCGACGACAAGCGGCTCACCCACATGCCGATCCACCGGCGCGCGCAACTCGGCCTGTCCTACCTGCCGCAGGAGGCGTCGATTTTCCGCCGCCTGACCGTCGCGGAAAACGTCCGCGCGGTACTCGAACTGCAAACCGACGATACCGACCGCATTGCATCCCAGCTCGAACAGCTGCTCGACGACCTGCACGTGGCCCACCTGCGCGACAACCCGGCGATCAGCCTGTCGGGCGGCGAGCGGCGACGGGTCGAAATCGCGCGCGCGCTGGCCACCGATCCGCGTTTTATCCTGCTCGATGAGCCATTTGCCGGCGTCGACCCGATCGCCGTCATCGACATCCAGAAAATCATCCGGTTCCTGAAGGAGCGCGATATCGGGGTGCTGATCACCGACCACAATGTGCGCGAGACGCTGGGCATCTGCGACCGCGCGTATATTATCAACGACGGTAGCGTGCTCGCCTACGGAAAGCCCGACGAAATCGTTTATAATGACAGCGTGAGAAAAGTTTATCTCGGAGAGCATTTCCGGCTGTAGGCAAACCCCAGCCCGCTTCCCGGCCCGCGCGCCGGCAGCACCTCTCTCCCAATTTCCGTCTTTCAGCTCATCGACGTTCAATTTCTTCTCATTTTCGATTGATGCATTCAAGTCCACCGAGCCTCCCTACCCTTTCGGGACCATGAAGCACTCGCTACAACTCAGGCTGTCCCAGCATTTAACGCTCACGCCGCAACTGCAGCAATCAATCCGGCTGCTGCAACTGTCGACGCTGGAGCTCAACCAGGAAATCGAGAAGTTCCTGCAGGACAACCCGTTGCTCGAGCGCGAAGACGGTCTGCGCGAGGAGGCCACCGTTGCGCTGCAACCGGGCACTCCAGACTTCACACCGGCGACCACGCCGACAGCAGCCGGCGACAACGAAGCCGATACCACCGCCAGTGACACGCATGGCAGCGCCGACGTGCCCAGCTTCGATGAAGACTACAGTCACGGCGGTACCCGCGACGACAACGACGAGGCCGAATACCCGCAGGTTGCGGCCGAAGCGCAGTCGTTGCGCGAACATTTGATCTCGCAGTTGTCGCTGACCCAGATTCCGGACCACGACCAGCGGTTGGTCACGCTGCTCATCGATTCGCTGGACGACGACGGCTACCTGCATCAGGACCTGGCCGAGCTGACCGAGCTCTTGCCGGCGGAACTCGATATCGAGATCGAGGATCTGCAGGTCGCGCTCAGGCACTTGCAGAATCTCGACCCGCCGGGCGTGGCCGCGCGCAATCTCGGCGAGTGTCTCAAGCTGCAGCTCGAAACGCTGCCGGCGACGACGCCGTTTCGCGCGCATGCGATCGAGATCGTGAGTCATCACCTCGACGTTCTCGCGGCGCGCGATTTTCTGAAACTCAAAAAACTTTTGCACTGCGAGGACGCGGTCCTGCGCGGCGTCAAAAACCTGATTACCAGCCTGAATCCGCGGCCCGGCGCGGCGTTTTCCTCAGGCGATACGCGGTACATCGTGCCGGACGTCATCGTTAAAAAACTCAAGGGCGTGTGGCTCGCGGCGTTGAATCCCGACGCGATGCCGAAACTGCGCATCAATCGTCTGTACGCCGACATACTGCAGCGCAACCGCGATGCGGGGCATCAGCAGCTTGCGGGTCAGCTGCAGGAGGCGCGCTGGCTTATCAAGAACGTGCAGCAGCGTTTCGATACGATATTGCGGGTGTCGCAGGCGATCGTCGACCGCCAGCGCCACTTCTTCGAGCACGGCGAAGTAGCGATGCGCCCGCTCGTGCTGCGCGAAATCGCGGATACGCTGGATTTGCATGAATCGACGGTCTCGCGCGTGACCACCCAGAAATTCATGTTCACGCCGCGCGGCATCTACGAGCTCAAATATTTTTTCGGCAGTCACGTCACCACGGACACCGGCGGCTCGGCCTCGAGCACAGCGATCCGCGCGCTGATCAAGCAGCTCGTCAGCGCGGAAAACGGCAAGAAACCGCTGTCCGACAGCCAGATTTCGGAAATTCTCGGCCAGCAGGGCATCGTCGTCGCGCGCCGCACCGTCGCGAAATACCGCGAATCCATGCAAATATTGCCGGTCAATTTGCGCAAGTCGCTATGATCCAGCGTCCGGCGCAAACATTCCAGCTCACCATTTAACCGAGGAGCCAGCCATGAACCTTCATTTGAGCGGTCATCACGTCGAAGTTACTCCGGCCATGCGCGATTACGTCACCACCAAATTCACGCGCATCACGCGTCATTTCGACCACGTCATCGACGTCAACGTCATTCTGTCGGTAGAAAAGCTCAAGCAGAAAATCGAGGCCAATGTGCACTTGAAAGGCAAAGACATTTTCGTCGAGTGCGACGATGCCAATATGTACGCGGCGATCGACATGCTGGTCGACAAGCTCGATCGCCAGATATTGAAGCACAAGGAGCGCAATGTAGAGCATCGCGGCGGACGCGAACCCGGTCGCGCCGACAGTGAGGATTGACGCCCCGTTGTGCGCGTGCCATCGTCCAGTCCTGGCGCGCGCGAATTGCCGTTACCCCGAACCGATATGAATCTTATCGCCAAACTGCTCCCCGCGCCGAACGTGGTGCTCGATCTTGACGTCAGCAGCAAGAAGCGCGTGTTCGAGCATGCCGGGCTGCTGTTCGAAAACAACCAGAATGTCGCGCGCAGCCAGGTGTTCGACAGCTTGTTCGCGCGTGAAAAGCTGGGCTCGACCGGTCTCGGCCAGGGCATTGCGATTCCGCACGGCCGCATCAAGGGGCTAAAGGACGCGGTCGGCGCGATGATCCGGATGCGCGAGCCGATTCCGTTCGATGCGCCCGACGGCCAGCCGGTCAATCTCATATTCGTGTTGCTGGTGCCCGAGCGCGCAACCGATCTGCACCTGCAGATCTTGAGCGAACTCGCGCAGATGTTCAGCGACCAACTATTCCGCGAACAGTTGTTGAAGGCGACGTCCGCCGAAGCCATGCACGAGTCGATTGCCGGATGGCAGCCGCATGCCCCAGATCAGCGTAGCGCAGCTGTTTGAAGACAACCGCGAGAAGCTGCGCCTCGCGTGGATCGCGGGGCGCGACGGCGGCATCAAGCTGCTCGACAGCGCGCACCTCAAGGACTCGCGCGGCGGCCTGATCGGCCATCTTAATTTTATTCACCCGAACTGGATCCAGATCCTCGCGCGTCCGGAAATCGACCATCTGAATGCGCTCGACACGGTCACGCGCCAGCAAACGTTGCACCGGCTGACGACCTCCGAACTTGCGTGCATTATCGTCGCCGGCGGCGAGAGCGGCCCTGCGCACTTGTGCACCCTCGCGGACTCCATGCACGTGGCGCTTCTCGCGTCGCCGCTGGACAGCGTGGAGCTCATGTGGATGTTGCGCCCGTATCTCGCGCGCGCGCTCGCCGAATCGACCACCATGCATGGCGTGTTTCTGGACGTGCTCGGCATGGGCGTCATGATTACCGGCGACAGCGGCGTAGGCAAGAGCGAGCTCGCGCTCGAGTTGATCAGCCGCGGCAGCGGCCTCATAGCGGACGACGTGATCGAGCTTTACCGCATAGCGCCGGAGACGCTCGAAGGCCGGTGCCCGGATCTCCTGCGCGATTTTCTCGAGGTCCGCGGCCTGGGTGTCCTGAATATCCGCACGATTTTCGGCGAAGCGGCCCTGCGTCCGCGCAAGAACATGAGACTGATCGTGCACCTTGAAAAACCCGCCGGCAGCGAAAAACAGTACGTCGACCGCCTGCCCCTTAAGCCCGGCGTACATGACATTCTGGGGGTGAGCATCAGCAAGGTCACGATACCGGTCGCGGCCGGGCGCAACCTCGCAGTGCTGGTCGAAGCGGCCGTGCGCAATCACGTGTTACAGCTGCGCGGCATAGACAGCACGCGGGAATTCGTCGAGCGTCAGGCCCGGCACATGAAAAACGACCAGCACTGACCGCCGCACGCCGCCGACCAGATCCGCATGCAGCTCGTTATTATCACCGGCCTCTCCGGGTCGGGCAAAAGCGTCGCCTTGAAAGCGCTCGAAGACGGAACTTATTACACGACCGACAACCTGCCGGCCAAGCTCTTGCCGGCGATGGTGGATTTTCTGCGTACCGCGGGCTATCCGCGCGTAGCCGTCAGCATCGACGCGCGCAGCGGCGATACGCTCTCCGGGTTGCCGCAGCAGGTCCGTGACCTGAAAGCGCGCGGAGTCGATGTTCGCGTGCTGTTCCTCGAGGCCAAGACGGAGACCCTGCTCAAGCGCTTCTCCGAAACGCGGCGGCGTCACCCGTTAAGCGCCGGCGAGCTCACAGTCGCCGAATGCATCGCCCGCGAGCGCGAGCTGCTGGCCGATATCGGCGGGGAGTCGCACCATATCGACACCAGCGAGCTGAATCCGAACGCGCTGCGGGGCTGGATCAAGGAGTTTGTTGCCGCGGATCACGCCGGCCTGACGCTGCTCTTTCAGTCGTTCGGTTACAAGCACGGCATTCCGCTCGATGCGGACCTCGTGTTCGACGTGCGCTGTTTGCCCAATCCCTATTATGATCCCGCGCTGCGGCCCCTGACGGGCAAGCATCGCGCAGTGGTCGACTTTCTCGAAACCGATGCAAACGTCAAACGCATGTACGAAGACATCCGCGATTTCGTCCAGAACTGGCTGCCGTGCTTTATCGCCGACAACCGCAGCTATGTCACCGTCGCCATCGGCTGCACCGGCGGCGAGCACCGCTCGGTTTATTTCGTCGAAAAGCTCGCCGCTCACTTCCGCGCCGCGCGGCGCGTGCTGGTGCGCCACCGCGAGCTTTCGTTATGAGCGCAGCAATGACACCCGCCGCCAGCGCGCCGCGCATTTATATTTTTCCTCTGAACACGGTGCTTTTTCCGGGTGGCACGCTGCCGCTCAAGATTTTCGAGCAACGCTATATCGAGATGACCAAGGTCTGCATCAAAAATGAGCAGCCCTTCGGCGTGTGCCTGATCAAGGAAGGCCGCGAAATCGGCACGCCCGCGGTGCCTCAGGACATCGGCTGCCTCGCGCGTATCGCGCAGTGGGATATGCCGCAACTTGGCGTATTTCAATTGCAGGTCGAAGGCCTGCAACGCTTCCGCATAGTGAACACCGAGGTTGAAAAAAACGGGCTGATTTCCGCCGCCATCGAGCATCTCGCCCACGACAGCGAGGTCGCGCCCGAGGAAACCCTGTGCAGCGACGTGCTCAAAGCCATCATCGAGAAAATCGGCGCCGAGCATTTTCCGTCGCCGCATCGTTTCGACGATGCAGCGTGGATAGGTTATCGACTGAGCGAAGTGCTGCCGATCAGCCTCGATATCAAACAGCAATTGCTGCGCATGACGGATCCGCAGGCGCGGTTGTCACAGTTGGGCGAGATCCTGTCGAAGCAGGGCCTGGGCTCCTAGCGCGAGGCTAGCTCTCGGCGTCGTCGCCGGCGGCGCCGAAATAGCCGGGGAATTCGCCCGCGTAGCATGGCGGCGACGTATAGCCCGCGGCCGCTTCCAGACGCTGGCGCGGCAGGCCGCGCTGCTGGCACAGATGCCCCGCGCGCGCGCGGCATTGCTCAGCGCTGATGCGCATAAGGTCGGCGTCCTTAGCCACATATATGCCGGCTTCCGTGACCAGGAAATCCATCGGCACGTCGTGCGGCTGCGGGCGTATGGTCGGCAGGCCGGCGAACTCGAACGCCACCCCGATTGCGAGCGGCTGCGGCGACATCGCGTCGAGCGTGCGGTCGAAATAGCCGCCACCGTAGCCCAAGCGATAACCCTGCGCGTCGAAGCCGTTCATCGGCACGATCGCGGCGTCGGGCACGACCAGCGCGGTGCCGTCGGGAATCGGGATCTCGTAGACGCCGCTGGACATCGGCGCGCCGGGCCACCACGCGCGAAACTGCAGCGGCGTCGCCTTGGCGATCACCACCGGCAGCGCGGCGGCCGCGCCGAGGTCGCGAAAATGCTTGATCACGAAGCGCGCGTCGAACTCGTTCTTGAACGGCCAGCAAAAGCCTATGGTCATGCCCGCGAGCAACGCGAAGCCGGCTTCGATGTGCGCGGTAATCGCCGCGTTCGCATGCCGGCGCCGGATCGGCTCGAGCGCCATCCGTTGCGCTATCAGCTCAGCGCGCTTTTGCTTGCGCCACTCCCTGATTTCAATCCACGTATCGCTCATGATTTTTGCCGGCCTCGCTTTGCCGGTGTTACCTCGAATTGATTTTATACCGGGCGTCGGCGCGTGTTGCGTCAGCCGGCCAGCACCGCCTTCAAAATGCGTTTGACCGGCGCCGGAATCGCCGCGCCAAGCGCATCCTTGAGCGGCAGCCAGCTGACGCCGGGGGCCGCGACCCGCGGCGCGATATAGCTCACGCTCAAGCGCTGCGGCGCGATATCGAGTTTGAAATGGGTGAAGCCATGCGCAAGCACCGTCATCGGTTGCAGCGCCGCGACGCGCGCGCCGTAACGCTCGGCGCACAACGCCACGATATCATCGCCCGCCGCGGCTTCCGGCAAACTCCACAGACCGCCCCAGATACCGGTTGGCGCGCGCTTCTCGAGCAGCACCTCATTGGCATGCAAGAGCACCAGCATCTGGGTGTGCCGCTGCGGCAGCGCCTTGCGCGGCCGCGCGCCGGGAAATTGGCGGACCGCGCCGGTTTTGCGCGCGATGCAATCCGCCGCGACGGGGCACGTTTCGCAACGCGGTTTGGTGCGCGTGCACACCGTCGCGCCCAGGTCCATCAGACCCTGCGTGTACGACTCGATGTGGCGCGCCGGCAATTGGCGCTCAGTTTCGCGCCACAGCGCGGCCGCCACCTTAGCGTCGCCCGGATAGCCGGCGATGCCAAAGCGCCGCGCGAACACCCGCTTGACGTTGCCGTCGAGAATCGCCTGGCGGGCGCCGTACGCAAACACCGCAATCGCGGCGGCGGTCGAGCGGCCGATGCCCGGCAACGCGAGCAGCGCCGTGAAATCGTGGGGCACGCGCGCACCGTGGTCGCGCGCCATCAGTTGCGCCGCGCGGTGCAAATTGCGCGCGCGCGAATAATAGCCGAGCCCGCTCCACAAAGTCAGCACGTCATCCTGGGCCGCCGCAGCGAGCGCGGGAATATCGGGAAAACGCCTGAGAAAACGCTCGAAGTACGGAATGACGGTAGTCACCTGCGTTTGCTGCAGCATGATCTCCGACAGCCAGATGCGATACGCATCGCGCGAATTCTGCCACGGCAAATCGTGGCGGCCGTGTACGGCCTGCCACTGCACCACCCTATCCGCGAAGCTCGCGCCCAGCGTCTGCGCGCGAGGCCTCGAGTCAGCGTCCAAACAGCCCTTTGAGCTTATCCTGGAGCTGATCCTGGACTTTGGCCTTGATCTCGTCTTTTTTCCCTTCGACGAGGGCTTGCGCGGCGCTGGCCGCGATGCCGCTGAAATCGATCTGGTACTGGGGAGACGCGAACGGGCCTGAGAGCTTCACCGGCACGGTGAGGCCCTTTAATTCCGCGAGTTCCTTGCCGCCCTGGCCGGCGGTCGTTCCAACCACCGTCGCCTTCACCAGATAATTGAGATTCTCGTTGCCGATATCGATGTCGCCGTCGCCGCCCAGCCGCAACAGCGGAGATTTGCCGGCGAGATCCGAATTGTGCGCAACCCCATTCCTGATATTGAAGCTCGCTGTCAGTTCGGAAAAATCGGTCTTCTCGGCCTGGCTCGCGGCCTGCGTCGTTTCGCCTTTGAGCGCGCCCAGTTTGGCCTTCGCATTGCGGATCGAGCTCGCGATGTTGATGCCTTTGATCGCGCCATCCGTCATCCTGATCGCCGCATTGCCATGCAGCGCCTTCTTGATCGCGGTCAAGGTCTGCCCCTGCCCGCTCACATCGAGCGTAAGAGTGCCCTTGCCTTCGAGCGAATCGAAATTCGCGGCGTCCTTTAGGAGCGGCCCCACATTGACGCCGGTCAGAGTCTGCTTGATGCCGATGACCGGCGTCGTCGCCGCTTGTACCGACAGTGCACCCGCGAGCGAGCCCTGATAGAGATTCGCGGCGATCGGGCTCACGTCAACGCGCCCGTTCGCGGCTTTCACCTCGATGCGCACGTTCGCCGCCTTGACGTTGGCGATCTTGAGCGTGCCGATCTTGACGCTGCCGTTTGCGTTGAGGCCTTTGAGCGCCGCCAGATCGAGCGGCTGTTCGGGTTGCTTTTGCTTGGGATCCGATTTCGGCAAATAGCGGTCGGCGTCGAGCTGGTCGATGTTGATGTCGAACGTGTAGAACGGCGGCTTGAATCTGGTAAGTCCGGCCCGGCCGTTGATATTGCTGTCGTCGAACTTCGTGGCGAATACGAGATTCGCGGTCTGTTTCGCCACATCGACCGTGGCGGACCCGCTGATAGCCGCATCGATCGGATTCTTCGGCAGTTTCGGATCGTTGACATTGACGGTCGCGGTCAATTTCGTGAGCTCGATCTTTTCCGCGTCGACGCTGCCGCTCAGCGGACTCGTTACCTTGGCCTTGATCGTCGATCCGTCTTTTTGCATGTCGACGTTCAAGGTCATCAGCGCGGCGGTAAACGCTTTTGCGGTGCCGTCGATGCCGGGTATCTCGAGCTTGACCGACGTCTTGGCCTTGCCTTCGGTCAATGTGGCATCGAGCGCGATTTTTTCGCCGCTCACTTTGTCCTTCGTCACATTGAGCCTGGGCGCATCGAATTTCAGGTTCAGATCGCCGCCCGCGTCCGGCTTGCCTGTCGCGGCGACGGCAAGCTTGGACACCACCAGCTCTTTGCTGGCCGGCTTCGCATCGATATCGCCCTTGACGGTGGCGACGAGGTTGGTGATTCCGGCAGCCGCGCCTTTCGCGCTGAAATCGAGCCCGTTCAGCACATAATGCTCCTTGTCGAGATCGAAGGTGAGCGCGGTCTTGAGCGCCGCGTCCAGATTGAGTTTCGGCTTGTCGCTTTGCGCGGTGAAAGCGAGGTCGATCTTGACGGGCACGCCGCTCGCGATGCGGCCGGTCTTCAGATTGAGTTTGGTCAGCGCGTACTTCGCGCCCGCGAGCTGATCGATATAAGTCACGGCGACGTTTTCGAGCGTTACATGGTCGATGTCTATCTTGACCGCTGCGCCGCTTTTCTGGTCCGGCGCCTTGTCTTTGCCCACCAGGTCGTCGATGCTGAGCTTGCCGTCCTTGCCGCGAATCAGGGTCGCGCGCACGTTCTTGCCTTCGATCGCGTCGATCACGACCTCTTTGGACAGCAGCGGTATAAGTTTCAGCGAAACGCGCAGATCCTCAAAGCCCGCAAATTCGCGCTCACTTGCGTAATCCGACAACGATGCCTTGCCGAGCGTAGCGCCGATGCTGGGAAACAGCGACAGTTTGATATCGCCCTCCAGTTTGAGCGTGCGCTTGGTCTTGTCCTTGACCGCCTGCACGATCTGCGCCTTGTACTGGTTGGGATCGAACGTCGCCGCGATATACGCGCCAACGGCGGCGGCGAGGATGACAATGCCGACGAACGGCAATACAACGAATTTTACGATTTTGTTCATGGCGCAGACCCAATCCTGGTTGATAGACGCGCACGTATCCGGATGGAGCGGGTGAAGGGAATCGAACCCTCGTATGCAGCTTGGGAAGCTGCCGTTCTGCCATTGAACTACACCCGCGAATGGCGAATTTTACGCTAGTTCCAATCCCCGCGATTTTCCCGACGGCAACAGGGTCTTTCACCACGGCACAGCCGCCACGGCCCGAGTTTGGCGTGATTTGGAGCGCCGTTCGCGAACAGTGCTACACTTATTTCGACACGGCGGGACTGCGGAAAAAATCGTCCCGCGCGATTCCAGCCACTCGTCGGATAGAGATAAGAACCAGCCATTTTTCAACGGAGGAGTTATGGAAATTTCAAATCGAACCGGACAATTCCGGCAGGTGCACGTTGCCGTCGCGCTCGCCGCGGCGCTGGTGTTCACGAGCGCCTGGGCGCAAACGCCCGCCGCG
>JBKJMN010000429.1:0-2900 GCA_046596405.1 Burkholderiales bacterium
CGGCGATTAATTGCTGAAGCATTAACCGCAGCGCCGCAGATGAGCGCACGCTCGACGACCGGCGGGCGACAGCCTATTGCGGTACGCTTGCCGGATTGACTCCGCGCCGCGCTCCCGAACCGCCGATCCCTCGCATTACGTCGTCCGCGTCTGCCCGCTTCAAAAACCACGCATGCATCGTCGAAAATGTCGCCGCCGCCGCATTGACGCATTCAGCGCGCTGCCGCGAGGTGAAGGCGTTGGCGTCCAGTGCACGCAAAAACTTTTTCCATCTAAAGCCGGTGCGTTTACCGTGACCGTTAATATAAGCCGCACCGTTGTCGGGGGTGACCCCTAAACATTTGTGCACATGCCGGTAAATGACCAGGGCGCCCAGCATCGACCCTTCGATCACATACGCACAGCCCAGCACGCTCGGCCCGGTGTCAATGAGGGGCAAATGCACGCATACAGGTACTTTTTCAACGCACGCTGAGCCGACGATTTTTTTGAGATCGCGCTTGAGCCACGGAAGCTTTCGGCTTTGACCAAGACTGAGAGCATCATTGAAAAACCTTGCATCTCCCTCGATCAAGCGCGGCTCCAAGCTAAAGTAAAAGCCGTAAAACGTGCAAAGATAATCTACGTACTCGCCCATGACGATGTCAGGACGCATCAGGTTGACAACACGCTCGATCGCATCATGCTGAGAGCGTGTCGCGGACCGCAGCTCGTCCCTCAAAGAGTTCATCAAGCTAGCTTTTATCGAGCGTGAACGCAAAACACGCTCCGCCTTCAGCTCGATTGCTGACTGTTATTTCGCCCTCGTGAGCCGCGATTATCGCCTTCACAATCGACAGGCCCAGCCCCACGCCTTGAACGTGAGTTTTCCCACCACGCCAAAACCGGTCGAATATGTGCGCAAGGTGAGCCTCCGGTATTCCAGGCCCGTTATCAATGATATGGAAAGTCACCTTGACGGCCGAACATTCGATGGACAACTTAACGCGCCCCTTTTCAGGCGTAAATTTGACCGCGTTGCCGATGAGGTTCGATAACACCTGCATAATTCTTTGCTCGTCGCATTTCACGAAGATCTCGCTGGCCGGCAGTTGGATCTCGAGCACAACGCCCGCCGACTCCGCAACTGGCGAAATAACGTCGACCGCGTTAGTTATCAGGCCATTCGCTGAAACGCGCTGAACCGATAAATCGAGAGTGCCGGATTCCGCCTGAGCAATATCAAGCAGCCCGTCGATCAACCATTGCATTTGTTTGGTGGCCCGCTGCATTGAAGCAATGATTGCCTTCATCGTCGGGGTGGCCGCCACTTGCTCAGACATCTTTAGCAGAAGCGCGACGTTCAGCGTGACGGAATGCAATGGATTGCGAAGATCGTGTGATATCACCGTCATGAACTCTTCACGGGTACGCTTCGCACGTTCCGCCTCGGCGCGGGCCAGGCGTTCGCGTTCATACTGGTATTGAAGTCGGGCCGTAGTAATGGCAGCCTGCAGCGCCGCCGCGGCAGCAATCTCCCAGCGATTCCAGGGTGATGATGTGAACTGCACCGTCTCGCTCCAGGCCGCAAAGGATTTTCTGGGGTGGAGCCGGGCGCCTGGGGGGGCGGATGGTTTAGCAGGGTCGCCGCTCCAGGTTATCGTTTGCAGCGCTTCCGGTTTGAACCACAATACGATCGCGTTCGCCGCACCCGGCACGCTGATGGCCAGGAGTCCACTTGCCCTGCCAGCGTAAAAACGGGATGGCTCATGCACTGAGGACAAGCAGTCGGTCGCATAAGGCTCATCAGCAATCCTGGAGCCAAGCGACTGACCGAGTGCTTCGAGCTGCGGGATATTGGGTGTCATGCCTTTGGTAATCCACCTGTCGGCATACCGGATCGCCAATCCACCCGCACTGGCCGGCATCAGGTCAAGCGCCGTAACGTCCCCGCCGGCGAGAGCATCGGCCAGTTCAGGCAGGGTTTCCATACGAACCCGCAAGAGGTGTTCGGCCGCGCGAACGCGCTCCCGTTCGGCGTTTAATTCATCCTCCGTGCGGCGCGCAATGGCGGCGCTCACGTAGTCGCCCGCCATCGCGTACATCTGTCTCTGCGCGAACACCGGCAGACGCGGACCATGATAGTGGTGACAAGCGATCAGGCCCCATAAAGCGCCGCGAATTTTGATGGATACCGTCAAACTTGCGCTCACGCGCATATTTTTGAGGTACTCGATATGAATAGGCGAGGCGCTTCGAAGTAACGATCGTCCCAAATCGAGGGTCGCGTGGTCAGAACCTACAATCGGAACCGGCGCGTAGTCCACCGCCGGGATCACCCGCAGCTTGTTGAGCAGGAATATCTCGCGCGCCGGCAGCGGAATGTCCGACGCCGGATAGTGAAGCCCAAGCCACGACTCCAGTTCTGCGGATTTTTCTTCGGCGACGACTTCGCCATGCATATCACCGTGGAATTTATATATCATCACCCGGTCGTAGCCGCTCATTCTGCGCAAAGCGCGAACAGCTTCATCGCACACGCCGCTCAAGGTAGGTACCCCGTCGAGAATCGATACCAACGCCGCAAGCTCATATTCGAGTTGATGCGATCGTTCTTCGACGTCATATTTTACCGGCTCAAATTCGAGCAGTGTCCGGTCGCAGTGTCGATGCGGCAAAACATTGAACTTCCGGCCGAATCGGGTCATGAGCGAAAGGGGCGGCAGCGGTCCGTCCCCGGCCGCTGAAAGCGCCGTCTCCAGACGCGCACGGGCGTCGTCATTAAAAATGCTTGAAAGATCAATCCGTGACGAACGCGGAATGCCGATCATTTCGCAGAGATTCGAACTCCAGTTGACGAAGCGCGCTTCAGACAGCACGGCAAGCGCGCCGAACGGCTGGATTGCGCCGGTCGTGTTTCC
>JBKJMN010000267.1:0-37379 GCA_046596405.1 Burkholderiales bacterium
TAGGGAAGCTCTGATTAAGTCCGTTCGTGCTGATGTATAGAAGCACGAACACAGCTTCCGCAGAGGGAAACCGTTCACCCTTCGATACCTCAGGGCGAACGGTTTGGGACTTAATCAGAGGTTCCATAGATACAGTCGCCAACGCTCAACTTGAATCGGCGCCTGCGGGCGCCGATTTTCATTGGTGCACCGTCGGGGTCAACGCACGACCGCTTCCCATATTTTCTTCAAGCGTTTGATCGAAACCGGGTAAGGCGTCCTCAGCTCCTGCGCGAATAGCGACACCCGCAGCTCCTCGATCTGCCAGCGGAAGTCCTCGAGCGCCGGCTCGGCGGTGCCCGCCTTGCGCACTTTGTCGCTGCGCTCCTGATAAAGCTTCCACAGCGCCGCAACCTCCGCGGCGTGCTTCTCGTCGCGCTCAAGGTTCCCCGGATATTTATCCAGCCGTATCGAGATCGCCTTGAGGTAGCGCGGCAGATGCTGGAGCTGCTCCCACGGCGTCGCGCTGAAAAACCCCTTGTAGACGAGCCGCTGCAGTTGCGCGCGCAGGTCCGCGGCGACCCGATTCTGTGCCGGCGGTGCATTGCCTAAGCGCAGGCCTGCGCGATGATATTCGTCGCCGCAAGCCGCGAACATCCGGCACGCGGCGTCGCGCACCGCGGGCAGGCGCGTGCGCGCGCGCTGTTTCTGCGCTTCATACTCTTGCTGGCTGCGCGGCAACTCGTCGTCGCCGATGAAAGCGCGGTCGCAAATCGCGATAACCAGATCGGCTTTGAGGTCGTCGGCGTTCGCGATGCCGCGCAACTGCATGATCGCCTGGGTCAGGCCCGGCAGCGATTTGTCGAGCTGCTTCATCTGCTCCTTGAGCTCGAGGCGCAGGAAGCGGATCACGCCGGCACGCATCGAGGCGTCCGCCACCTCGCGCGTATCGAACAGGCGAATCGCGACGGTTTCGCCCTCGTCCGCCAACGCCGGATAGCCGGTGAGCTTGCGTCCCGCGCGCTCGAATGAAATCTGCACGGGCACGTCGCCGCAGTCCCACGCCTTGAGACCCGCGCGCTCGATGCCGGGCTCGGCTTTCGCGAACGTAAGCTGGGCGGCCTGGCCCAGCTGCGCCTTGAGCGCGGCAAGGTCGCGTCCCGTGGCGAGCTCGCGTCCCGCGTCGTCGATCACGCGATAGTTCATCCGCAAGTGGGCCGGAATGTCCGCATCGTCCCAGATTTCGGCTGAGATGATTTCGCCGCTGCGCATTTTTACGTAGCGCGCAAGCGCATCGGGTAACGATGCGGTCGCCGTGTCGCCGCGGTCCTGCTCTTCGAGAAAGCGCGTGACCTGGTCCTGCAGCGGTAACAACTGCTTGCGGATCGCTTTTGGCAGCGCCTTGAAATACGCGCCGACTTTTTCGCGGATGAGGCCTGGCACCAGCCATTCAAACGGCGCCGCATCGAGCTGATTGAGCAGCGCGAGCGGCACCGTGACCGTCACGCCGTCGAGCGAATGGCCAGGCTCGAAGCGATACCGCAGCTTGAGCCCGGCGCCGCCTACTTCGAGTTGTTCCGGGAATTGTCCGGCGCTGACGCCGGTCGCGTCCTCGCGCATCAGGTACTCGCGCGACATGAACAGCAGTTTCGAATCCGCGCCTTCACTGTCCTGCCGCCACTTG
Source organism: Burkholderiales bacterium (assembly GCA_046596405.1). Classification (GTDB taxonomy): domain Bacteria; phylum Pseudomonadota; class Gammaproteobacteria; order Burkholderiales; family SG8-41; genus PALSA-1004. The sequence continues at coordinate 1,664 of JBKJMN010000267.1, forward strand.
TCGAAACCGGCTCCGTTGTAGATGTCCGCCGGGATGCGCTCGTCGTAGAAGCGGAAGATCGTCTCCTCGTCGACCAGCACGTCGCGGCGCCGCGCCTTATGCTCGAGCTCCTGCACGTCTTTGACGAGCCGCTGGTTGTGCGCGAAGAACGGCGCGCGCGTCTCATAATTGCCCGCAGCCAAAGCCTGCCGGATGAAGATCTCGCGCGCTTCGCGCGGATTGAGCGGGCCGTAATGCACGCGCCGCTTGGCGATGATGGTCAGTCCGTAAAGCGTCACGCGCTCGTACGCCGTGACCATCGCGCGGTCTTTCTCCCAATGCGGATCGAAATAATGCTGCTTGACGAGATGGCCCGCCATCGCTTCCAGCCATTCGGGCTCGATCTTCGCAACGCAGCGTGCATACAGGCGCGTCGTTTCGGTAATTTCGGCTGCGACGACCCACTTGGGTTTCGCCTTGCGCAATACCGAGCCCGGGAAAATCGCGAACCGGATACCGCGCGCGCCCAGGTATTCGTCGCCGTCGTCGCTTTTGAAGCCGATGTTGCCGAGCAGGCCCGCGAGCAGCGCGCGGTGGATCTGCTCATACGTGGCCGGCGTTTCGTTGACGTTCATTTTCAGCTCGCCGACGAGCGCGTGGAGCTGGCCGTGAATGTCGCGCCATTCACGCAGCCGACGGTGTGACAGAAACGACGCGTGCAGCTCGTCGATCAGCTTGCGGTTGGATTTCTTGTGCTTGATCGCCTCGTTGAAGAATTCCCATAGTTTCAGGTAGGCGAGAAAGTCGGAGCGCTCGTCGGCGAAACGCTCGTGCGCCTTGTCCGCCGCTTCCGCGCGCTCGAACGGGCGCTCGCGCGGGTCCTGCACCGACAGCGCGGACGCGATGATCAGGATTTCGTTAAGGCAGTGCTGCTGTTTCGCCGCCAGTATCATGCGCGCGACGCGCGGGTCGATCGGAAACTTCGCCAGCTGCCAGCCGGTGTCGGTCAGCGCGTTGTCATCGTCCACCGCGCCGAGTTCGGCGAGCAGTTGATAGCCGTCGGCGATTGCGCGCGAGTTCGGCGCCTCGAGGAAAGGAAACCGCTCGACTTCGCCGATCTTCAGCGATTTCATGCGCAATATCACCGCCGCAAGCGACGTGCGCAGCACTTCCGGATCAGTGAATTCCGCGCGCGCCGCATAGTCGTCCTCTGCGTAAAGCCGTACGCAGATCCCCGCCGCCACGCGTCCGCAGCGGCCGGCACGCTGGTTGGCCGACGCGCGCGAGATTTTCTCGACCTGCAGTTGCTCGACCTTGTTGCGATAGCTATAGCGGTTGACGCGCGCAAGCCCGGTGTCGATCACGTAGCGTATACCCGGCACCGTCAGCGAAGTCTCGGCGACGTTGGTCGCCAGCACGATACGGCGCGCGCCGTGCGGCTTGAACACGCGGTCCTGCTCATCGAACGACAGGCGTGCATACAACGGCAGGATTTCAGCACCCTTGGGATGGTGCTTGCGCAGAAGCTCGGCCGTCTCGCGGATCTCGCGCTCGCCCGGCAGGAACACGAGTACGTCGCCGGGGCCGGCGCGCGCGAGGTCATCGACCGCATCGACGATCGCGTCCTCCATGTCCTGCTCTTCGTCGTCCTCCTCCTTTGATTTGAGCGGCCGGTAACGCACTTCAACCGGATACATGCGTCCGGACACTTCGATGACCGGGGCCGGCTGGTCGCCATTGGCGAAATGCTTTGCAAATCGGTCGGCATCTATCGTCGCCGACGTCACGATGACCTTGAGGTCGGGCCGCTGCGGCAGGATCTCTTTCAGGTAGCCCAGCAGGAAGTCGATGTTAAGGCTGCGCTCGTGCGCTTCGTCGATGATGAGCGTGTCGTAAGCCTTGAGCAGCCGGTCGCCCTGCGTCTCGGCAAGCAGGATCCCGTCGGTCATGAGCTTGATATAGGTGCCGGCCGAGACCCGGTCGGAAAAGCGAATCTTGTAGCCGACCGCCTGGCCGAGCGGGGTTTTCAGCTCCTGCGCGATGCGCGAAGCGACGGTGCGCGCGGCGATGCGGCGCGGCTGCGTATGGCCGATCAGCCCGTGCACGCCGCGCCTGATGTCGAGGCAGATTTTCGGCAGTTGCGTCGTTTTGCCCGAGCCGGTCTCGCCGCACACGATGACGACCTGGTTGGCTTCGATGACGCGTGCGATCTCGCCGCGCCGTGCGACGACCGGCAATTCGTCCGGATAATCCGGACGCGGCAGGTTGGCGAGGCGCTGGGCAGGGTCGAAGCCGCGGGGTCGATTCATGGGAGGGGCGCATTTTAGCGCATGGCCATGGCCGCGCCCGTAAGAATCCGCCGTTCCCAGGCGCACGTGGCGGACCGGCTGCGCCCGCGCACTTATGCTATCTTCGCCACCGTCCGCCGCGCGCTGCGGTATCCGATCGATATTCATGGCAATAGCCGCCGTCGACCTTTTCATTTTCAAGAAGCTCAAGGACGCGGGCGTCTTTCCCGCGCGCCCCAGCGTGCTGGAGCTCGGCGAATCCGAGTGGTACGGCGACGCCACGACTGAAGCCCTCTCCGACGAAATCGACGCGCAGGTTGCCGACCCGGCACGCCGCGAGACTTTGCACCAGAAGCTCGTCGATACGCTGTGCGGCGATTCGCCCTCCAGGGGCTGGGACCTCGCAAAAATCTTCTATCAGGTTTTTCTCGACTACGAAAAAATAACCGCCATCGACCTGCACGGCACGCCCGCCGCGCTGCGGATCGATCTCAACCAGCCGGTCGAACTCGGCGAGCAGTTCGACTTCGTGATCAACAACGGCACCGGCGAACACGTGTTCAATATCGGGCAGTTCTTTCGCAGTGTCCACGAGTTCACGCGGCCCGGCGGCCTGATGATGCACGTGATGCCGTTTCGCGGCTGGCTCGAGCACGGCTTCTACAGCTTCAACCCGACTTTTTTCTGGGACCTCGCGGCCGCCAACGATTATGCCGTGCTGATCCTCGCCTATACGGAACTGCAGCCGCCCAAGGTCATCCAGTTGAAACGCCGCGAGAAAATCGTCGAGCTCGCCCGTAGCGGCGCGCTCGGCGCGAATGCCAATCTCTGCGCGGTCATGCGCAGAAATCCGGTCGACAGCGAATTCCGGATACCGATGCAGGGCGTCTACGGGGACGGCATCAGCGAAGAAATGGTCAAGGCCTGGCACGACCTGCGGTGACCGGCGGCCGCGCAGCCGTCAGATACGTTACTCGTCTTCCGGGAGCGCGGCGCCCAGCGCCCGGTAGCGCGCGGGCTTGCTGAGCGCTGCAAGCCGCTTGGCCTCGGCATAGAACGCGGGCAAATCGCCGTTGAGCCCGGCTACGATGCTCTGAAACTGCGGCACGAGCGCGTTATAGAACGAGATCGACGCGAGCTTGGCGTTGTTGGGCTCGTCGAGAAAACGATCGTAGCCGGCGAAACCGCCCCACTCCACTTTCAGTTCGCGGTAACTCTGCGTGAGCGCCTCGAACGTCGCCGCCTTGCGCTCGCGCATCGCGGCGGGCGGCAGGTTTGTGCGATAAAGGTCGCCAAGCTCGCGCCGGTATCTGACCACGAGCGCAGCGAACTGGCCGCGCCGCTGCTGGGCGCGCACGAAGTCCGCGCGCATCTTGTCGTCGCCGAAGCGCGCGAGCCAGCGCGTGATCCCTTCGGTTTCCACCGCGACGGCAAACGATTCGTTGAACTCGGTATCGTTCTTTACGTACATGACCTGGTGGCCGAGCTCGTGAAAAATCAGGCGCGCGAGCTCGTAATCGGAATAATTCACGAACGTGTTGAGCACGGGATCGTTGAACCAGCCGAGCGTCGAATACGCGGGCACCCCGCCGACGAAGACGTCGTGCCCTGCGGCGCGCAGCTCGGCGGCGAAATTGTCCGCGCCGGCCTTCGCAAAATAGCCGCGGTAGCCGACGCAGCCGGCGATCGGAAAACACCACTGCTCGGGCTTGATCGAAAATTCCCTCGTCGCGAATACGTTCCACACCACGAACGGCCTCTGCAGATCCGCGTAGCTGCGATAGCTCTGGTTGTCGGGCAGCTTCAGTTCCTGGCTCGCAAAATCGCGGATCGTCAGCGCGCGCTCGAGCCGGGCCTTGAGCGGCGCCGGCGTCGCCGGATCGGCGAGTTTCTCGGCAATCGCCTGGCGGCTTTGCAGCAGGCTCAATTGACCTTCGACCGATTGCCAGTAATAGCCGATATGGCTGCAGCCGGCAGCGAGCGTCATGCACGCCAGCAGAATCATCACAAGCGCCCGCATGTCAGCCGCCGCCCCGTGGGTGGTCGAAGCAGCCGTCGCGCAGAAAAGCGCCAACCTGGTGCGCGATGCGGTGCGACAGCAGCATGCCGGAATGTGAAACCGCAAGGTCGATGCGGTCGCAGGCAGCCGCCAGCCGCGTTTCAGCGACCGTCACCGCGCCATCGTTGGGTATCGGCAGATCCCGCGCCACGATGCGGCCAAGACCGACGCTGCGGGTGCCGGCAATCACGCCGATCTGGCGGCCCGGAAAGCGTACGGGCTTCGCGAGCGTCAGCCATTCGCCCACGCTCAGGCCCAGCATGCGCGTCCCGAGCACACTGCGCGCGAGCACGCTGCCCGAATGCGTGCCCGCGTACGGCGTCCCGAGCAGCACGGTGCGTCCGGGCTTGAGTCCCGGCTCGCGCTCGAGCATGCGCAGGATGACGAGACCGCCGAGGCTGTGGCCGACCCAGTGCACGGTGGGTGCGGCAAGCGTGCGCGCGAACTGCGCGAGGCGGTGCGCGTTTTCCGATAACGTGAGGCGCACCGACGGATAGGAGTAACACATGGCATCAAACCCCGCGCGCATGAGATAGCGGCGTTGCGGCTCCATCAGCACGCCGTGGGTCCATAAGCCGTGAACCAGCACGGTGATGGCGCGGTCAGCCGCCATCAATCGACCTGCATGCAGGCGTAACCCTTGTTTTGCAGCGCAATGCTGGTGACGAACACATTCTGTTCGACCGCGGCGCACGCGATTAGGTTCTCGCGCGCGACGTGGCTGCGCTCCATTGCAATCAGGCAGACTTCAATGCGTACGCCGACCGCGGGGAGCGACCCGAGCAGCGCATGGATTTCGGCGAGCGTCGTACAGCCCGCATCCTCGAATTTGGTGCCGGCATGCGTGCGCGCGACGAACTGGGTGGCCGGACCGTGGATGAGCATCACGAAGTCCGGCTCGACGCCGCGCGCGATGAAACTTTCCGCCGTTTGTTTCAGCAGGCTCACGCGGTCGAAAAAGCGCCGCGCGTCGCCGGTCGTGAAGTCCCATACCGCGCGTGCGCTCGCGCGCCCATCCGAGTCACCCGTCATAGCGCGTGGGGAGTCACGTGACCGTGGTGAGATCCGCGGCGAGATGGTCCGCGTCGCCCCACCCGTCGATGTGCCACTTACTCTCTTCATAGCGGAACCGGTTGAGGCCCGCGTTGACGAGCGCGAAATCACGCCGCGCCATCAGCTCGATGCCGTGCGCCGCGCGGTAGGCCACGTCGCAGACGAGCCCGTGGGTGACAATGACGACCGTGTCGTTCGCATGGCGGCCGGCGATTTCAGTCAGGCACGCGAGCGCGCGGTCGCGAAATGCCGTCGCGCTTTCGCCGCCGGGTACCGCGTAATGCGGATCGCGGCTTTTGAAGCGCACATAGGCTTGCGGATGCTGCGCTTGCATTTCGGGCCCGGTGAGCCCTTCGAATACGCCGAAGTGCCGCTCGCGCAGCCGCGGCTCGACGATCAACGCGTGGCCGGTCACCTCGGCAACACTGCGCGCCGTATGGTGCGCGCGCCCCGAATCACTGGAGTAGAGCGCCGCGAAATCGATTTCTTTCAGGCGCTGCGCGAGCAGGCGCGCCTGGCGCAGGCCGATATCGGACAGCGGACTGTCGGAATGTCCCTGCATGCGGTGTTCGCGGTTCCACACGGTTTCGCCGTGGCGGATAAGGATTAGTTGAGACATTTGTAGGATTGAGGATTGAGGATTGAGGAGCGAGGATTGAGGGCGACGATCCGCGAGCAAGAACGTCGATTATATGCAAGCAGCGGACGCTGCGCTTTAGTTCTCAATACTCAATCCTCGCTCCTCAATCTTGAACGTCAAGCTATACTCGACCGCGACAAAACGCCATGCCGCTGCCACCTGACACGCTCCTGATCGCCGCGCTGGTCGTCGCCGGCGCTTTCGTTGTTTTCGGCATCACGGGCTTCGGCTCGACCATCCTCGCGGTACCGCTGCTCGCGCATCTGCTGCCGCTCAAATTCGTGATTCCGATGTTCGTGCTGCTCGACTTCGGCGCCGCGCTGCGCACCGGCTTCAAGTTTCATTCGACGATCGCCGTGCGCGAGCTCGTGTGGCTGGTGCCGTTCATGCTGGCGGGCATCGTGGCGGGCGTGTTCCTGCTCGTCAGCCTGCCCGGCGAGCTGATCCTCGTCTCACTCGGCGTTTTCGTGCTCGGCTACGGTTTATACGCCGCGAGCGGACGCGAGCCTAGACTAAGACTCAGCCGCTGGTGGGCGTTGCCGGTCGGTGCCTTCGGCGGCGTGATTTCGGCGCTGTTCGGCGCAGCCGGTCCGCTGTACGTGATTTATCTCGGGGCGCGCGGTCTCGACACGGCCCAGGTGCGCGCGACGATGTCGGTGGTTTTCATGATTACGACCGGAACGCGCATTATCCTGTTCGCGCTGGCAGGTCTGTTCGCGCAGCCCGGCGTGCTGACATCAGCCGCCGTGTTTGCGGTGCCCATGCTCGCGGGACTGTGGATCGGCCACCATATGCACGTGACCCTGTCGCGCAAGCGGCTGATGCAGGTAATAGGGTCGCTGCTGATACTGAGCGGCGGCTCGCTCGTCGTGCGGGCTTTAGCCTGAACGGAACAAGGAACTGCCGCCCGGCCTTGCGGCCGGACGGCAATCGACAGTCCGGAGGGCAGGTCTGGGTGCTACTTCTTCGCGCCGCCCTGACGCGCGGACTTCACGTCCTTATGCAACTGCTGCCGGTCCCCGTGCAGCTGTTGGCGGTCCTTTTTCAGTTCGGCACGGTCGGCCTTCAACTTCTCGCGGTCAGCTTTCATCGCTTCCTTGTTGCCCGCTGCCCGGTCCGCTTTGAGTTGGTCGCGGTCGGCTTTGATGGCCGCCTTGTCCTCTTTTATCTCCTTGCGGTCCGCCTTGAGATTAGCGCGATCGGCTTTGATCGCATCTTTGGCGGGATTGGCAGGAGCAGGGGTCTGGGCAACGGCGGGCAGCGCGAACAGCCCTGCGATCAATGCCGCGATAACGGTATGCGTTGATTTCATCATCTCTCCTTTGGGTGGGGCGGTTTATACCGCCTGTCACCCATAACGTCCAAAGCTGCCGCGCGTTGACCACGCCAGACCCTGTCGCGGGCACTGCCGCAGATCAGCGCGCGCGCCTGGCCTTGCTGATGATCTCGTCGCGCACGTCGGTAATTTCGCGCGCGCGCGACGCGCCGGCGCCATCGCAGTGCCCGGGCCGCGGACAATGGGTACTGCGCGGACAGATGATGCGCGCGGACCCCGCCAGCGCTTCCTCGATCCACGCGATGTTCAGGACCCCGGCTGCTCCCTTGATCGCCTCGACCGCTGCGCGCGGAATTTTTGCTTCGCCATGATGGTGCAGGCATGCATCGGTGATGCTCGCGACGATCTCTTCCGCGTCGACGCTGTGCGAACGCAGCGCCGGCGCCAGATCGATGCCGACCGACAGCACGTGGACATTGCCCGCCATGTCGCTGGTGCGCCGCGAGTGGCAGCAGTAAAGCAGCGATTGGTCGCCGTTGCGCAAAACTGAAATCTGCGAGCGGCGATCGGCGCTGCGATGCTCGTTGAGCATGCGGAAGACGGCCCAGTTCGGGCACGGGTCGGTGACTTGCGCCATGTTGCCCCACGGCAACGGGATTCCGTTGCCGCGATACACCGCGCGCAGGTAACCGGGCGGATACGCGTCGAAGAAATGCCAGTACGGATACGGCGATACTTTGGTCATGCGCCGCATCATCACTGCCGGCGTCAGCCCGATCTTTTCGCCGGCTTCGACGCGGTGGGACTCGCGCGTCAGAAAGCGCCGGAACGGTACCTTCGGACACAGCAGCGCGCCGGCGAAGAAACTGCATTCGAAATCGCGCCACGCGTGCAGCACGTCCTGAGCGTTCATGCCGCCGGCGATGGCTGCACCGCTTTCAGGACTGCCGCCCATTTCCCCGCCGGTCGCGTGCGCGGACTTGAATCCATCGCCGTCGTGCAGCACCTTGTGCCCGAGGTGCGCCGCCAGATCGAACTTCAGGCGGGCGGGGTCGGCCTGCAATTCGCGATTCAGATAAATCGTGCGCGGAGGCTCGAAAAACGAGCGCACCATGCTGCGCAGTTCGCGATCGCTGTCGTGCGCGAGCACCGGCTTGCGGTCGAACCAGCGTATGGCCAGGCCGTGGTGCTTGCACAGGCGCATCAGGTCGTCGGCATCGAGCGGGAATTTGCGCCCGCCTATGCTTTCCGCCGACCGCTCGAGTTCGGGAAAGTCGTTGCGCGACATTTCCTGGTGCGAGCGTATCAACAGGTGCGCGAACTGCTGCCCGGTGGTGCCGGTTTGCGCGAGCAACTCGGGAATCGCCGCCTGCAGCAGTTCCTTCGAAAACAGGAACGCGGGCTCCAGGGGCACGCTTGCCGCGCCGCCCGCGCGCTGCTCGACGACCGCGCTTTCTATGCCCTGGCTATCGTCGGCAAACCAGCGCGGCGGACGCTGAAACAACGACGCCAGCAGCCCGAGCACTGCGTCCGACGGCAGCCGCTTGCCGCTCTCGATCATCGACAAGTACGAGACCGAAGGCGCGCTCTGCGCGTCAAGCTGGGTGCAGCGAGCCGACAGCTCCTCGAGCGTCAGCCGGTTGCGCTTGCGCAGGGCGCGCAGCTTGGTGCCGAGGAAGTGGCTTTTGCGCGCGTGCTGGGTCATGGCAGTTGTGAAATTAACACTGTGAAGTTTTTATTGTCAAATTTTTCTATTTTGCTGTGGTTTACTGCCAGCGTGAACACACATGCACGCTCCACGGAGGTTCGACATGAAATACGACGTTCTCATTCTGGGCGCTTCCTACGGCTCGCTCTTCGCCACCAAGCTGCTGATGGCGGGGCACCGCGTGACGCTGGTCTGCACGAAGCCCACCGCCGAGTTGATCAACCGTGAAGGCACCCGCGTCAGGTTTCCGCTGCGCGACAGCGGCTCGCTGCTCGAAGTCGCTTCGCGGGAACTCGCGGGCGCGCTCGACGCAGTGACGCCCGACGCGGCCGAGCCTGAGCGCTACGACCTGATCGTGCTCGGCATGCAGGAAGGTCAACTCGGCTCGCCGGAAGTCCGCCGGCTGATGGGCCGTATCGCGCGCACGCGTAAACCCTGTCTCGCCATCATGAACATGCCGCCCCTGCCCTATCTGCGGCGCATCCCCGGGCTCGCCACCGAGGCCCTCGAGCATTGTTATGCGAATCCCGGCGCGTGGGCGGGCTTCGAGCCCGCATTGACCACGCTCGCGAGTCCCGATCCGCAGGCATTCCGCCCGCCGGACGAGCCGAAGAATGTGTTGCAGGTCGGCCTGCCGACGAACTTCAAGGCGGCGCGCTTCGATGATGCGGCGCCGACCGCGCTATTGCGCGATCTAGAGTCCGATATTGAGGCAGCCCGTTTCGACAGCGGCGACGGCGCTATCGAGATTCCGGTGAAACTCAAGGTGCATGAGTCCATTTTCGTGCCGCTCGCCAAATGGCCGATGCTGATTGCCGGCAACTACCGCTGCATCCGGCCGCACGACATGATCCCGATCAGGGAAGCGGTGCACGGGAACGTCGGCCTTTCCCGCGAGATATACGACTGGGTTGCGCAGCTCTGCACGGGCTTGGGCGCGGCGCCCGCCGACCTCGTCCCATTCGACAAGTACGCGAAGGCGGCCGAGACCCTGGGCAAGCCTTCGTCCGCGGCGCGTGCGTTGTTCGCCGGCGCCGAGTACATCGAGCGCGTCGACAGTCTCGTCAAGCGCATCGCCAGCCAGCGCGGCCTGCATTTCGATGCGCTGCGCGATATCGTCAGCGTGGTGGACGAGCGCCTCGCAAGAAACCGCATGGCCCGCGCGGCTGCCTGAGTTTTTTTATCGGCAAGCGACCCCGGGTTTGCGTCCGAGATAATCCGCAATGCGTTTGACGCCCTCGGCGAGCACGGGAATCGAGTTGGTGTAGGCGAAGCGCACGTGTCGCTCCGCCGCGTGCACGCCGAAATCCGCGCCCGGCGTGATCGCAACACCCGCGGTTTCGAGCAGATCGCGCGCAAACGCGAAACTGTCATTGGTGAGCGCGCTGCAGTCGGCATAGATGTAAAACGCACCGGGCGGCACGACCGGGATGCGAAAGCCGAGCTCGCGCAACGCCGGCACCAGGAAATCGCGGCGCGCCTTGAATTCGACGCGGCGCGCCTCAAGTAGCGCGAGCGTCGCGGGCTCGAAAGCCGCCAGCGCCGCGTGCTGGGCCGCGGTCGGCGCCGACAAATAGATATTCTGCGACAGCTTGTCGAATTCGCGCACGTACGCAGGCGGCACCACCATCCAGCCCAGGCGCCAACCCGTCATGTTGAAATATTTCGAGAAGCTGTTGATCACGAACACGTCGTCGCCGTGCTTTAACGCCGTCGTGTACTCGCCGTCGTAAACGAGGCCATGATAAATCTCGTCGACGAGCAACGCGCCGCCGCGTTCGCGCACCATGGCCGCGATCGCGCGCAGCGAAGCTTCCGGCATCAGCGTGCCGGTCGGATTCGACGGCGAGGCGACCATCACCGCTTTCGTGCGCGGCGTCCAGTGGCGCGCGACCATTTCCGGCAGCAACTGATACGCGCTTTCTGCGCCAACCGGCACTTCGGCCGGCACCCCGCCCATCATGCGCACGAAATTGCGGTTGCACGGGTAACCCGGGTCCGCCATCAGCACTTCGTCGCCGGGGTCAATCAGGACGCCGATCGCGAGCAGCAGCGCGCCGGATGCGCCGGAGGTGATGATGATCCGCGACGCCGGCACGTCCGTGCCGTAGCGCTCAAGATAAAACCGCGAGATCGCGGCGCGCAACTCGGGAATGCCCAGTGCCGGCGTGTAGAAAAGCCGGCCGGCTTCGATCGCGCGTATGCCGGCGTCGCAGATCGGCTTGGCCGTCGGGAAATCGGGCTCGCCGATTTCCATATGCACGATGGTGCGGCCCCGGGCTTCCAGTTCACGCGCTCGCGCGAGCAGTTCCATGACATGGAAAGGCGCGACCTCGGCCACGCGCCGGGCCAGCGGCGGTTTTTTCACGCCGATCCGAATTTAAATAAAAAGCAAATGCTTGCCACAGAGGACACAGAGGAAAAACAAAGCAGAACCAAGTGATCGATTGCAGATTTTGGCATCTCTCTGTGTTCTCTGTGCTCTCTGTGGCTAATGTTTTTTGGTAATTATTGGTATTGACCTGCGGATTCAGCGCTGCAGCCGCCGCGTCCATTCCGCAAGTGAGACGAGCAGAGCCTTGATGAATTCGCCGGTCTTGGCGTCGGTCAGATTGCCGTCCGCGTCGAACCGCGTCGCGGCGGAACCTATCATCACTTCCGGCTTGTTGAGCACGCAGGCGTTCAGGAAGACGAACGACTGGCGTAGATGATACTGGGCGCGTGCGGTGCCGATCACGCCTGGCGAGGCGCCCATGATGGCGACGGGTTTCTTTTCGAACGGCTGGCTGGGCGGGCGCGACGCCCAGTCGATCGCGTTCTTGAGCACGCCGGGCACCGAATAGTTGTACTCGGGCGTTACGATCAGCACCGCGTCGGCGGCGGCGATTTTGGCGCGGAACTCCGCGACATAGGCAGGGTACCCCGCCTCCCTGACATCATCGTTGTAGAGCGGAATGCCGGCGAGATCGAAAATTTCCATCGTCGCGCCGTCAGGCAGCAGCTGCTGCGCCGCCCGCAAAGCACCGGTGTTGTACGATTTTTTTCGCAAGCTCCCCGATATACCGAGGATATGTACTGCATTTTCAGTGGCCATGATTGCTTCGTTTTAGGAATGCTTGTTTTTCGTTGTACGACCCTTGGCGGTTTCGCGTGCTGCGTCACCCGCGGCGTTTAAATGGCGGTCGAGACTCAAGGGACCGGCGCCGTAGGCCATCACGTAGAGCATGCCGCCGATAACCGCGAGATTTTTCATGAAGTTGTTTAGCTGGGTGGTGACCCCCGCCGGCTCGGTATTCCAGAACGGATGAAAAATAAAACTCGCCAGCAGCGTGAATGCGCAAAACGCCGCCGCCACCCAGCGCGCCTGCCAGCCGACGATCAACAGCACGCCGCCGCCGATTTCGAGCGCAATCGTCAGCACCAGCAGCGCCTTGGCCCCCGGCAATCCCACGCTGGCCATGTAAGCGGCGGTGGCCGCGAAGTGGCCGAGTTTACCGATGCCGGAAATGATGAAAAGCTGGGCGAGCAAAATGCGCGCGGCCAGCGGCGCATATTTTTTCACCCATTCGCAAACAGCATCCATTTTAAGACTCCCCTGCGCCTGCGGCCGGCGACCGGCGACCGCGTGCGAGACATCGCATCCTACCGCATTAGACGCGGCGCCGGTGTCAGGCGCCGGTAGTCCAGGGCGCGGCCGATTTCGGTGCGGAATTGCCGCCGGGACTCGCGCAACCCCCCACGATCCCGCTCACGCCGACGCAGCGCCGGCCTTGATGAAATCGCGCCGGCTGTATCGGGATCGCTGGCGGCCGCCATCATGACTCGCTCGCCTCTGCCGTCGTTTCGATCGCGTATCCGGCGTCGCTCCATGCATCCAGACCGCCTTCAAGCGGGCGCACGCGCGTAAACCCCTTGTCCATCAACATGCGGGCGACACGCGCCGCACTGGCTTCGTTGGGTCATGTACAGTAAATGATGATGTCGCGGTCCGGCGGCAGCTGCGCGATATGCGCGTCGATATTGCGGATGTCGACGGGTATCGACCCCGGCACGCGGCGCGGATCGATCTCGCGCGCGGACGCGGAGCGTACATCGACGACTACGGGTTCCAGCCCTTCCTGCATCAATTTGTAGAGATCGTCGACCGATATGCGCGCCATGCGCAGCGCGCTGAAAAACTTGCGGCGCTCGTGCCATTTCGCGGCGATGAACAGCGCAAGCGCGATGCCGATCACGATCAGCGCATAGATGCCCATCCGGGCGAGCTGTTCGAGCAGCCAGTCGATCTGGCGGTAGAACAACATGCCCGCGCCGGCGGCGAGCCCCGCCCACAACGCGGCGCCCATCGCGCTATAGACGAGAAAACGTCCGCACTTGACGCCCAATGCTCCCGCGAGCGGCGGCGCCACGGTGGCAAAGCCGGGTACGAGCTTGGCGAAGATGAGGGACGCCGGGCCCCAGCTCGTGAAGCGCGTTTCCGTCTCGCGCACGCACGAGTCGGGCGAAATCGAGATGCGGCACAAGAGCTGCAGCACGCGCATTCCGTAGCGGCGGCCCGCCACATACCAGATCGAATCCCCGAGCAGCGAACCGATGACGGCGACGCCGATAACCGCTGGCAGCCCCGGCCCGCTGCCCGCTGCGAGGGCGCCCGCCACCAGCAGGGTCGGCACTGCCGGCACCGGCACACCGGATTGCACCAAAAATACGTTCACGAACACGAGCAGGAGCCCGTACTGCACGAGCAGCGGGGTCATCTGTTCGATCATGCGCAATTTTCCGTTACCGCCATCGTCTCGATCCAACAGGCACCGGCGGCCCGCGTCAATCCTTGACCGCTTCGACCTGGATACGCAACGTGACTTCGTCGCCAAGCGCAGGCACATACTTCGTCATGCCGAAATCCGAGCGCTTGAGCGTGCCGCTGACCTCAGCGCCGCAATTTTCTTTTTTCAGCATCGGATGCAATGCGCATTTGACCCGCGAAATCGTCAGCGTCAACGGTTTGGCGACGCCCAACAGCGTCAACTCCCCTTCCGCGCTCGCCGGCACGTCGCCGTTAAATTTAACCGCTTTCGATTTGAACACCATGGTCGGAAACTTCTCGACGTTGAAGAAATCCGGCGAACGCAGATGCTCTTCGAGCTTCGGGTCGCCGGTGCCGATCGACGCCGTCTGCACCGTGATTTCGATGCTGCCCGTCTTCGCCGCGCGGTCGAGCACCAGCTTGCCGGCCGTCTTGTTGAACTGGCCGTGATGGGTCGAGAAGCCGAAATGATTGATTTCGAAACGCGGAAACGAGTGGCTCGAATCAAGCGTGTAGCTGTCCGCGGCCAGCACTGCCCCGTTCAATCCTGGCGCTATCAGCGCCGCCAGCGTCAGATTACGCATTGCCTGCTTCAGTAGCGGTGACATGGGTAGTTTTCCCTCAAGTTAGAAACAAGATTATTTCAAATCGAACAGCAGGATTTCCGCGCCCTTGCCGTAATTCAACGTGACCGCGGTCTCGCCGCTGATTTTCGCGGCGTCGCCGGCGTCCAGCGTCTCGCCGTTGACATCGACGCTACCGCGCGCGACGTGCACGTAAGCCTTGCGCCCTGGCGCCAGCGCATGCGTGACCTGCTCCGCACCGTCGAGCAGGGCCGCATAGACCGCGGCGTCCTGATGAATGGTGACGGAGCCGTCGCGCCCATCGCTCGAAGCAACGAGGCGCAGCTGTCCGCGCTTGGAAGCGGAATCGAAATGCTTTTCTTCGTAGCCGGGCGCGATGCCGTTGACGGCGGGCAGAATCCAGATCTGCAGCAGGTGCACGAGCTCTTTCGCCGACGCATTGAATTCGCTGTGTCGCACGCCGGTGCCCGCGCTCATGCGCTGCACGTCGCCGGGTTGAATGACGGAGCCATTGCCCATACTGTCCTTGTGCTCGAGCGCGCCTTGCAGGATGTAAGTAATGATTTCCATGTCGCTGTGGGCGTGCGTGCCAAAACCCTTGCCGGGCTGCACGACGTCCTCGTTGATCACGCGCAGGCTGCCATAACCCATGTGGAGCGGATCGTGATAGTCAGCGAAGGAAAAACTGTGATAGCTGTCGAGCCAGCCGTGGTTGGCGTGGCCGCGTTCGTCGCTTTTGCGCAGTTCGATCATTGCCGTCTCCTGTTCAGTCCGCGCGCGCGCCGGACGCTTTCACGACTTTCGTCCACTTGGCCGTTTCGCTGCGTATGAAGCTGCCGAATTCCGCCGGCGTGCTCGACATCACCTCGAAATCGTTGGCCGCGATCTTGTCGCGATGGCCGCGCTCGCGCAGGATCCTGGCGATCTCGGCATTCAGTTTCGTGACGACGTCCGGCGGCGTTTTGGCCGGCACGACGATGCCGTACCAGACGCTCGCCTCATAGCCGGGCACGCCGGATTCGGCCACGGTCGGCACTTCGGGCAATGCACTGATGCGTTTTGCGCTCGTGACGGCAATGGATTTCAGCCTGCCGGCTTTGAGCAGAGATACGGAACCCGGCGTCGACGCGAAGCTCAGCTGGATCTGCCCCGCAATCACATCGGTCGTCGCCTGCGCGGCGCCTTTGTACGGAACCAGTGTCATCTTGATGCCCGCCATGTAGGCGAACAGCTCGGTGGCGAGATGGGATGCATTGCCGGTCACCGAGCCGTAGTTGATCTGTCCAGGCTTCGCAGTCGCGAGCGCGATGAGCTCCTTCACGTTGTTCGCGGCCAGCGACGGATGCGCGACGATCACGAACGGCGCGGACGCGGCGAGTATCACCGGCGCGAAATCGCGCAGCGGATCGAACCCTATCGTTTTATAGAGACTCGGATTGATGGCAAGCGGTCCGGACGTTCCCATGAATAACGTATAGCCGTCCGCCGGAGATTTCGCGACCAGCTCCGCGCCTATGTTGCCGCCGGCGCCGGGCCGGTTGTCAACTACGATAGGCTGGCCGAGGCTGACGGAGAGCGGCTGCGCGATGAGTCGCGCAAGGATATCGGTAGGCCCGCCCGCCGGTAGCGCGACTATTAGCCGCATTGGTTTCGTGGGATAAGCGTCGGCCGCGTATGCCGCAATCGCTGCGATGCACGCGAGGCTGCTCACTGCCAGGGCCGTGCCCGCTGAAAAAGTTTTCATGTCATTCGTCCTTTTTTTCACGCCAGTTCGAAAATTACGATCTCATGGTCGTCGAGCGCGGGCACCGTCACGCAGATCCATGCGCCGTCCTGCGTATGGGGAATGACGCGTTCGTTCGATGCCGTGCGCACTTCCCGCACGCGCTCATGCGGCGTCAGTTTGACGCGCAGCGGGATATCGCGCAGCGGCACGATGGTGCGCCCCGCGTGCCGCCAGCCGGTGTTCAGATGCTTGCCGACCGGAAAGTTTATCAAGTGCGCGAGTTTACGCTGCGGCTGCACGCGCAATGAAACATCGACAAATTCGGGTGCATCGACCGCAAAATCGGCTGCATCGCCAAGCGCATGGCGCACCGCGTTGGCAAGCACGCGGCCGAGGTCGGGAAAGCCATAGTGGTAAAACAACGCGTCCATCGCGTTCGCGAAATACACCGTGCGGCCTTTGCCGTGCGTGCCATGCACGGCCACCGGCACATTGGTAGTCTCACGAATCGCGCTGTACTCCGGGATGCTGATGGTAGCGCCCGAGTGCGCAATCACCGGCGGAATCAACGTCAGCGGGACGACGCGGCCCGCCGCGGCCTCGACTTCGACCAGCGCGCCCTCGTTCGGAATCAAGTCGGTATCGCCAATGCCCGCGACGAGCGGATCGGCGGCGTTCTCGATGCGCGCGTACGAAGATTTGAGGTCGGCACGCCGGCCGCGCACCGTCACACCGAATATTTTCGCGAATGCCGGTTGGGCGCGCTCCTTGCCTTCGCGCGTGCGCGTGCCGGTATCGAACGTCGCCACCACCGAACCGCCCGCTGCAACGAACGCCTCGATGGCGGCCGCGCCCGCATCGTCCACGCACGCCATATTGGGCAGGACCAGCACGTTGTAGCGTGCGAGCCGCGCGGCGTCGATGAACTTGTCGGAGATGACGTCGAACGGCACGTGCGCTTCGAGCAGCGCGCAATAGTAGCCGCGCACCGCGTCGAGATATTTGGCATGCGCCTGCGCGCCGGCGTAGTTGTCCTGCGTGTAGCGCGAATAGACGAGCGCGACTTTGGCGCCGGATTGCGCGCCGTCGAAGTACGGCTCCCAGCGCGCGAGCCGCGCGAACACTTCGCGCATGGGCGCGAGATTGCGGCGGTCGAAAAGCTCCGAATAGCCGCCATTGATATGCAGCCAGGTGTTGACGCCGTTAGCGAACTGCTGCGCGATCCACGAGCGGTTCTCGGCCTCGGGCGTCGCGTAGAGCCGCCACCACGGATAGAAATAGCTGGCCGTCATCCAGCGCGGCTTGTCGGGCGCCACCGACGACAGGTACTTCGCCTGGATGCCCGGCCACCACGGCGCCGTATTGCGGCGCTGGCACTCGAAGCTCGGCACGTCCTGGTGCTCGAGCCAGTAGTCGATGTCCCAGCCGCCGGGACGGATGGTTTCGAGCGACTCCATCAACTGCACGGCCGAGATGAAGATTGCGTCCGGCTTGGCCGCGTGTATGGCGCCGTGCATGTGCGCGATCCACGCCGCGATGCGGCGGTAACGCCATTCGTTGAACGCGAGCCAGGCTGCATCGCTCCAGTCTTCTTTCAACGGCAGCTCGTAGCCGCTGTCGGACTTGAACAGCGTCTTGCACGTGTCGCAGTAGCAGCCGTCGGTGTCCCACGCCGCGAACTTGCCTTGGTTGTTCCAGATGCCGTCGACGTCGTACAGCGTGAGCATTTCGCGCACGACTTCCGCCATGCGGTCGCGGTAGTAGCCCGCGTTCGGGCACGTCACATAAAAATTGTTGACCGGGTAGAACTCGCCGTGGCGGTCGCGTGCGAACCAGTCGGGGTGGATTTCCGCCAGCGCTTGCGGCGCGCAACTCGGATCGATACGCGCCAGCACGTGGAGGTTCTGCGCATGCGCGCGCGGCACCAGCTCCGCCAGCAGATCGCGGCCCTCGAGGCCGGCGCTCTTCGGATGGTCAGCGATGCGCGTCTGGTAAAACGCGACGATGCCGCCGCCATTGATGCAGAACGCCGTCGCGGAGAACTCCTTGACGCCCTCAATCAGCCGGTCGGGATCGATGCGCGGCTCGTCGCCTTCGCGCAGGTTGATCAGTAGCACGCGATTCGGGCGCTGCCACCATGCGCGCTGTGTGGATTCACTCATGAACGGTCGTCCTCTGCTGCTGCGGGTTAGCGCGTTGAATTCGCGACGGGAGCCGGCGGCCGGGCATCGCTTTTCGCCGTGGGCGCATTCGCGTCGGCGCCCGCCTGCCAGCCACCGCCCAGCGCCTTGTAAAGCTGCACCAGCGCGTTTAGCGTGTTGCGATAGACCTGCACGCGCGCCTGCTCCGCCTCGAACAGCGCCCGTTCGGCGTCGATCACCTCGAAATACGAGGAGAACCCGATGTTGTAGCGTTTGAGCACCTGCTCGCGCGCGGCGCGCAATGCCGCGACCTGCGCGTCCTGCGCGGTGAGCGCTTCGTGGAAGCCCTGACGCGCCGCCAGCGCGTCCGACACCTCGCGAAATGCCTGGGCGACGGTTTGCTGATACTGCAGGATGGCGGCGCGTTCGCGCGCGGTGTAGATTTCGACCTGAAACTTGTTGCGGTTGACGTCGATGATCGGCTGCAGGAGCCCGAGCCCGAACGACCAGATTTTGGCGGGCCCGGTGAAGAGATTGGTCAAGGCAGCACTCTGCGAACCGAAGCTGCCGGTCAGCGACACGGTCGGATATAGCGATGCTTTTACCGCCTTCAACCGCGCGTTCGCGCCGATCAGGGCGTTTTCCGACTGGCGCAGGTCCGGGCGCCGCTCGAGCAGCGCGGAGGGCAGTCCGGTCGGCACGTCGGGCGGCGCCGGAAAATACCGCAGCTCGGTCGTCGCTTCGCGCAATATCGGCGCCGGACTTTCCCCGAGCAGCAGTTGCAGCAGATTTTCCTGCTGGGCAAGCTGGCTATTCAGATCCGGCACCACGGCGCGGGCGGTAGCGAGGCTCGCCTCGGCGCGATTGACGTCGAGGCCCGATACCACGCCGCGCTCGAACTGAGCACGCGTGAGCTCGATGAATTTTTCACGCGTGCCGACCGTAGCCAACGTCACCGACAGCAATTGGTCGAGCGCGCGCAGGTTGAAATACGCGGATGCGACATTCGCGATCACCGTGATGCGCGTCGCGTCCCGCGCATATTCAGACGCTATCAGCTCGGCGCGAGTGGCCGCATTCAGGTTGGCGATACGCCGCCACAGGTCGATTTCATACGAGACGTCGATCTCCGCGTGGTAGGTCGTGCGCACCGGCGCGGTGGTCGACGGCAGCGGCGTCGGGCCCACCGTCGAAATGCGCGACCGCGTAACACCCCCGCCCGCCGCGACCTGGGGAATCGAGCCCAGCCCGCTGATGCCGGCCGCCGCGCGGAACTCTTCGACGCGCGCGAGCGCGATCCGGACGTCGTAATTGCGCTCCAATGCGGCCCTGATGAGCTTTTCGAGCACCGGGTCGCGATAGAGCTCCCAGAACTCGAGATCGGCGAGCGATTTCTGGTCGAGCGGCACCGTCTGCCCGCGAAACTCGGTGGGCGTCTTTACCTCTGGCCGCTTGTACTTCGGCCCCATTGCACAACCCGCCAGCAACGCCGAGAGAGCGACAATCAACAGCCGTTTCATGTGCCGTCCTCCGGATCGGGAGCGGGCACGGGCGGGGTCGGTTGCGGATCGCGCGCAAACGGCGAGCGGCGCTCGCTGATGCGCTGGATCACGACGTAAAACACCGGGATCACGAAGATACCGAGCATGGTCGCGAGCAACATGCCGAATACGACCGTGGTGCCGAGCGATTGGCGCGCCCCGGCGCCCGCACCGGTCGCGATAGCGAGCGGCACAGTGCCCAGAATAAATGCAAACGACGTCATCAGGATCGGCCGCAGGCGCAGCCGTGCGCCCTGCAGCGCACCGTCGACGATCGATTCGCCGCGGTCGCGCGCGAGCTTGGCGAATTCCACGATCAGAATAGCGTTTTTCGCCGCCAGCCCGATCAGCATGATGAGGCCGATCTGCGCGTACACGTTATTCGCGAAGTCGCGCATGTAGAGCCCGAGGAACGCCCCGAGCACGCCGAACGGAATGACGAGCAGGATCGCGATCGGCATCGCCCACGATTCATACAGCGCGGCGAGCACCAGAAACACGAACAAAAGCGACAGCGCGAAAATGTAGCCGGTCTGACCGCCGGTTTTCTTTTCCTGAAACGTGGCGCCGGTCCATTCGTAGCCGTAGCCGGTGGGCAGCGACTTCGCGAGCTCTTCCATCGCCTGCGCCGCCTGACCCGAGCTGTAGCCGGGCGCGGCGCCGCCGTTGATGCTCGCCGAGCGGTAAATGTTGTAGCGCTGAAAATATTCAGGCGCGTTGATCGGCTTGGGTTTGACCACGGTGGAAAGCGGCACCATGTCGCCAGATGCGCTGCGCACGTAATAGCGCTTCACGTCCTCGGGATAGGCGCGCGCGTAACCCTCGGCCTGGGCCTGCACGCGGAACGTGCGGCCGTACAGGTTGAAATCGTTTACGTAATAGCCGCCGAGGAAAGTCTGCAACGCGAAGAAGACGTCGGACAGGACGATGCCGTAGCTCTTGACCTTGTCGCGATCGACTTCGTACTCGATTTGCGGCACCCGGTCGTCGAAGTTCGCGAACACGAAACCCAGTTCCGGACGCTTGCGCGCTTCGCCCAGAAAGCCCTGCAGCACTTTGGAGAATTCGGCGACGTCGCCGCCGCCGCGGCTTTGCAGGATGAACTCGAAGCCGCCGGTGGTGCCCAGACCGCGGATCGGCGGCGGATTCAACACCAGGATATTCGCATCCTTGATCTCGCTGTTGAGCCGCCCGGTCAGCGCGCGCAATATCGAAGTCGCCGACTCCTCGGCCTTGTGGCGGTCGTCCCACGGCTTCAGGCGGATGAACGCCGTCGCGTTATACGACGTCGCCAGGCCGGTCAGCAGGTTGAAGCCGGAAATCGACGCGACACCGTTGATGCCGGCCTGCTCGTTGACGATCCTGGTCAACTTGGCGACCGCCGCGTTGGTGCGCTCGAGTGACGCGCCCGGCGGCAATTGCACGACGGCAAACATATAGCCCTGGTCTTCATCGGGCACGAGACCCGTCGGCCGCGTGCTGAGCATGACGTAGAGCACGCCGAGCAGCGCGGCGAAGGTCACCATCACGAGCAGCGCACGCCGGATCAGCGTCGCAACCGAAGTCGCATAACGATCCGTGAACGCCGCGAACAGGCGGTTGAACCAGCCGAAGAAGCGCGCGAGCATGCCGCGGTGTTGGGACTCCGCCGCCGGATGCAGCAGCAAAGCGCACAATGCCGGCGTCAGCGTCAGCGCGACGACCGCCGACAACAGCACCGAAGTGGCGAGCGTCAGCGCAAACTGCTTGTACAACTGGCCGGTCAGGCCGCCCAGAAAAGCGACCGGGATAAAGACCGCCGACAAAACAATCGCAATCGCGACCACCGGGCCGCCGACTTCAGCGAGTGCCGCCTTGGTCGCGTCCGGCGCCGACAGATTTTCGGTATCGAGCTTGTGCTGCACTGCTTCGACGACCACGATCGCGTCATCGACGACGATACCGATCGCGAGCACCAGGCCGAAGAGTGTCAGTGTATTGATGGTGAACCCGAGCGCCGTAAACACGGCGAAAGTGCCGAGCAGCGATACCGGCACCGCCAGCATCGGAATCAGCGTCGCACGCCAGCTTTGCAGGAACAGGAACACGACGATCAGCACGAGCACGATCGCCGCGAACAGCGTCTTCATCACTTCTTTCATCGATTCGGTGACGAACGGCGTGGTCGTGTACGGAACCGAATAGACCATGCCCGGCGGAAACGATTGCGCGAGCGTATCCATGGTTTTGGTCACGCCCTTGGCGACGTCGAGCGCGTTGGCGTCCGGCTGCAGGAAAATGCCGATGAACACGCCGGGCAGCCCGCGCTCCTGCACGTTGATCGAATAGTCGGCGCCGCCCAGCTCGATGCGCGCAATGTCCTTCAGGCGCACGATCTTGCCGTTGGTCGCGGCGTTCACCACGATGTCCTCGTACTGAGTCACATCAACGAGCCGGCCCTGGACCGTTACCGAATACTGCATCTGCAGGCCCGCCGGCACCGGCGCGACGCCGATGCGCCCGGCCGGCGCGACGACGTTCTGCTCCTGCACGATGCGCACGACATCGCCCGCAGTCACGCCCAGGCGCGCCATCTTGTCCGGATCGAGCCAGATGCGCATGCTGTAGTCGCGCGCGCCGAACAAGCGCACGAAGCCGACGCCCGGAATGCGCGCCATCGCGTCCTGGATGTTCAAGAGGGCGTAGTTGCTGAGGAAGATCGAGTCGTAGCGCTTGTCGGGCGAGGTCAGCGCGATCACGCTCAAAAAATCCGTCGACTGCTTGCGGATCTGGATGCCCTGGCGGATCACGTCGGCAGGCAAGCCGCTTTGCGCGACCGCGACGCGATTCTGCACGTCGACCGCCGCGAGATCCTGGTTGGTGCCGACGTCGAACGTGACGGTCAGCGTGTAAGTGCCGTCGTTCGCGCTCTTCGAATCCATGTAAATCATGTTCTTCGAGCCGTTGACCTGCTGCTCGATGGGCGCGGCGATCGACTGCGCGACGACGGTCGCATTGGCGCCCGGAAACGCAGTCGAGACCAGCACCTGCGGCGGCACGATCTGCGGGTATTGCGTGATCGGCAGGCCGAGCACGGCGACACCGCCGGCGAGCGAGATGATCAGCGAGATTACCGCCGAGAAAACCGGCCGGTCGATGAAAAAATTAAACATTACTTCGCGCCCTTGTCCGGCGCCGGCGCCGCGCCTTTCACGTCGTAAGTCGCGTCTTTTTTGGCGTCGCTTTTTTTCGCGGCACCGCCTTTGTCGTCGCCCGCCTTTTTCGCCTCATCCGCCGCCGGCGCGCCGGTGACAGGTTTCACCGGCGCGCCGGGACGCACTTTCTGGATGCCTTCGACGATCACCAGCTCGCCTTCGGCAATACCGCTTTCGACGACCCAATCGTTTTCGAGCCGCGTTTTGGCGCTGATCTCGCGAAACTGGGCCTTACTTTCCGCATCGACCACGTACACCGAGCGCTTGCCCTGCAATTCCTGCACCGCCTGCTGCGGGATGCGAAACGCATTCAGCGGCTGCAGCGAAGGGAAAATCACGCGCACGAGCTGGCCCGCGCGCAGCAGACGCTCCGGATTGGGCACCTGCACGCGCACCTGCAGCGTGCCGCTTTTCGGATCGACCGCCGCATCGACGAAATTCAGCGTGCCGCTCGACTTGTACTCGGTGCCGTCCGCGAGCTTCAGCCGGAACGGCGGCAGCCGGCCTTTCTCTTCGCCGGGGTTGCGCTTGAGTTGCCGCTGCATCTCCATCAGCTTCTGCTCGCTCACCGTGAAATTCACGTACATCGGATCGACCGAATAAAGCGTGGTGAGCAAAGTCGTCGAGGCATTGACGAGCCCGCCGGGCTTGATCAGCGCCTTGCTGATCACGCCGTCGCGCGACGCGTGGATCGTCGCGTATTCGAGATTGAGCTCGGCCGTCCTGACCTGCGCGCGCGCCGCGTCTTCAGTTGCGGCATCCGTGCCTTCCCGCGCGACCGCGGCGTCGAGGTCCTGCTGGCTGATCGCCTTGTCGGCAAGCAGCGGCCGGATGCGGGCCAGGCTCTGCTTCGAATTCACGTGCGTGGCCTGCGTCTGGGCGAGCGCCGCTTTGGCCTGCGCGAGCGCGGCGATAAACGGCTGCTGATCGATCACGAACAGCAGATCGCCGCGCTTGACGCGCGCCCCGTCCTCGAAACCCTGGCGCTCAAGGATGCCGCCGACGCGCGCGCGGATTTCGACGGTGTCGACAGCCTCGGTCTGGCCGACATATTCCTCGAATACGGCGATCGGCTGCGCGGCCGCCTTGATGACGTTCACTTCCGGCGGCGGCGGTGCCTGCGCGGCATTCTTGTTGCCGCAGCCGGCGAGCGCGAGCACCGCGAGTGTGAATGCGCTTGCCTTCAACAGACTGCGGGACCGCCCGGTAAAAAAATAATTTAGTTGCACAACAATCTCCTGCTTCTACTACGCCAGAAACAATTACAAAAGCGCGTTGAGCATGCGCTCCATCTCGGTGTGATCGTATCCCGCGAGAATTTTGTCGAGATCCTTAAATGTCTTCTGCACCCGACGCTCGCCGGCGGCCTGGCGCTGCACGCCGAGCGGCGTGACTTCCGCGCGCTTCCCCCGCCGGTCGGTCGGATCGTCGACGCGGCGAACCAGCCCGTCGGCCTCGAGACGATCCACCAGTTGCGTGATGTTCGACCTGACGCAGGTCAACTTGGCGGCGAGATCGCCCAGGCTCAAGGGCGCGCCCGCCTCTATCAGCACTGTCAGGGCAATGAACTTGGGCCCCGATAGCTCCACCTGCGCCAACGCCGCCTCCCAACGGTCTTCCACGGCGTGCGACGCGCGCACGAGCGTGCGCATCAACTGCCGGGTATTCGAAACGGGAACGGGTTTGAGGGCTACCGCAGACTTTCTATTCATATATGAATGATACAGCCCTGACATTTAAGCGTCAAGATTGGCCGGCGGGCTGCTGCCGCAGATTCCGGCTGCGAGGAAATGCTCCGGGAGGGGTTCGCGGCTTCAGGCCAGCACGCGCGCAAACATCGCGCGATCGACGTTGCCGCCGGTCAGCGCGACTGCAATCCGCTTGCCACGATTGCGCGCGCGCTCCTGCAGCGCGCCGGCCAGCGGCGCCGCCCCCGCGCCTTCCGCCGTGCTGTGCGTGGCGCTGAAATACAACCGCATCGCCGTCGCGACCTCCTCGTCGGTCACGGCGAGCACGCGCGCCGCACCGCGCCAGATGATCTCGAGCGCCGCCGCATCGGGCACGCGGCAGGCCATGCCGTCGGCAAGTTCAGTCGTAACCGCATGCTCGGTCAGCTTGCGCGACTCGAACGACAGCTTGTAAGCGGGCGCGTGCGCGGACACCACGCCGACGATTTCGGTCTTGAGCCCCAGTGCATCGCGCGCCGCGATCATGCCGGAGATACCCGAGCCCTGCCCGATTGGCACATAGACCGTCGCGAGATCGGGCACGGCGCGCAGAAGCTCCAGCGCGTAAGTCGCCACGCCGCGCACGAGATGCGGATGAAAGGCCGGAATCATGTGCAGCCCGCGCTCGCCGGCCAACCGTGCCGCGTGCTCGCGCGACTCCTGAAAGTCCGTGCCGTGCTCGACGAGCTCAACACCGAGCGCGCGCATCGCGGCGTTTTTTTCCACGCTGTTGCCATGCGGGACGACGATGGTCGCCGCCAATCTGTTTTTGCGTGCGGCATAGCCGACCGATTGGCCATGATTGCCGCGCGTCGCGCTGATGACGCCAGCCGGACGCGTGCCCCCGGCCAGCAGCTCGTGAAAGTAGACGAGCCCGCCGCGCACTTTGAACGCGCCGGTCGGCGTGAAGTTCTCGTGCTTGACCCACACTTCGGCGCCCAATTCGGCACCGAGCAAGGGCCACGCGAATTGCGGCGTGGCCGCGAACGTCTGATAAACGTTTACCGCGGCGCGCTCAAGATCGTCTCTGGTGAAATCAAAATCGCTCATGGTGGGTGCACATTGACTGTCTTGGCGCAGTTTAGCAAATTCACAGCGCGCCCAAGCAGCGAACAAATTCAAAAGCTATTTGCCACAGAGGACACAGAGGAAATGCTTAAGAAAACTTCTGGAACACTGTCGATTTTGACTTTCCCTCTGTGATCTCTGTGCCCTCTGTGCCCCTCAAGGGGGTATCAAAAAGAATGGCAAACGCTTTTAGGTTTGTTTTTGCCGGTCAGTGTTTGCCACCAGCCAGCCCCGCCGACTCTCAAATACATTGGCGTAAGTTCGCATGTTAGGATTCGACTAAGCAATTTCTTCAGGGTAATCCCATGAAAATCGTGCTTGTCCTCTTTTTCGCGTTGTTCAGCCTGCCTGCCGCCGCCCAGTCCGACCGCTTCGACAAGGTGGAGATCAAGACTACCAAGCTCACGCAGAATCTTTATCTGCTGGAAGGCGAAGGCGGCAACATCGGCGTGTCGGCCGGCGACGACGGCGTATTCGTGATCGACGACCAGTTTGCGCCGCTGACGGCGCGCATCCTCGCCGCGATCAAGGCGATCTCCGACAAACCGGTGCGCATGCTCATCAACACGCACTGGCATTTCGATCACACCGGCGGCAACGAAACCCTCGGCAAAGCCGGCGTCGTGATCGTCGCCCAGGATAACGTCAGAAAGCGCCTGTCCGCCAGAACGCCGATCGAATTCTTCAAGTCCGCGTACGGCCCGACACCGGCGGCGGGACTGCCCGTGATCACGTTCAGGGACACCGTGACCTTTCATCTGAACGGCGACGAGGCGACGGCCATTCACGCGCCCGGCGCGCATACCGACGGGGACTCGATCATCCACTTCCGCACTGCCAACGTCGTGCACATGGGCGACACGTATTTCAACGGCCTTTATCCTTTCATCGACACCGGCACCGGCGGTTCGGTCAAGGGCATGATCGCGGCGGCCGAGCGCGTACTGAAGATCACCGACGACACGAGCAAAATCATTCCCGGCCACGGGCCGCTGTCTAACAAGGCCGAGCTCAAGGCCTATCGCGACATGCTCGTGAAGGTCAACGCGAACGTCGCTGCGATGGTCAAGGCCGGGAAAACGCTCGCTCAGGCGGTCGCGGCCAAACCGAGCAAGGATTTCGACGCCAAATGGGGCAACGGCTTCCTAAAAGCGGACCAGTTCGTCGAAATCGTATACACGAGCGCAGCGAAGGAAAAGTAATGCCGCGAGTGAATCGATGTACTTCGATCCGGCGCACGGATTCTCAACGCTAGGGAAATCAGTGGATACGCACCACTTTCAACTCGATTGGTCGGTCAACACGATTTTGCGCCTGATCGAGGAATACGATTTCGAGACCGTGCTCGATATCGGCAGCGGCGCGGGCGAGCACACCCGGTTCTTCCGCCATTACGGCAAGCAGGTTTTTTCGGTCGACCTCGACCCGGGCGCCGACTACGTCGGGGATTTCAATCAGCTCGTGCTCGACCGCCAGTTTGACGTCGTCTGGTGCTCGCACGTGCTCGAGCATCAGCGCAACGTCGGCGCTTTCCTCGAAAAAATCTACGCCGCGGTCAAGGACGATACCGGCCTACTCGCCATCACGGTGCCGGTGCATCCGCGGCAGCGCCTGTTGTGCGGGCATCTCACGTCATGGAACGCCGGACTCTTGTGCTACAACCTCGTGCTGGCGGGCTTCGACTGCAGCGCGGCGCGCGCGCTGCAAACGGCTTACGAGCTTGGTCTGATCGTCCGCAAAAAACGCGCCGTCGCACCCGAAATCGGGCAGTCGGCCGCGTTTCACATGCCGGACCAGCTCGACAAGCTCGCGCGGTTCTTTCCGTTTCCCGTGGGCCAAAGCGCCAACGCCGAAATCCTCGACGTCAACTGGGGAGGGCGTGACTACGAGCTGCCGCCCGCCGCCCAGCCGGGCGAAATCAGGATAACGTCCAAATCGAGCGAGCTCGCGTAAAGGTCAGCGCGCAAACCTACGGTAAGCGCGAAGACTTACGGCTTTACTTCGCCGGCGCTGTGCGCCTCGGCCTCGGCGACTTCCGCGCGTACCTTGTCCATGTCGAGCGCCTTCGCCTGCTCGATCACGCTGTCTATGCCCGCGGCAGGCATCGCACCCGGCTGAGCGAACAGCACGACCTGCTCGCGAAACAGCATCACGTTCGGAATCGAGCGGATTTGAAATTGCCCGGCGAGCTCCTGCTGCTCTTCGGTATTGACCTTGCCGAACACCACGTCCGGATATTTTTCGGACGCCGCCTCGAACGTCGGCCCGAACGCTTTGCACGGACCGCACCAGGATGCCCAGAAATCGAGAATCACCATCTTGTTTTTGGTGATGACTTCCTCAAAATTGTCTTTGGTGATTTCAACAGTAGCCATTCGCCAATAATATCACGCGGAAAAATCGATGATGGGCGATGGGCGATGGGCGATGAGTAATGGGTAATGGGTAATGGGTAATGGGTAATGGGTAATGGGTAATGGGTAATGGGTAATGGGTAAAAAGTGTGAGTATTACGAAGGAGCGGCACCGACGTTATTGCTTTCACGCATCACTCATCACCCATCACCCATCACGCATCCGCAGTTCAGTGCAATTTAACGCGCGGCTCCGTGCGCCGCGTAATCATGCGCGCCAGCGTCTCGAAAAAAACGCGCGCGAAACCGTGCAGCGCGTAGAGATGCAGCTTGTAAAGAGACACATACATCATGCGCGCGAAGTAACCCTCGATGAAAAGCGCGCCGCCAATGAGCCTGCCCATCAAACTGCCGACGGTGCTGTAGTGGCCGAGCGACACCAGCGAACCGAAGTCGCGGTACGTCCACGGCCGCGGCGCCTCGCCGCGCAAGCGCCGCTTCATCGTAGTGACGAGGTGCGACGCCTGCTGGTGCGCGGCCTGCGCGGTCGGCGGCACCGGTCGCGGGTGTCCCGGCCACGGGCATTCGGCGCAGTCGCCAAACGCGAATATATCCGCGTCGCGCGTCGTTTCCATGGTCTGCTTCACAACGAGCTGGTTCAGGCGGTTGGATTCGAGCCCGCCGAGGTCCTGCAGAAACTCAGGCGCCTGGATGCCCGCCGCCCACACCACGAGTTCGGCGGGAATTCTTTTCCCGCTGGCAGTCTGCACGCAGGACGCCGTAATTTCCGTCACGCGTTCGCCAGTGAACACCTGCACGGCGAGCCCGCGCAACAGCTTTTCTGTCGCTTCGGATAATCGTTCGGGCAATGCCGGCAGCACGCGCGGCGCGGCTTCGATGATGCTGAACTTCACGTCGCGCTCGGGATTGATGCGGTCGAGCCCGTACGCGAGCAGCTCGCGGGTCGTCTTGTGCAGTTCGGCGGCCAGTTCGACCCCGGTCGCGCCCGCGCCTATGATCACGACCTGCAATTGCTCGGCGCGCAGCGGTTCCGTTTGGGCGTTGGCGAGCAGGCAGGCGTTCAGCAGCCGCTGATGAAAACGCTCGGCGTCGCGCGGCGTGTCGAGCGACAGCGCAAATTCGCGCGCGCCCGGCGTGCCAAAGTCGTTGGTATGGCTGCCGACCGCGACCACGAGCGTGTCATACCGTAGCGCCCGGCGCGGAATGATTTCGGCGCCGGTATCGTCGCGCCACGGGCCGACCATGATTTCCCGCCGCGCGCGGTCGAGGCCCTCCATCTCGCCGAGCTGAAAACGGAAATCGTGCCAGCGCGCCTGCGCGAGGTAATCGAGTTGATGCTGATCGGGATCCATGCTCCCGGCCGCGACCTCGTGCAGCAGCGGCTTCCACATGTGCGTGCGCATCCGGTCGACGAGCGTGATTCCCGCACGCCGCCGGCGGCCGACACTGTCGCCGAGCTGCGTCGCGAGTTCGAGCCCGCCGGCGCCGCCGCCGACGACCACTATCTGATGGAGGGTGGGATCGAAAGACATGCGTTGCGCGGGCTCAGCCGCCGATTTGGCTCGACGCCGTCTGCTGCAGCAGCTTGAGCATGGACGCGGCCTTGTCGAACGTTTCCTGATACTCGTCATCACACTTTGAATCGGCGACGATGCCGCCGCCGGCCCAGAAGCGGATGGTGCCGCCCGCATAAACCAGCGTACGGATCGCGATGTTGAGATCCATATTGCCGTCGCAGCCGATATAGCCGATGGCCCCGCAATAGACGCCGCGGCGGTGCGGCTCGAGTTCTTCGATGATCTGCATCGCGCGCAGTTTGGGCGCGCCGGTGATCGACCCGCCGGGAAAGCAGCCGCGCAGCAGGTCGAGCGCATCGCGGCCCTCTCGCAGCGTACCGGTGACGGTGCTCACGAGATGATGCACGGTCGCGAAACTCTCGACGTCGAACAGCTTGGGCACGCGCACCGAGCCGGGCTCGCAGTTCTTGGAAAGATCGTTGCGCAGCAGATCGACGATCATCACGTTCTCCGCGCGGTCCTTCTCGCTGGCCTTCAATTCCGTTGCCAGCACCGCATCGACCCGCGGGTGGCCGGCACGCGGGCGCGTGCCCTTGATCGGTTTGGTTTCCACATGGCGGCGGTCGAGCTTCAGAAAGCGCTCGGGCGACGCCGATAGAACCTGGCCATATGGCGTATTAATATACGCGCTGTACGGCGCCGGATTGATGACGCGCAGCGCCTGATAAGCAAGCCATGGATCGCCGGCGGCAGGTGCCGCGAAACGCTGCGCGAGATTAATCTGGTAGCAGTCGCCCGCCTGTATGTAGTCGAGCACGCGTTTGAATGCCGTGGCGTAACGCTCGCGCGACAAGCTCGACGCCAGCGGCGCCGTGATCCGGAAAGGCACGCGCGCGCGCTCCACGGGCTGCGTGCTGAAACGCGCGACCAGCTCCTTCCAGCGCGTATGCGTATCGACGCATCGCGCCTGTGACACCAGCCAGCTGCGCTGGTCGAGATGATCGACGACGACCGCCCAGTCATAAATACCGATCGCCATGACAGGCATTTTTTCGTCGTCCTCGGCAAACACCGGCAGACGCTCGAACCGCCGGCCAAGATCGTATGAGAAATAGCCGAGCGCGCCACCCTGGAACGGCAGATCGCAAGCGGATGCGGGATCGCAGTCCAGATAGCGGCGCAGCAGCACAAGCGGATCTTCGCGCGACAACTCGATCGCATCGCTGCGGATTTCCGTCAACTTGCCGCGCGTGACGAGCGTCGTGTGCGGCTCGGCGGCGATGATGTCGTAGCGCGACTGCGTCAGATGATGGCCGCCGCTGTCGAGAAACACCGCCCACGGCAGGTCGGCGACGGTTTCGAACAGCGCCGCGCTGTCGGCGCGATATGGAAGCTCGGTGCGCAAAGACATAGGGCGCTTATTTTGCACTAAGCCCTATGCTGCCGCCAGGGCGAACCTGTTTTGTCATAAACTCTCAACACCTCGCCGTCAGAATCGTCAATTTTCTTTTCCGGATCCCATGCCCAACTCCCGCCTTGCCTTGCGCCTGCTGTGCTGTTCGATTGTTGCTACCACATCGGCGGCGCCGGTTGCCGCGCGCGCCGAGCGCTTCGGCTTCGTCGCCATCGGCGACATGCCGTACAACATACCGGGCGACTACGCAGCGTTTGATCGCGTGATCGCGCGCATCAACGGGTTGCGGCCGACGTTCACCATTCACGTCGGCGACATCATCAACGGTCAGACGCGCTGCGACGACACGCTATTCAGCAAAGTGCGCGACATGTTCGCGACTTTCGAAGGCGCGCTCGTCTATACGCCCGGCGACAACGAGTGGACCGACTGCCACCGCCCGAACAGCGGCGCAATGGATCCGATCGAGCGGCTGGCGCGGGTGCGCCAAATGTTTTTTGCGGACCCTTCGAGCAGTCTCGGCAGAGCGCCGCTGCGCGTCACGCCGCAAAGCACGGATGCGCGATATTCGAAGTTCATCGAGAACGCTCGCTGGGAGCGCGGCGGCGTCGTATTCGCCACCGTGCACATCCCGGGCAGCAACAACAACCTGCAGCGCGACCATGCGGCCGTCAACGAATACATCGAGCGCAATTCCGCCAACCTCGCGTGGATAGACGCGGTTTTCGCGCGCGCGAAGGACAGCGGCGCCAAAGGGATCGTGCTCGCATTCCAGGCCCACCTGCGCTTCGACAAGGAGCCACCCGAAACCGATATGCGCTCGGGCTTCAATGACACGTTGAATGCGCTGAAGCGCAATTCGATCGCCTGGGGCAAGCCGGTCCTGCTCATCCATGGCGACCAGCACCATCTCGTGATCGACCAGCCGTTGATCGGGCCAGGACGCAAGCGCATCATGAATGTAACGCGCCTGATGGTGCATGGCGCGGACGAAGTCCACGCGACGCTCGTCAACATCGACACCGACGATCCCGATCTCTTCAGCTTCAAGCCGATTTACATTCCGGAAAACATCCCGCCGCTCAAGCCCGCTGCAAAGCCATGACCCAAGTTGGACGCGGCACCGGCGCTGCGTGCGAATTCGATCATCTCATCGTCGGCGCGCACACGCTGGAGCAGGGCGCTGCGTTCGTCGAGGATCTGCTCGGCGTCGCACCGCAGGCAGGCGGCCGCCACCTCGTGATGGGAACACACAACAGGGTGCTGCGGCTCGGTGTGCGCGCCTATCTCGAAATCATTGCAATCGATCCCGCCGGCGAGGCACCGTCACGACCGCGCTGGTTCGGCCTGGATGACGAAAAGCTGCGCGCGAGGCTGCGCGAGGGTCCGCGTCTGCTGACATGGGCGGCACGTACGACGAATATAGATGCGGCGCTGGAGCACGCGCAAAAAACCCCCGGCGTCATACATCCGATGAGCCGTGGCGACTACACATGGCGGATCACGATACCCGACGATGGGGCGCTCATCGGCGGCGGCTTGATGCCCGCGCTAATTCAATGGGACTGCGCGGCGCATCCCGCCGACAAGCTTGAAGACCGCGGCTGCGAATTCCTGAAAATCAGCGGGCACCATCCGGCGGCCGCCGAAATTGCCGCCACGCTGGCGGCACTCGGCCTCGCGCAAACGGTCACGCTCGCGCCGGCCGGCGAAGCGCGCATGTCCGCGACTATCCGCGGCCCGCGCGGAATCCGCGTGATTACTTCGTGAAGCGGCACTATTGCGGGCATGGTTGAGTCTTGACACGTGTTATGCAGACGCGAACGCGGCAGCGATGCAGACGAGACCATAGGCACCGAAGCCGCGCTGAAGGCGCCGGCTGACGGCTACACGCGACGGCGCGTTCATCGGGTAGGTGCTTATTCCACCTTCATCCCTGCCGTCTGCGCGACGCGGCGCCACTTGTTTATTTCGCTGCGTATGTGCGCGGCGAATACCGCCGCCGAACCGGGCATCGGCTCCAGTCCCTGCGCAATCAACGCCGCGTGCATCCTGGGTCTGGTTACGACGGCAACGAGTTGACGATTGAGCAGCGCGACGATCGTCGGCGGCGTCGACGCGGGGACGAGGACACCCATCCACAGCGCAACATCGTAGCCCGGTACGCCCGCCTCGATCGCGGTTGGCACGTCTGGCAGCGCGGTTACGCGCTTGGTGCCGGTCGTTGCAAGCGCGCGAAGCCGGCTGCTGTGGATGTGCGGCAGCGTCGGAGAAATGCTGCCCCATTGCAATTCGATGCGGCCGCTCAGCACGTCGATGACGGCGAGCGCCGAACTCTTGTACGGCACGTGGTTCAAACGCGTGCCCGTCATTACGGTAAAGAGTTCTCCCGCCAGATGGCCGAGGCTCGCGTTGCCAGCGGAAGCATAACTGATGCGGCCGGGCTGCGCGCGAGCGAGGGCAATCAGTTCGCGCAGCGAGGCGGCGGGCAGCGCGGGATGCACCGCGAGCACGTAGGGTGAACTGCCGATGAGCGAGACGGGCGCAAAGTCGCCGATGGGATCGTAGCCGAGTCGGGCATTCGCGACGACCGCCACCGCGAGCGTGCTGGTGGTACCGAGCAAGAGGGTCTGACCGTCAGGCGCGGCGCGCGCCGCGATCTCGGTGCCGATACTCCCGCTGCCGCCGCCGCGATTGTCGATCACGACCTGTCCCTGCAATGCGATCGCGAGGTCTTGTGCCACGAGGCGCGCCGTCGCGTCGGTGGAACTGCCCGCCGGAAACGGCACGATGAACCGCACGGGACGTGACGGGTAGTTCTGCGCCAACGCGGGCAATGCGACGATGAACGCCAGAGCGCCGACAAATTTCACACGAACACCCGTGATAATCGGCTTACTCGATCACTTTCATTGCTGGCAAGCAGGCGGTCCGATATCCACGCTTGCTGAGACACTGCCTGGCACATAACACTCAACCGCGCTTGAGTTCCCTGATCGACTTGACCAGTTCGCCATCCGCGCGCTTCAACGCACGCGTCGCCGCGCGCGTATTGCCGAACGTCGGCACCCACTGGGAATGCTTGCCGGCGCCGCCGGTGACGATAATGATCAGATCTTCCGGCTTGCCCCACATGTGCACGGGCGTGTCGAGCGGTGCGTTGGCAAATTTGTCGGCGAGCTTGCGGCGAAAGCGCCGTTCGATGCCTTCTTTCGAAAACTTCGACATCGGTATGGTCGCGTGTTCCCACAGCCATTTTTTCACGTCGGCCTTGCTCATGCCGCCCGCGGCGACCGTTTGCGCATGCTCGGGACCGAATGCCATCACCGGCTGCCCGTCGTAGTACGCGTTGTTGGATCCGGTGTTCGCCATGGTGCCGGCGATCATCGTCAGGATGCCTTCGGCGCTGTTGCTTTCATGGTCGTTGACGTTGTGCGGACCTTCGGCGGCAACGGCAGTCACCGTCGTGGCCTCCTTCGGCATGCCCAGTTCCACATGCAGCGGCTCCCACGGACTCACGTCCTCGTTCTCCGCGACGCAAAACGTGAACTTTGCCGGCGTACCGGCAGTCGCCATGTCGCCGGTACCCGGAATCGCCGCGCCGATGTTGACGAGTGCCAGGCGCACGGCGCGCCCGATTGCCGCGTTGGCGCGGAAATAATTGCCCATCACATTGTTACCGGAATTCAGGCCGACTTCCTTCGCGATCGGGCCGTTGAATATCAGCATCGGCGTGCACGGATGGGTGGTCGCCTGCGTGCCGTACAGGTTGTACTGCTCTTCGGCGAGCGTCTCGAGCGCCAGCAGCACGAGCGGGAAATATTCCGGTTTGCAGCCGGCCATCACGGCATTGGCAGCGATGCGCAACGGCGTCGCGACGCCGAAGCGCGGCGGGATTTTAACGACGACCTGGTCGAAATCGCGATCGCAGTAAGCGAGCATGCGCTCGACGCGTTCGGGCGTCGGCGGAATCACCGGCAGGCCGTCGCTCCAGCCCTTCTCGCACAGGAATTCGTACACGGCTTCCGGATCGTCGTCGCACTGGACCATGGCGCCCGGCGCCTGCAGCAGCGAGCTGAGCGAGCTCATGTCTGCTTCTCCTTCACTACTTTGATGAGCTGCGGCAGCGCAATCGCTGCGCGCTCGATCACCTTGTCCATGCTTAAACCGCCGAGCGGATGCTGGATTTTCAGCAACGGCAGATCGGGCACGCCGAAAACTTTCGCCTGCGCCATGCCGAGCTTCATGAACGTATCGGAACACACCACCGCGGCGATCAGGCCGCGCTTCGTCAACTGCGCCATGTCGTGGACACTCCACGACGTGCATGACCCTCAATCCGCCATCGCACTGATGACGAGATCGGCCTCCTGCGCGAGTTCGTCGAGCATTTCCGCGGTCGCTGGCCGGCTCGACGCCGGTTTGCGCTTGATTACCACCGAATCGACCTTGTATTCCTTCTTGACGCCTTCGACGATGATCTGGAGCAGGTGATCGGCGTTGGACTTGCTGTTATCGAGCACGCCGAGGCGGAGACCGCCGCTGCTGCTCAATTTGCGGCTGGTCTTCAGCTGCGCGACTTCTTCCATTGGCGCGTCGGGCACCACGAGAAATATCTT
>JBKJMN010000350.1:0-5363 GCA_046596405.1 Burkholderiales bacterium
AAAAACTGACATATTGATCCTCGGATCAGGCGGAGCAGGCCTTTTCGCTGCGCTGCACGCGCACCAGAAGAACCCCGATCTCTCGATTACGGTTGCCGTGAAGGGACTGCTGGGAAAATGCGGCTGCACGCGCATGGTCCAGGGCGGCTATAACGTCGCGCTGGCGGAAGGCGATTCAATCGAACGCCACTTTATGGACACCATCGAAGGCGGCAAATGGCTGCCCGACCAGGACCTCGCGTGGACGCTGGTGAATGTCGCGATAGAGCGCATCCACGAACTGGAAAACGAACTCGGCTGTTTTTTCGACCGCAACCCCGACGGCACTATCCACCAGAAAGCGTTCGCGGGCCAGACGTTCGACCGCACGGTGCACAAGGGCGACCTGACCGGCATCGAGATCATCAACCGCCTCGCCGAGCAGGTATGGGCGCGCGGCATTAACCGGCTGGAAGAACATCGCGCGGTCGAGTTCGTGAAGAACAAGGCGGGCGATGCGCTGGCCGGCGTGCTGATGATAGACGTGCGCAGCGGCGAGCTCGTGTTCGTACAGGCGCAGGCCGTATTGCTCGGCACCGGCGGCGGACCGACGATGTACAAGTACCACACGCCGTCCGGCGACAAGACCTGCGACGGCATGGCGATGGCCTTGCGCGCGGGACTTACGCTGCGCGACATGGAGATGGTGCAGTTTCATCCGACCGGGCTGCTCGCGGGCACGGGCACGCGCATGACGGGCACGGTGCTGGAAGAAGGACTGCGCGGGGCGGGCGGCTACCTGTTGAACGGCGACAAACAGCGCTTCATGGGCAATTACGACGCGAAGCTGGAGCGCGCCACGCGCGACATCGTATCGCGCGGCATCTTCGCCGAAATGCGCGCCGGCCGCACCACGCCCAACGGCGGCGTCTATATCGCGATGGGGCATCTGGGGGCCGCTAACAACCGCAAGAACTTCAAAGGCATGGTCGAGCGCTGCGAGGATTGCGGCTTTGATCTCGCCGGCGGCCTCGTTGAAGTCGTGCCGACCGCGCACTACATGATGGGCGGCGTGGCGTTCAAAGGCGATTGCTCGACCAGCCTGCCGGGACTCTTCGTCGCTGGCGAAGATTCGGGCGGCGTGCACGGCGCCAACCGGCTCGGCGGCAATGGCGTCGCCAACTCGACGGTGTTCGGCGGCATCGCTGGCGACCTGTTGCCGGGCTGGGTCAAGGCCAACGGGGTTTTCCATGCGCCCGACCAGGATGCGCTGGACGCTGCAGTCGCGCGCTGCCGCTCGCCGCTCGCGAGACCCGCCGGCGATCTCAACGCGATACGCGAAGAGTTATACGATGTGATGTGGGACGACGTCGGCATCGTGCGCGACCTGCAAAGCATGCAGCGCGCTGAAGGCCGGCTTGATGAACTCGACGCGCGGCTCGATGGCATCGGCGTCGAAGCCGGTAATCTCGCGTTCAACCTGACGTGGCACGACTGGCTGAATCTCAAGAGCCAGATCCTGGTCAGTAAATCGATCAACTTCGCGGCGATGGCGCGCGAGGACTCGCGCGGCGCGCATTTTCGCAGCGATTTCCCCGCTGTGCGCGATCTCGAGAACTCGCGTTTCACCTGCGTGACCTGGAGCGCCGGCAAATTCCAGGTTACGACCAAGCCGGTCGTGTTCAGCCGCGTCAAGCCGGGGCAGTCCTTATTGGTAGAACAAGCGGCCTGAGTTGGCGGCTCTTCGCGGTCGGCGCGCATGGATAAAAATCTTTCGATCGGCGAAGTGACGCAACTTGTGGCCGCCGCGCTGACGCGCGCCGGCGCTTCGTCTGCCATGGCCGTCGCGACCGCGCGGTCGCTAGTCGCTGCCGAGATGGCAGGCCTCGGCGGCCACGGCCTGTCGCGTGTGCAGCTTTATGCGCAGCACGTGAAAGAAGGCCGCGCGAGCGGCACTGCCGAGCCGCGCATCTTCCATGAAAAAGGCGCCGCGTGCCTGATCGACGCGCAGGGCGGACTCGCGTATCTCGCGATGGAGCTGGCGACGCGTGAAGCAACCCGGCGCGCGCGCGAATTCGGCGTCGCGTTTTGCGGCGTGACGCACAGCCACCATTGCGGCGCGATGGATTACCACCTTGCGCCGCTGGCGGCAGCCGGCCTGATCGGCATCGGCTTCACGAATTCACCGGCGGCGATCAACGCCTGGGGCGGCACGCAACCGCTGTTCGGCACCAACCCGATCGCCGCGGTGTTTCCGCGCCACGGAAAGCCCGCCTTGATCATCGATTTGTCGTTGACCGAAGTCGCGCGCGGCAAGATCATGGTCGCCGCGAAGGAGGGCAAACCGATTCCGGAAGGCTGGGCTCTGGATGCCCAGGGCAAGCCGACCACCGATGCAAAAGCCGCGTTGACCGGCAGCATGGCGGCGATCGGCGGTGTGAAAGGTGTGCTGCTCGCCATGATGGTCGAGTTGCTGTGCTGCGCGCTGACCGGCGCGCAATTCGGTTTCGAGAATGACTCGTTCTTCGAGCCGGGACGGCCGGCATCCCTCGGTCACGCGCTGCTGGCGATCGATCCCGGCGCGCTCGCGGGGACAGCGGCATACGAAGAGCGCATCGAAACCCTGATTGCCGCCATGCTGGAGGACGACGGTGTGCGCCTTCCCGGCGAGCGGCGGCACCAGCTTGCAGCCGGCGCGCGCGCGCACGGCATTGCGGTTCCCGACGGGTTGCTGACGCAGTTACGCGCGCTCGCGGCCTGACGCAACGATTTGCCGCGATTCGCCGGCGGCGTTTACTTTTTCCGGAACACGATCACGTGCTGCCACGGCAGCTCGCGGGTCGTAGCGATCCATTCGAGCGGATGCACAGCGGCTTCGCGCCGCACCTGCGCCTCGGTCATGGTGTGCAAAGGCTTGATCGGCACCTTCGGATCGCCGCCGCGGAATTCCACGAACGCAACGCGTCCGCCGGGCCTCACCGCGCGCACGATCGCGGCGAGCGTTTCGTACGGGTGCTCCAACTCGTGATAGACATCCACCATTAACGCGAGATCGAGACTGTCCGGCGCCAGCTTCGGATCCGCCGCGGTGCCGAGCACCGCACGGACATTGGCGACGCCGCGCCGCGACATCTGTTGTTCAAGCGCCTTGATCATTTCGGGCTGCACGTCGACGGCATAGACAATTCCGGTCGCGCCGACCCGCTGCGCGATACGCCAGGCGTAAAAGCCGGTGCCCGCGCCAATGTCTGCAACCGCCATGCCGGGCCTGAGATCGAGCGCGCACAACACGAGGTCCGGCCGCTCTTCATCCATGCGCTCGGTGCGCTCCAGCCATTGCGCGCCATGGAACCCCATCACGTGCGAGATCTCGCGGCCCAGGTAGACCTTGCCGATGCCGTCGGGCGTAGCCGGTATCGAGGTGTATTGCGGGACCACCGGTGCGGCTGCAGCCGCCGGCAGTGCCACCGCCAGGAGCAGGCACCGCAAAAATTCCAGCCCTACGCGCGCGCTGCTACGCAAGCGTGAGCCCGACGTTGAAGTTGGCCGCGTAGCCCGCAGCGTGTTCAGTCACCGGCAGGATCATGCGGCTGCCGCCGTCGCGGAATATCCCGTCTCTGCCGTTGCGCACGGTGCGGGGTCCGCGATGCGCGTAGGGCATGCGCGTGAAAACGCGGTCGGTGACCGCGTCGTCGAAATAGAGCTGGGACGTGAATTCGTAGTTGCGCCCGGCGGCGGTAGCACCGCGGACCTTGAAGTGGATGTGCACCGTGCGTCCGTCATACCAGCCCGGATAAATCGTCGTAAAGCGCACGCGGCCCGCGGCATCCGCGACCTGGTAGCCGCGCAGAAATTTCCGGCCGAGCGTGTTGAAGTCCGGATCGCGCGCGTCCGAATAAGCGCCGGCGACGTCGCAATGCCAAACATCAACCACCACGCCCGCGAGCGGCGCGCACGCGCCCGCGGCGACCGACGAAATCACCAGCGCCAGCGTCAACGGTGCGCCCTCGCGCACGGAACCATCCGTGGGGTCGGCGCGGATGTCGGCGCGGTTCAGCCGCCCGTCAACGAAATAGGGGCCTTCGGTCTGCCCGGGACTCGCGACGCAGGACAGTGCGGGTTCCGCGGCGGCCGACCATGCCGCGCGTCCGGCGAGCATCGCCGTTCCGCCGGCGCCGATTAATGCCAGCGCTTCCCGGCGGCTCATGATGTGGCCGGCTGGACGATAGTCGTCGTCCATGAAAGTTTTTGGCTTCAAACCATCTCGCGCTTTTGGTGCCGTTCGAGCATATAACCTCAGAGTCCGGTGCACGTCAGTAAGCATGTCTTCCGCGCTTACATTAGGCCCAAGGATATCAAGGAAGCCAACGTCAAGTCCGGAAGACTAGCGGGCGTCTCCTGCTCGATCAATTGAGCCCGAACATCCCCATCCAGTAATGGACCTTGCCGTTGGTCTCGACGTCGTACTGGCGCACGAAGGCGAGCCTGCCGTCGTTGCCGACTTTCATTACCGATAACGTCGCCGGCACGGTCACGACCTCGTCGCCGGCGCGCACGTCAATCGGCTTGTTGCTGGCGACCACCAGCATGCGGCCGCTTGGATCGATGGCGAACGTGCGCGAGTGGAAGGCATGCGTGTCGGCGTGCTGGATCAGGGTGGGCTCGCCGGTCTGCTGATCGATTGCATAGACAGCAATGCTGTTGTCGCCGCCGCCGAACACTGGTTTGCCCTTGTAATCGACAGTCGAGTCCGAGCGGTTGATGAGATACACGAAGCGCCCGTTCGGATGCACGTGGAGCGTGCCCGCGAGCTGCCGTGGCCTGACGTTGGCGGGATCGACGAGCGTGTCGCGCGTGTATGCCGCCTCGGCTTCGATGCCGTCCCCCCGCATGCGATACATGTATAGCTGGTCCTGGCGCTCGAGCGAAACGTAGACCCACGGCTGGCGCGGATGAAAATCGAGGTGGCGCGGTCCATAGCCGTAACCGCCGTTCGGCGCCACCGCTTGTAGGTTCGCGAGCACGCCGCCGTCGATACGGAAGAGCCGCAGCGCGCCGGGGTCTTCGGGCCGGTCCTTTTCCGCATCGTTGCCGCGGTCGATCAGCATGACCGTGCCGGTCGATGGCGCGGCCATCACCTGATGGGGATAAATGCCGAACGCGAGCCCGGCGGGTTGTGTCACTTCAGTGCCGATCGTGCCGTCCGCGTTGATCCGGTGCACCGTGACCGAGGCCTGCGGCAGGTTGTGTGCGTTGAGCAGGTGCTCCGCATCCGCAGTCAAACACAGGTGCACCGCGCGGGCGCGCAAGGGTACGGGGTCGCCGTGGTACGCGAGCTCGCCGCTCGCGGCATCGATCCTGAGCGCGCTGACGTGGTTGAAGTC
>JBKJMN010000427.1:0-19087 GCA_046596405.1 Burkholderiales bacterium
GGCACGCCCATCATGTGGTACGACACGGCCGAGAACCAGTCCAGGTTCGGGAACATCTTTTTGATGTCCCACATGACGGTCTCGAGGCGCTCGGCGATGTCGAACATCTTCATCGAGCCGGCATCCTTGGACAGCGATCGCGCCACTTCCTTGATCACCACGTTGCGCGGGTCCGACACGGTATAGACCGGATGGCCGAAGCCGATCACGACTTCCTTGTTGGCCACGCGGCTGCGGATGTCGGCTTCGGCTTCGTCCGGATTTTCGTAGCGTTCCTGGATCTCGAGCGCGACTTCATTGGCGCCGCCGTGCTTGGGGCCGCGCAGCGCGCCGATGCCGCCAGTGATCGCGGAATACATGTCGGAGCCCGTGCCCGCGACGACCCGGCACGCAAAGGTCGACGCGTTGAATTCATGCTCGGCGTATAAATTGAGGGAGGTGTGCATTGCGCGCACCCAGTTGGCCGACGGCGGCCGGCCGTGCAGCAAATGCAGGAAATGACCGCCGATCGAATCGTCGTCGGTCTCCACCTCGATACGGCGGCCGTTCTGACTGTAATGAAACCAGTAAAGCAGCATCGATCCGAACGACGCGATCAGCCGGTCGGCGATGTCGCGCGCGCCGGGCATGTTGTGATCGTCCTTTTCCGGCAGCGCGCTGCCGAGCACCGAGCAGCCGGTGCGCATCACGTCCATCGGGTGCGCGGCGGCGGGCACGCATTCGAGCGCCGCTTTCACCGCTTGTGGCAAGCCGCGCAACGCTTGCAATTTCAGCTTGTAGTTGGCGAGCTGGGGCGCGCTCGGTAGCGTGCCGTGTATCAGCAAATAGGCGATTTCTTCAAACTCGCATTGCTCGGCAATGTCGAGAATGTCGTAGCCGCGGTAATTAAGATCGTTGCCGCTGCGGCCGACCGTGCACAGCGCCGTGTTGCCCGCCTCTATGCCCGACAGCGCGACAGATTTTTTGGGTTTGAAGGCGCCCGTGCTTTCCTTGCTGCTCATAGCCATCTCCTGACGTGGTGCATTGGACCGCACTCTGTGAGTTTGCGCAAAATGGCGGCGGTCGCAAAAAAAGGCGGTACCGTCACCCGGTGGCCGCCTTTGCTGTGCCGCACGCTCGTATTGATTAACCCAGCAAGTGCTTTACGCCGTCGCGTTCTTCCTGCAGCTCCTTGAGCGTCGCCTGCATGCGCGTGCGGCTGAAATCGCTCAAGTCGATGCCCTTGAGGATTTCGACCTTGCCGTCCTTGCACGTGCATGGATAGCCGTACATCACCCCTTCGGCTATGCCGTAGCTGCCGTCGGACGGCACGCCCATGCTGACCCAATCGCCGTCGGGCGTGCCCTCGACCCAGGTGCGCATATGATCGATCGCCGCGTTCGCGGCACTCGCCGCCGACGAGAGCCCACGCGCTTCGATGATAGCGGCGCCGCGTTTCTGGATCAGCGGTATAAATGTGTTTTCAAGCCAGGCTTGGTCGTTTATCTGCGGCCAGACTTTTTTGCCATCGGCTTCGGCCTGGAAGATATCCGGGTATTGGGTCGCCGAGTGATTGCCCCACACCGTCATTTTTTTGATGCTCGCGACCGGTTTGCCGATTTTCTGCGCGACTTGCGTCAGTGCGCGGTTGTGATCGAGCCGCAGCATGGCGGTGAACTGCGACGGCTTCAGCTTCGGTGCGTTTTTCATCGCGATCAGGCAGTTGGTGTTGGCGGGATTGCCGACGACGAGCACCTTAACGTCGCGGCTCGCGACATCCGACAGCGCCTTGCCCTGTGGTCCGAAAATCTTGCCATTGGCTTCGAGCAGATCCTTGCGCTCCATGCCGGGGCCGCGCGGCCGCGCGCCGACCAGCAACGCGAAATCGGCATCCTTGAACGCGACATTCGGATCGCTCGCGGGCACCATGCTGTCTAGCAGCGGAAACGCGCAGTCATCGAGTTCCATCATCACGCCGCGCAGCGCTTTCTGCGCTTTCTCATCGGGAATTTCGAGCAACTGCAGGATGACGGGTTGATCTTTGCCGAGCATTTCACCGCTGGCGATTCTGAACAGCAGGCTGTAGCCGATTTGGCCGGCGGCGCCGGTGACGGCAACGCGAACAGGGCGTTTCATGTCGAGGATGCTCCTGGGAACGAGGGTGATCAGTCGATGTGCG
The DNA here is from genome assembly GCA_046596405.1 of Burkholderiales bacterium. GTDB lineage: Bacteria > Pseudomonadota > Gammaproteobacteria > Burkholderiales > SG8-41 > PALSA-1004. Next base: position 2,159 of record JBKJMN010000427.1, read on the forward strand.
CCACGGAAGAGAACATAAACAATGGCTTATCGCAAGTATAGCACGGCGAGGGGCTGCTTGCGTCGCGTCCGCTGCGTTGCGACGGCGCGCCACTTTGACGTCGCGCCCACATGAGGCGGCACTTAAGCAATGCGTTGGCACTTAAGCAATGCGTTATTAATGCGGGCGTGCGAAAAAACTTTTGCATCCGCGCACGCTGCTCCGCCGTATTTGTAGAAACTGCCCGACGTTTGCGCAATGTGAAGCGCAGAAATCGCCTGCGTCTTTTGCGCCGCACCAATAACTGTTAAAATCAATCTACTGACAGTTCAACGTTGCCAAGCGCTTGCCGCAGGGTCACGCGTTGACGGCAGGGCCCAGGAAATAACTCCAATCAGGTCTGACTAAGAACATGGCTACCCGCCCTAAATATCTCAACTTGCTGCAAATTCGGCTACCGTTGCCGGCGGTAGTGTCGATCATGCACCGCGTTAGCGGCGCTGCGTTGTTTCTGATACTGCCGCTACTGCTCGCATGGTGGCAGTGCAGTCTCACTTCGGCAGACAATTTTGCTGCGTCGCAGGCGTTCGTCGCCAGGCCGCTCGTAAAAATCGGCATCCTGCTTCTCGGCTGGGGGTATCTGCACCATCTGTGCGCCGGCGTGCGCCACCTGGCCTCCGATATCGATCTGGGCACCGAATTGAAATCGGCGCGGTTCGCAAGCTGGCTCGTGCTGGCGGTCAGCATCGGCCTCACCATCGTGATTGGAGCGTGCATATGGTGAATCGCGACGTAAGCGGCGCGCACTACGGCTTGCGCGATTGGCTCGCCCAGCGCCTGACGGCCATCCTGATGTTCATGTATACGCTGATCGTCATCGGCCTGCTGATTACATCGCCGAAATTCGACTACGCCGCATGGCGCGAGTTGTTCGCGCCGCAGTGGATGAAGCTCGCGACGCTGCTTTTCCTGCTGAGCATTTATTTGCATGCGTGGATCGGCATGCGCAATATTTTCATGGATTACATCAAGCACGGTGGCGTGCGCCTCGCGTTGTACGGCGCGGTGATCGCCGCGCTCGTCGCATACGCCGCCTGGTCGGTGCAGATTTTGTGGAGCATATAGTCACATGGCGATTGCGAAAAGACAGTTTGATGCAGTAGTCGTCGGCGCGGGCGGTTCCGGCCTGCGGGCGGCGCTCCATCTCGCCGAAGCGAATCTGAAAGTCGCAGTGCTGTCGAAGGTGTTCCCGACGCGCTCGCACACGGTCGCGGCGCAGGGTGGCGTTGCCGCGTCGCTCGGCAACGACGGCGACGACAACTGGCACTGGCACATGTTCGACACGGTCAAGGGCTCGGATTATCTGGGCGACCAGGACGCGATCGAGTTCATGTGCCGCAACGCGAACGAAGCGGTTTACGAGCTAGAGCACTTCGGCATGCCGTTCGACCGCACCCCGGACGGCCGCATTTATCAACGCCCGTTTGGCGGCCAGACCCGCAACTACGGCGAAGGGCCGGTCAAGCGCTCATGCGCAGCCGCCGACCGCACCGGTCACGCGATGTTGCACACGCTTTACCAGCGCAACGTGCGCGCCCATACCCAGTTTTTCGTCGAATGGATGGCGCTCGACCTGATCCGCAATCAGGCCGGCGACGTGTTGGGCGTGGTCGCGATGGAAATGGAAACCGGCGAAGTCATGACGCTGCAGGCGAAGGCAACTTTGCTCGCCACCGGCGGCGCGGGCCGTATTTATTCGGCGAGCACCAATGCGTTCATCAACACCGGCGACGGCCTCGGCATGGCGGCGCGCGCGGGCGTTCCGCTCGAGGATATGGAGTTCTGGCAGTTTCATCCGACCGGCGTCGCGGGCGCGGGTGTGCTGATCACCGAAGGCGTGCGCGGCGAGGGCGGCTTTCTGCTCAACAAGAACGGCGAGCGCTTTATGGAGCGTTACGCGCCTACCGTGAAGGATCTTGCGTCGCGCGACGTCGTGTCGCGCGCGATGGCGACCGAAATCAAGGAAGGCCGCGGCGCGGGTAAGGACGGCGAATACATTCTGCTTAAGCTCGATCACCTCGGCGCGGATGTCATCGACAAGCGGTTACCGGGCATCCGCGAGATCGCGATGAAATTCGCGAACGTCGATTGCACCAAAGATCCTATTCCGGTCGTGCCAACGTGTCATTACCAGATGGGCGGGGTGCCGGCGAATATGCATGGCCAGGTTTATGTTCCGGACGGCGCCACCGAGAATATTGTGCACGGGTTGTATGCCGCCGGCGAGTGCTCCTGCGTGTCGGTGCACGGTGCGAATCGCCTGGGCACCAATTCGCTGCTCGACCTGCTCGTGTTCGGCAAGTCGGCGGCGGCGCAGGTGATACGCGACATCGCGGGCGAGCAGGCGTTTGCGGATCTGCCGCAGGACGCAGCGGACCGTTCGCTGGCGCGGCTCGCGCGCCTGGACAGCGCGACTGCGGGGGAGAGCGTCGCCGAAGTCGGCGCGGAAATGCGGCGCACGATGCAGTTGCACTGCGGCGTGTTCCGCTTTCCGGACAGCCTCGCCGACGGCGTGCGAAAAATGGAGGCGGTGGCCGAGCGCGTCAAACGTACGTTCATCAAGGACAAGAGCAAGGTGTTCAACACCGCGCGGATCGAGGCGCTCGAACTCGATAACCTGGTCGAGACCGCTCTCTCGACGATGATTTCGGCCGCTGCGCGCACGGAGAGCCGCGGCGCGCACGATCGCAGCGATCACCCCGACCGCGACGATGTGAACTGGATGAAACACTCGTTCTGGTTCAAGGACGGCAACCGGCTGGAGTACAAGCCGGTCAAGTTGAAGCCGCTGACGGTGGAATCGTTCCAGCCCAAGCCCCGCGTTTATTAGCGCATGCGCTTTCCCAGGATATCCCGATGAAATTCTCGATTTATCGCTACAACCCCGACGTCGACGCCGCGCCGCGCATGCAGGATTACGACATCACGCTGGAGCCCACCGATCGCATGCTGCTCGATGCGCTGATCCGCATCAAGGAGACAGATGACTCGCTGTCGTTGCGCCGCTCGTGCCGCGAAGGCGTGTGCGGGTCGGATGCGATGAACATCAACGGCAAGAACGGTCTCGCGTGCATTTCGAAGCTTGCGGACCTGAAAGAGCCGGTCGTCATCCGTCCGCTGCCGGGCCTGCCGGTCATTCGCGATCTGATCGTCGACATGTCGCAGTTCTTCAAGCAGTACCATTCGATCAAGCCGTATCTGCAGAACGATACGCCCGCGCCGGAAAAAGAGCGCCTGCAATCGCCCGCGGACCGCGAGGAATTGAACGGACTCTACGAATGCATTCTGTGCGCTTGCTGCTCGACGGCGTGCCCTTCGTTCTGGTGGAATCCCGATAAATTCGTCGGCCCGGCGGGCCTGCTGCAGGCGTATCGTTTCATCGCCGATACGCGCGACGAGGCAATCAACGAGCGGCTCGACAATCTGGAAGATCCGTACCGGCTGTTCCGCTGCCATTCGATCATGAACTGCGTCGATGTTTGCCCGAAAGGACTCAATCCGACGCGGGCGATCGGCAAAATCAAAGAGCTGATGGTCAAGCGCACGGTTTAACGCTGATGCTGCGCGCTATCACGCACGGGGAACTGGGTAGGCTCAGGTGGCATTGCCGGCGCGGCCTGCTCGAGCTCGATCTCATACTCGAGAAATTCAACGAGCGGCACTTACTCGCTCTCGATGCCGGAGAGATGGCCCGGTTCAAGGAACTGCTCGCTTTCGACGACAACGACCTGTTGGACGTGGTCATGGGCCGAACGCCGACGCCCGATGCGCGGTTCGATGCGGTCCTGAAACTAATGCGAACGCCCTGAATCGGGGCATCGGTTAGCGTCGCAAAGGCATTGCATTGACGTATAATTATTCCCTCTAACATTTCCTCTAAGTTCACGAATTCGCGGAGAATTTTATGGCTGAGAAACTTGCAACCCTGTCGTTCACGGATGGCACCCCGGCAATCGATTTTCCCGTGATGGCGGGTTCCGTCGGTCCCGATGTCATCGACATCCGGCCGCTCTACGCCAAATCAGGCAAGTTCACCTACGACCCCGGGTTCATGTCCACCGCGAGCTGCCGCTCGACGATCACTTATATCGATGGCGACAAGGGCATTCTGATGTATCGCGGCTATCCGATCGAGGATCTCGCGCAGCACTGCGATTTTCTCGAAGTCGCCTATTTGATTCTTTACGGCGAGCTGCCGAACCAGACCCAGCGCAACGAGTTCTGCAAGATCGTCACCAACCACACAATGGTGAACGAGCAGATCGTGCGCTTCTACTCCGGGTTCCGCCGCGATGCGCATCCGATGGCGGTGCTGTGCGGCGTAGTCGGCGCTCTGTCGGCGTTTTATCACGACGCGCTGGACATTAACAATCCGCGCCATCGCGAGATTTCGGCGTTCCGCCTGATCGCGAAGCTGCCGACGATTACCGCGATGTGCTACAAATACAATCAGGGCCAGCCGTTCATGTATCCGAAGAACTCGCTCGGCTATGTCGAGAACTTTCTGTACATGATGTTCGGCACACCGTGCGAGGACTGGAAGCCGAATCCGATTCTGACGAGCGCGCTCAACAAGATCCTGATCCTGCACGCGGACCACGAGCAGAATGCGTCGACCTCGACTGTGCGCACCGCGGGCTCGTCGGGCGCGAACCCGTTTGCGTGCATTGCATCGGGCGTGGCGAGCCTGTGGGGACCCGCGCACGGCGGCGCCAACGAGGCGGTGCTCAAGATGCTCACGGACATCGGTGATGAGTCGAAGATCGGCGAGTACATCAAGCGCGTGAAGGACAAGGGCGACCATTCGGTGCTCTACGGCTTCGGTCACCGCGTTTACAAGAACTACGATCCGCGCGCCAAGATCATCCAGAAAACCTGCCACGAAGTGCTCGACGAACTCGGCCTCAAGGACGACAAGCTTTTCAAGCTCGCGATGGCGCTCGAGAAAATCGCGCTCGAGGACGAGTATTTCGTGACGCGCAAGCTGTATCCGAACGTGGATTTCTACTCGGGTATCGTTTACAAAGCGCTCGGCATTCCGGTCGGCATGTTCACCGCATTTTTCGCGGTGGCGCGCACCGTTGGCTGGATCGCGCAATGGAACGAGATGATCGGCGACCCGGAGCAGAAGATCGCGCGGCCGCGCCAGCTCTATACCGGACATGCCGAACGCGCTTTCGTCCCGCTCGCCAAGCGCAAATAACCCCACGCCGGTAATTCAGCGCCATGCCTTACAGCGAACTGCGCGGCAATTCGTATTTATTCGGCGCCAATGCGCCGTTTATCGAAGCGCTCTACGAACAGTACCTGGAAGACCCCGCCGCAGTGGAACCCCGCTGGCGCAGCTACTTCGACGAACTGCAGACGCTTGACGACGGCGCGCGTGACGTCGCGCACGCGCCGGTGCAGGAATATTTCGCGCAGCTCGCGCGCAGCCCGCGCGCGGCGGCAATTCACGCCGGCGCCGGCGCCGGTGGGCGTCCCCAACTCAGCGAAAAGCAATACGGGGTCCTGCAACTCATCGGCGCATACCGTTTCCAGGGTGCCCGCATCGCCGACGTCGATCCGCTCAAGCGGGCGGAGGCGCCGGTCATCGCCGAACTCGATCCCGGCTATTACGGTCTGGCGGACGCGGACATGGAGACAGTGTTCGGCACCGGATCGCTGATCGGCCCGCGCGAGATGAAGCTGAAAGACATCCTGCAGATGCTGCGGGACACGTATTGCCGCACCATCGGCACCGAATATATGTACATGGCCGACGTGCCGCAGAAGCGCTGGATCCAGGAGCGGCTGGAGACTACGCGCGCGACGCCTCAATATGACGTCGAGTATAAAAAACACATTCTCGAGCGGCTCACCGCTGCGGAAACGCTCGAGCGCTACCTGCACACCAAGTACGTGGGCCAGACGCGCTTCTCGCTCGAGGGCGGCGACAGCCTGGTCCCGATGCTCGACAAGCTGCTGCAGCACGCGGGCGCCGCCGGCGTGCAGGAACTCGTGATCGGCATGGCGCATCGCGGGCGGCTTAACGTGCTCGTTAATACGCTGGGCAAGATGCCGAAGGACCTGTTCGCCGAATTCGAGGGCAAGCAGGACGATTCGCTGCTGGCCGGCGACGTCAAGTATCACGACGGTTTCTCCTCGAACGTGATGACGCCGGGCGGCCCGCTGCATTTGTCGCTCGCGTTCAACCCGTCGCACCTCGAAATCGTCAACCCAGTGGTCGAGGGGTCGGTCCGTGCGCGTCAGCATCGCCGGCGCGACAAGACCGGCTCGAACGTGCTGCCCGTGCTGATCCATGGCGACGCTTCGTATGCCGGGCAGGGCGTCGTGATGGAAACGCTGAACCTCGCGCAGACGCGCGGCTTCGGCACCGGCGGCACCGTGCACATCATCATCAACAACCAGATCGGCTTCACGACCTCGGACCTGCGCGACGCGCGCTCGACGCTTTATTGCTCGGACGTGTCGAAAATGCTCGAGGTGCCCATATTTCACGTCAACGGCGACGATCCGGAAGCGGTGTGCTTCGTCACGGAAATCGCGCTCGACTACCGCATGAAATTCGCGAAAGACGTGGTCATCGATCTCGTGTGCTATCGGCGGCTCGGCCATAACGAGCAGGACGAGCCGATGGTGACGCAGCCGCTTATGTACAAGCGCATCCACCAGCACCCGACGCCGCGCAAGATATACGGCGAGCGGCTGGTGACTGAAGGCGCGGTGACCGACGCCGGCGCGGAGGAGCTGGTCAAGACATACCGCACCGCGCTCGATGGCGGTTTCCACACGAACAAGACCATATTGTCGAACTTCAAGCCGCCGTTCGAAGTCAACTGGAAGCCCTACATGGGCACCAAGTGGAATGAAAACGACGACACGCGGCTGCCGCTCGACACGTTAAAGCAGCTCGGCCGCAGGATTGCCGAAGTGCCGGCCAATTTCAAGCTGCATCCGCGCGTCGAGAAAATCATGGCCGACCGGCGGCTGATGGCCGAGGGCAAGCTGCCACTCGACTGGGGCATGGCTGAAAACCTCGCGTACGCGACGCTGTTGAACGAAGGATATTCGGTCCGCGTTTCGGGGCAGGATGTCGGGCGCGGGACTTTTTTCCATCGTCACGCGGTATTGCACGATCAGAACCGCGAAAAGTGGGACCAGGGCACGCACATGCCGCTGCAGCACATCAGCGAGAAGCAGGGCGACTTCGTAGTAATAGATTCGGTGCTGTCCGAAGAAGCGGTGCTCGGTTTCGAGTATGGCTATTCGACATCGGGCCCGAACGAACTCGTGGTGTGGGAGGCGCAGTACGGCGATTTCGTCAACGGCGCGCAAGTTGTGATCGACCAGTTCATCGCGTCGGGCGAGATCAAGTGGGGCCGCCTGTGCGGGCTCACGATGATGTTGCCGCACGGCTACGAAGGCGCGGGCCCCGAGCATTCGTCGGGCCGCATCGAGCGCTTCCTGCAAATGTGCGCCGACTACAACATGCAGGTCTGCGTACCTGCGACGCCGGTGCAGATGTATTACCTGCTGCGCCGTCAGATGGTGCGCCCGTATCGCAAACCGCTGATCATTTTTTCGCCGAAAAGCCTGTTGCGCCACAAGGAGTCGGTTTCGCCGCTCGAGGAGTTCGCGAACGACAACTTCAATCCCGTCAACGAGGAATGGGATGCCGCCATCGATCCCGCCGCGGTCAAGCGCGTCGTGTTCTGCAGCGGCAAGGTGTTCTACGACCTGCGCGCAGCGCGGCGCGAGCGCGGCATCACCGACATTCCGCTGATCCGCATCGCGCAGTTGTATCCGTTCGCGCACGATGCTTTCAAGGTGCAGATCGAAAAATACAAGAATGCGACCGAAATCGTGTGGTGCCAGGAAGAGCCGCGCAACCAGGGCGCGTGGCACCGTATCCAGCATTACCTGCTGCGCCATCTGCTGCCGCACCAGAAGCTTACGTACGCGGGCCGCGATTCGTGGGCGACGCCGGCCGCGGGCTACAAGTCTTTGCATGAAAAGCAGCAGAAGGAACTCGTCAATCTCGCGCTGACGGTGGGCGCGGCCTCCCGCGCCGACGGCACGAAGTAAGCGTCTACCGAGCTTCGCATAAATGCATTACGCTCGGTTCCCTCATCCCCGACCCTTCTCCCGAAAGGAGAAGGGAGATTGTAGGCATAAATGGTTTGTCACCCATTTATGCGATCCTCAGTAGACTGGAGCAAGCATGTTAGTTGAAGTCAAAGTGCCGCAACTCTCGGAATCGGTGGCCGAGGCGACACTCGTATCGTGGCACCGTAAAGTCGGCGACTACGTCAAACGCGACGAGAACCTCGTCGACATCGAGACCGACAAGGTCGTGCTCGAAACCCCCGCGCCGGACTCCGGCGTGCTGGTCAAAATCGTCAAGGGCGACGGCAGCACGGTGATCGCCAAGGAACTCATCGCGACTATCGACACGGAGGCGAAAGCCGACGTGGCGGCACCGGCGGCAGCAGTGGCGAGCGTGCCCGCGCCGGCGGTCGCGTCGACCGCAGCGCCCGCGGTGATGCCCGCGGCGCAGCGCATCGCCGCCGACCACAAGATCGATCCAGGCACGTTGAGCGGCAGCGGCCGCGGCGGACGCGTCACCAAGGGCGACGTGCTCGATGCGCTGCAAGGCGCGCAGACGGCGAAAGCGCAGTCTGCGCCGGCAGTGCCGGCCGCGAGCGTGCGTCCGGCAGCAACGGCAGTGGATCTCGGCACGCTCGGCGAGCGGCCCGAGCAACGCGTGCCGATGTCGCGCCTGCGCGCGCGCATCGCCGAGCGGCTGGTGCAATCCCAATCGACGGCGGCAATCCTGACCACGTTCAACGAAGTCAACATGCAACCGGTCATCGATTTGCGCAACCGCTACAAGGACAAATTCGAGAAAGAGCACGGCGCGAAACTCGGCTTCATGTCGTTTTTCGTCAAGGCGGCGGTCACCGCGCTCAAGCGTTACCCGATCGTCAACGCTTCAATCGATGGCAACGACGTCATTTATCACGGCTATTTCGATATCGGCATCGCCGTGGGCAGCCCGCGCGGGCTGGTGGTGCCGATCATCCGCGATGCTGACCAGTTGTCACTCGCCGACATCGAAAAGCAGATTTCAGAATTTGGCAAGCGCGCGCAGGACGGCAAGCTCACGATCGAAGAGCTGACCGGCGGCACGTTCTCGATTTCCAACGGGGGCGTGTTCGGCTCGATGCTGTCGACGCCCATCATCAACCCGCCGCAAAGCGCGATTCTCGGCGTGCATGCGACCAAGGAACGCGCGGTAGTCGAAAACGGCCAGATCGTAATCCGGCCGATGAACTATCTCGCGATGTCGTACGACCACCGCATCATCGACGGCCGCGAAGCGGTGCTGGCGCTGGTGGCTATGAAGGAAGCGCTGGAAGACCCGGCACGCATTTTGCTCGACCTTTAGAGCGTGAAGTTGTGAAAGGGTGAAAGAGTGAAAGCGTAAAAGCTTCACTCCGAAGTGTTAAAGCCCATTCACGCCTTCACTCATTCACTTTTTGACAGAACGAAAATGGCGAAGTCATTTGACGTAGTAGTAATCGGCGGCGGCCCCGGCGGCTATATCGCCGCGATCCGCGCGGCCCAGCTCGGTTTGAAGATCGCTTGCATCGATGACGCAGCGACAGCGGACGGCAAGCCCGCGCTCGGCGGCACGTGCACCAACGTTGGCTGCATACCGTCGAAGGCCCTGCTGCAGTCGTCGGAAAATTACGAGCACGCCGGCCATCAATTCGCCGAGCACGGCATCCAGGTCAAGGGGCTGAGCGTCGATATCGCGCAGATGCTCGCGCGCAAGGACAAGGTCGTCAAACAGAACAACGACGGCATCGTGTACCTGTTCAAGAAGAACAAGGTTGAGTTCTTTCACGGCCGCGGCAGCTTCGTGAAAAGCACCTCCGACGGCATTGAAATCAAGGTCACTGGCAAGGCCGCGGATACGCTGCTCGCCAGGCACGCGATCATCGCGTCCGGCTCCAATCCGCGCGCGCTGCCGGGCGCCGCTTTCGACGAGAAGGTCGTATTGTCCAATACGGGCGCGCTCGCTATTGCCGAGGTGCCGAAGCGGCTCGGCGTGATCGGTGCTGGCGTGATCGGGCTCGAGATGGGCAGCGTGTGGCGGCGGCTCGGCGCCGAAGTGACGATACTTGAAGCACTGCCGGCATTTTTAGGCGTGGTCGATGAGCAGATCGCGAAAGAAGCCGCCAAGGTTTTCGCGAAACAGGGTCTGGCGATCCTGACCGGCGTCAAGATCACCAAAGTGACTGCGAAAAAATCGGTCATTGTTGAATACACCGACAGCTCAGGTGCCGCGCAGAGCGCGACGTTCGACAAGCTGATCGTGTCGATCGGGCGCGTGCCGAACACTGAAGGGCTGGCCACCACGGCGATCGGCGTGAAGCTCGACGAGCGCGGGTTCGTCGCGGTAGACGAGCAGTGCCGAACCAACGTCGCCAATGTGTGGGCGATCGGCGACGTAGTGCGCGGCCCGATGCTCGCGCACAAGGCGGAAGAAGAAGGCGTGGCGGTCGCCGAGCGCATCGCCGGCCGCCACGCGCACGTCGACTTCAACACGGTGCCGTGGGTGATTTACACGTCGCCCGAGATTGCCTGGGTCGGCCAGACCGAGCAGCAACTGAAGTCCGCCGGCGTCGAATATCGCGCCGGGGTGTTTCCCTTCATGGCCAACGGCCGCGCGCGCGCGCTGGGCGACACGACCGGCATGGTCAAGATGCTGGCCGATGCCAAAACCGACCGCATTCTGGGCGTGCACATCATCGGCCCGCTGGCATCCGAACTGATCGCCGAGGCGGTGGTCGCGATGGAGTTCGGCGCATCCAGCGAGGACATTGCGTTGATCTGCCACGCGCATCCGTCGTTGTCGGAAGCGCTGAAAGAAGCCGCGCTCGCGGTCGACAAACGCACTTTGAACCTGTGAACCTGTGAACCTGTGAACGGGTGAACGGGTGAATGGGTGAATGGGTGAACGCATTAAGTGTGCTCGAACAGGTCCCCTCTCCCCGTACCCGGGGAGAGGGCTGGGGTGAGGGGTTTCACTCATTCACCCATTCACTCGTTCACCTCGGTACGTGAGCGAAGCCACGCCACCGACGGACAGCCGCTACGGTCATTACGCCCTACCGGAGGACAGTTCCGACATCATCGGCTGGGTGCGGCAACACGGGCGCGAGCACGGGTTTGAACTCGACGCCGCGCAAACGGCCGCACTCGAAGTGCTGCAGGGCGTCTACGAAGACCTGATCGCGCTCGAGCGGCTGGAGGCGTCGCTGATTCGCCTGCTCGCGCGCAAGCAGACCGTTCGCGGCGCGTATCTGTGGGGCGGGGTCGGGCGCGGTAAAAGCTTCCTGATGGACAGTTTTTATAACTGCGCGCCGGTCGCCCGCAAGAAACGCATCCACTTTCACCGCTTCATGCAGGAAATCCACGCCGCGCTCAACCGCCACCAGGGCAGGGAAGACCCGCTGGCGCTGATCGCGCGCGACATCGCCAAAGACACGCGGCTCATCTGCCTCGACGAATTCCACGTTACCGACATCACCGACGCGATGCTGATGCGGCGGCTGCTCGAGGGATTGTTCGAGCACGGTGTCGTGCTCGTGACAACCTCCAACCAGCAGCCCGATGGACTCTACAAGGATGGCCTGCAGCGCAGCCAGTTCATGCCGGCGATCGAACTCATCAAGAAGAATCTGCACATCGTCAACGTGGACGGCGGCACCGATTACCGGCTGCGCGAACTCGAGCGCGCGGGCGTTTACCATACCGGGCCCGACGCCGATGCGCGGCTCGAACAGGCGTTTATTACGATCGCGCGCCACGACTCAAGAGACGAATCGGCCCTCGAGATCGAAGGCCGCGTAATCCAGGCGCGGCGACACGCGCGCGGCGTCGCATGGTTTGATTTCCGCGAATTGTGCGACGGCCCGCGCGGCAAGTCCGACTACATCGAGCTCGCGCGGCGTTACCATACCGTCCTGCTCTCCGGCATTCCGCGGTTCGAACAGGGCGAAGTGGACATCGTGCGCCGCTTTACCTGGCTCGTCGATGAGTTCTACGACCGGCGGGTGAAGTTGATCGTGTCCGCCGCGGCGCCGCCCGCGGAGCTTTACGCATGGGCCGAAGGCGGCGACCAGTTCGAGCGCACCATCAGCCGCCTGATCGAGATGCAGACGCGTGATTATTTGAGCGAACCGCACCTGCCGTAACGTTTTAGTGAAGGAGGGATCAACATGGAATCATTCGACGCGTACCGCATATTCGAGGAAAACGGTAAAGGCCACGGCCGCCTCGTGCAGATGAAGCTGGACGAACTCGATCCCGGCGAGGTGGTGATAAAAGTCGCGTATTCGAGCGTTAATTTCAAGGACGCGCTCGCCGGCACGGGCGCCGGCAAAATCGTGCGCCGTTATCCGTGCAATGGCGGGATCGACAGCAGCGGCACGGTCGTGTCCTCGATCGACGGCCGCTTTAAAGCCGGCGACGAAGTCATTTGCACGAGCTACGATTTCGCAATGGCGCACGACGGTGGTTACGCCGGCTACGCGCGCGTGCCGGCTGACTGGGTCGTGCCGTTGCCAGCCGGGCTCACGCTGTTCGATGCAATGGCGCTCGGCACCGCCGGGTATACGTCGGGGCTTGCCGTGCATCTGCTCGAGCACAACGGCATGGCGCCGGCGCAAGGCAAGGTCGTCGTCAATGGCGCAACCGGCGGCTGCGCGAGCCTGGCCATCGACATGCTGGCCGGGCTCGGCTATCAGGTCACGGCGGTCACGGGCAAGGCCGCGGAGCATGCTTATCTGAAGGAAATCGGCGCCGTCGAAATCCTCGGCCGCGACGCGCTGAAGCTGGGCACCCGCCCGCTCGAAAAAGGCGTGTGGGCGGCGGCGTTTGATTCGGTCGGCGGCGAGCAGTTGTCCGCACTTACCCGCAGCATGCAGCAACACGGACTCATCGCGAGCTTCGGCAATGCGGGCGGCATCGAGCTCAATACGACGGTGCTGCCGTTTATTCTGCGCGGCCTGCGCCTGATCGGGGTCGACTCCGGCTATACGTCGATGGATATCCGCCGCCGGGTGTGGCAGCGACTGGGCAGCGATCTGAAGCCGCGGCATTTGAAAAAAATCGTGCGGACGATCACGCTTGCGCAGCTGCCGGAAACGTTCGCCGCAATGTTGAGGCAGGAAACCAAAGGTAGAACTATCGTGGTTATTGGGGGATAGTAGCGCGAGCGCAGGTTCGCACGGACGCGTCAACGCGCGGAAGTATGAGAAAAAACTCTGCATTCGACCGATAGAGCGGTTGCAAGAAGCATCGGAGGAGGCTGATGACAACTTATCAAGAATTCCATCGCCGCTCGATCGATCAGCCCGAAGCGTTCTGGCGCGAGCAGGCGCAGCTCATCGACTGGCACAAGCCCTTCGACCAGGTGCTCGATTACAGCCGGCCGCCTTTCGCGCGCTGGTTCGTCGGCGGCGAAACCAACCTGTGCCACAACGCGGTCGACCGCCACCTGAAGGACCGCGCCGACCAGCGGGCGCTGATCTTCGCATCGACGGAAACGGGCGACCACAAAACCTACACGTTCCGCGAACTGCATGCGGAAGTGAATCGTTGCGCGGCGATGTTCCGCGCGCTCGGCGTGGGCAAGGGCGACCGCATCCTGATTTACATGCCGATGATCCCGGAAGCGGTATTCGCGATGCTCGCATGCGTGCGGCTCGGCGCCATCCATTCGGTCGTGTTCGGCGGTTTCGCGGCCCACAGTCTCGCCTCGCGTATCGACGACGCGCGACCGAAGCTCATGTTTACGGCCGACGCCGGTATGCGCGGCGGCAAGGCGCTCCCGTACAAAGGGCTCGTCGACGACGCCATCAACCTTGCGCAATATCCGCCGCAGAAAGTCGTGATCGTCAATCGCGGCATCGCTGCATTCGAGCCGGTGGCCGGGCGCGATCTCGACTACGCGCAATTGCGCCAGCAGCATTTATCGGCCCAGGTGCCGGTGGTCTGGCTCGAGGCGAGCGAGCCTTCGTACATTCTTTACACGTCGGGCACAACCGGCAAGCCGAAAGGCGTGCAGCGCGATACGGGCGGTTACGCGGTGGCGCTCGCCGCGAGCATGCAGCATATTTATTGCGGCAAGCCCGGCGAAGCGATGTTCACAACGTCCGACATCGGCTGGGTGGTCGGCCATTCGTATATCGTTTACGGGCCGCTGATCCACGGCATGGCGAGCGTGATGTACGAGGGCCTGCCGATCCGGCCCGATCCCGGCATCTGGTGGAAAATCGTCGCCGAACACCAAGTGACGGTGATGTTTTCATCGCCGACCGCGATCCGCGTGCTCAAAAAACAGGACCCCGCGTATCTGACCAAATACGATACGAGCACGCTGCGCCATCTGTTTCTGGCCGGCGAGCCGCTCGACGAGCCCACGGCGCGCTGGATTTCCGAGGCGCTCGACGTGCCGGTGATCGATCATTACTGGCAGACCGAAACCGGTTGGGCTTTGCTGTCGAGCATGCCGGGCGTCGAAGCGACGCCGACTAAATACGGCAGCCCGAGCTTTCCCGCGTACGGCTACAACGTGAAGCTTTTGGACGAAGGCACGGGTAAGGAGATCGGCGCCAACGAAAAAGGCGTGGTCGCCGTGGTGCCGCCGTTGCCGCCGGGCTGCATGTCCACGGTATGGGGACAGGACGAGCGTTTCGTGCAAACGTATTTCACGAGCTTCAAGGACCAGCTCGTGTACACGACGTTCGATTGGGGCATTCGCGACCAGGACGGCTATTATTTCATTCTCGGCCGCACCGATGACGTGATCAACGTCGCCGGCCATCGCCTCGGCACGCGCGAAATCGAGGAAGCGGTGAGCAACCACGCCAACATCGCGGAAGTGGCGGTTGTCGGCGTGCACGACGCGATCAAGGGGCAGGTGCCGGTTGCGTTCGCAGTGGTGAAGGATGCCGCGAAAATCGCGGATGAGGCGGGACGCCGCGCGCTCGAAAAAGAAGTAATGGCCGTCGTCGATAAGGCGCTCGGCGCCATCGGCCGGCCTGCGCGCGTGCATTTCGTGACGCTGCTGCCGAAAACCCGTTCGGGCAAGGTGCTTCGCCGCAGCATCCAGGCCATCGTCGAAGGCCGCGATCCGGGCGATTTAACTACGTTGGACGATCCGGCGGGTATCGAGCAAATCAGGAGCGCGGTAGCTGATGAAAGCTAGCGGCCGACAAAGATTTGCGAACGCTTTGAATACGATCTGGCTCGACCTCACGCTTGCCTATCGCAATATTGTGCGTCACCGGCGCCGGAGCGCGGTAGCGATAGGCGCGGTGGCTTTCGGCATCACGGCGCTCATAGTCGCAAGCGGTTTCATCGAGTGGATTTTGAAGGATTTCCGCGAGTCCACAATAAACGCCCAACTTGGGCATCTCCAAATCGTCAAGCCGGGTTATTATGATTCAGGTAAGGCCGATCCCTACGCATTCCTGCTGCCGAATGAGACGCCACTGCTTGCAGAAACAGAAAATGCGGGCGCAATTAAAGTGGTTGCGCCCCGATTGTCATTTTCCGGTCTGATTAGCCATGGGGACGCAACCTTGTCGTTTATTGGCGAGGGGGTTGACCCGCACGCGGAAGCGGCGTTTAGCAACGGCCTGCAGATCTCATCCGGGAGCAATCTGATGGCTGACGATCGCAAGTCCGTGATCGTGGGCGAAGGCCTGGCACGCAATCTGGGCGTAACCGTAGGCGACACTGTGGTGCTGTTGGCTAACACCGCGACCGGCGGCACCAACGCAGTCGAAGTCTCCGTGCGCGGCCTGTTTTTCTCGGTTACTAAAGCGTATGACGATGCCGCCTTGCGCATCCCCATCGACACCGCGCGTACTTTGTTGCGGAGTAATGGCTCTCACGTCTGGATTGTGTTGCTAAATAAGACTTCTGACACAGATCGCGTAATGGCGAACCTGCGGGCGAGGCTCGATAATCAGGGAATGGAAATCGCGCCGTGGTATCAGCTGGCAAATTTCTACAACAAAACCGCGCAACTCTTCACCAGGCAGGTCCAGGCTATCAAATTGATTATTGCCATCATCATTCTGCTGAGTATTTCGAACACCATGACCATGACGGTAATCGAGAGGATCGGAGAAATCGGGACCGCCATGGCGCTGGGCGTGCGACGAACCGGGATTTTGCGACTGTTCCTTAGCGAAGGTCTGCTTTTGGGCTGTTTTGGCGGTGCGGTGGGCGTACTCGCGGGTGTTGGCCTGGCAGCAGCGATTTCATCGATAGGGATACCGATGCCGGCGCCCCCAGGGATGGCGCATGGCTATACCGGCGCGATTCTCGTGACGTCGCAAATCGCCATTGAAGCGCTGGTGCTTGCAATCGCAATTACGCTGATCGCGAGCGTTTTCCCCGCCTGGAAGGCCTCCCGCCAGTCCATCGTAGATGCTTTGCGCTTCAATCGCTAAAAGTGCCTAACCTGGGTATGCAGGGTCTATTCAAGCTTGCATTGCGCAATATCGTCCGGCAGAAAATGCATACCGCCATGACGCTGGCGGCGATCGTGGTCGGTGTCGCAGGCCTCGTGCTTGCAGGCGGCTGGGTGAATGATATTTTTGTGCAATTAGGCGAGGCGTTCATTCATTCGCAGTCAGGACATGCGCAATTATATAAACAAGGCTATTACTCTGCGGGCTCGCGAAGTCCAGAAAAGTATTTGATTGGCAATTCCGACGAAGTAAAAGAGCGCATCCGTCGCATGGCCGGCATTGAAGATACGATGGCCCGGCTCAACTTTTCGGGCCTGCTCAATACCGG
>JBKJMN010000002.1:0-3089 GCA_046596405.1 Burkholderiales bacterium
GCGCGCCTGCACTTTGGACACCAGCCGCCGTGCGGAATTCCGCGCGCGATTGCCCAATCGAGCGCCGCCCGGTCGGCCCCCGTTTGGGCAATCGCGCGCGGAATTCCGCACGGCGGCTGGTGTCCAAAGTGCAGGCGCGCGGAGGATGGGGTTATCGACGCTCGCTACGCTCTCGCCGAAACTCCTTCTCGAAATTATGAGCAACGTACCAAATGGAACGTGCGCGACAGCGATGCCACCCTGATAATATCCATGCGTGCCACGCTGTCCGGCGGCTCGCTACGCACGCAGCAATACGCAGCTGCTATCGGCAAGCCTTGCGTCCACATCATCAATGCCACAGTCGATTCGGCAAAGGTCCTAAAAGATTTTCTCTCCAGCCGCTCAATCGCCATTCTAAACATCGCCGGGCCAAGAGAATCATCTGAACCGGGTATTGGTGTTTTCGTGATTGCCACTCTCGACGCCTGCGCGCACCTTCTCGAAGTTGAGGGCGCCGCGAGAACGTAAGCTTAGGGAACCTCCGATTAAGTCCCAAACCGTTCGCCCTGAGTTCGAAGGGTGAACGGTTCCGCTCTGCGGAAGCTGTGTTCGTGCTTCTATACATCAGCACGAACGGACTTAATCAGTAATAGATTGGGTCAGTGTCATTTATTCACCGCGGAAAAGTTGCGCCGAACCTAACTAGTATTATTAGCAAATAATTGCGGCAACCGTCTGCGGGCTAGCCTTAGCCAGGAAAGTCCACGTGACCCGTCGGCATGCCGGTTCGAATCCGGCCAGCCGGCCCACTCATTTAACGCTGCTGCAGAGACGGTTGGTTTAGTCAGTCAGCCGGAAATCGACCGCAGATACGCGAAAACCGCATTCTGCAAATTTTCAAGCAGCCTTCGTGACTTTCGAGGCTGCTCCGCAATATGTAGCTCCAATCTTGGCGCGGTCGCGGTCGCAATTAAATCTGACGTAGTCACTATGCAACAAGTTCGAGATCGGCGTCCCGAACTCCCGTCGCGCCTTTGCGACAATTTAACGATTTCCTGATTGTTCGCATCCATCAGATCGGAGCGCTCACTTCCTAGCACCCCGCGCAAACACCATCACCACCGCCCCCACCGCCAGCACGCCGATCCCGACAAACGCATGCTTGCCGTGGTACGCAAGGCTCGAATACAGCAGATAGCCGCACATCAGCACGAACACCGCCGGCAACACCGGATACCCTGGCACGCGGAACGGCCGCACGGTACTCGGTTCCTTGGCGCGCAGGACGAACAACGCTATGCCGACCAGCATAAAGAAGCCCCAGAACACCGGCAGCGAATACTCGACCAGTCCCTTGAAGCCAGTGTTGTAAAAAGCGCCGAATGCGACCAGCGTGAGCGCGATCACGCCCTGCACGATGATCGCGTTGCGCGGCGAACCGCTTTTCTCGTCCCAGCGGCCCAGAAATCCGAATAACGACCAATCACGGCCGAGCGCATAGTTGGAGCGCGCGCCGACGATGATGGAACCGTTAACCGAGGTAAACGCGGCGATCGCGATCATGAATGAAATGAGTTTCTCGCCGGTCGGTCCCAATACGTTCTTCAACAGATCCGCCGCTACTGCGTCCGAGCGCGCCATCGCGCTGTAGCCCAGCCCCTTGAGGTAGGCGAGGTTAACGAGCACATAGAGTACCGTGACGATCGCTATCGAGCACAGCAAAGCGCGCACCATGTTCTTTTCGCGGTCTTTCACTTCGGCCGAGATATAGGCCGCGTCGTTCCAGCCGCCGTAGGTGAACAGCACGAACACCATCGCCGAGCCTATGCCGGCGCCCATGTACCAGGGGCCGCTGCCCGCCGCAGCAGGCGCAGCAACCGGCGGCTCGCCTGCAATGATGAGGCCGGTGACCACTATCAGCACCAGCCCACCGACTTCGAGCACCGTGAAAATATTCTGCGTAATCTTGGCTTCGCGCACGCCCAGATAATTGATGATGGTGAGCCCGCCCACGACCAGCGCGGCCCAGATCGCGGACGAGTTGGCGCCCAGGTTCACGATGCGCGACATGTAATCGCCGAACAGGTAGGCAAACACCGCGATCGAGCCTGCGACGATGACGGTCATGCGCGCCCAGCCGTACAGGAAAGCGAGCCGGTTGCCGAATGCCTTTTGCAGAAAATGGTATTCCCCGCCCGCTGACGGATAAGCCGTCGCAAGCTCGGCGTAGCACAGCGCGCCGATGATGGAGAAAATGCCGCCCGCGACCCACACCGTGAGGAGCAACGCCTCGCTCTCGACCGCTCCCGCAACAATGGAAGGCGTGCCGAAAATACCCGCACCGACGATCAGGCCGACGATCATCGCCACCGCGTCGCCGAGCGAAAGACTCGGCTTCGGCTGCGTGTCCTGCCCCATCGCCGGCGCGCTCATTGCGGGCCCGCTACGCGTTGGACAACCTTGGCGCTCCACGGCAATTGCTGCTGGGTAGCGCCCTCACCGACCTTGACCATGCCTTCGATGGTGTCGCCCTTTACCGTGCCGGCGAACTGGTAACGAGTACTGGCGTCGCCCGGCTTGGTGAAATAGCCAAAGCTCAACTGGTCCGCTTCAATCTTCGGTACCAGCAACGCGATTTTCTGCCCGCCGCTGGTCGCGCTGCCTGCGAGCTTTTGAAAGGTCTGCGCGAAATCCAGGTCGAGATTTCCGCCTGCGGGAGACTTGATCTGCGCCTGCCACCGGCCACCGACTTTCGCGGGCACGATCCACAGGTAAACGAAGCTGCGGCCGGGGTTGCCGACTTTTTTCTCGGGCACCATGATTTCCTTGGTCTCGTCAGACAACCAGTCGCCCATGTGATAGTCGTGGGCCACCACGCGCGTGCCGGGTTTCAGATTGAGAATCTTCGGACGCAGCCGCTGGTTCATTTCGGGCAGCAGATAGCTGGTGATGACCGTGGCCTTGCTCAGGTCGGTTTCGAAAAGGTCTTCCTTGATGAAGCGGGCCCGATCGGAAATGCCGTCCGACACTGCGAGCGCGTTGCTCTCGCGCAGCAAATCGTCGGAGAGATCCACGCCGAACCCGCGCGCGCCGAATTGCTTGGCGGC
>JBKJMN010000033.1:0-16273 GCA_046596405.1 Burkholderiales bacterium
CGCGGCGCGAATCGAGTTGTCAGGCGTATTCATGGCAGCTTTTCAAAATTGGGCGGGAGCCGCGAATTTTACCGGAATCCCGCGTCACATAGCGCGGCGGCCCGGTTGGTGCGACCCCCGTTCGGGGTTATCATGCGCGGGGATTTTGCCGCAAGGCGGCCGGGAGAGCGCGTAGTGCAGATGAGGACAGGGCAGGCGGGGGCCGTGCGCGCAGCGGTTGGATGGATGCTGTGCTGCTCGATGCTATGCTGCGGCGCGCGTGCGCTCGCAGCGCAAGACATTCGACTGGCGACCACGACGAGCACCGAGAATTCGGGTTTGCTCAAAGCAATATTGCCCGTGTTCGAGGCGAAATACGGTGGCAAGGTGCGGGTGGTGGCAGTTGGCACCGGCGCGGCGTTGAAACTCGGCGAGAACGGCGATGCAGACGTGGTGCTCGTGCACGCGCGCGCGCTGGAGGAAAAATTCATGGCGGCGGGATTCGGCGCGGTGCGCAGGGACGTCATGTTCAACGATTTCATCATCGTCGGACCGAACCGCGATCCGGCTCGCGTGCGCGGTATGCAGGATGTCATCGCCGCATTGAGAAACATAGTTGCCAGCGGCGCCAGGTTCATTTCTCGCGGCGACGAATCCGGCACGCACGTGATGGAAAAGGCTTACTGGAAGAGCGCCGGCGTCGAAACCAAAGGCGCATGGTACGTGTCGGCGGGCCAGGGCATGGGGCAGGTGCTTACGATGGCGGGACAGCTTGAAGGCTATACGCTGACCGACCGCGCGACGTACGCCGCCTACAAGGACAAGACCGGCCTCGATACGTTGGTCGAAGGCGACCCGCAGATGTTCAATTCGTATGGCGTGATCGCAGTCAATCCGCAACGGCATCCCGGCGCCAATAACCAGGGGGCAATGGCGTTCGTGCACTGGATTACTTCCGCCGAAGGGCAAAAAGTCATCGCTGACTTCAAGATCAACGGCGTGCAGATGTTTTTTCCGACTGCGCGTTAGATGGAATTCTTTGGCCCCACCGGCGCGGCGTTCGGCCTGCTGCTGTCCGGCGACGCAGACCTCTGGCGGATTATCTTCACGTCGTTGACGTGTTCGCTGATTGCATTGCTGCTCGTCTCCCCGCCCGCGATCGCGCTCGGCTTCCTGATCGCAAAAATAACTTTTCCCGGCCGCCGCGCGCTCGTGGTGCTGATTCAGGCGCTGCTGTCGTTTCCCACCGTCGTGGTCGGACTGGTGCTGTATATGCTGCTCTCGCGCCAGGGACCGCTCGGTTTCCTGAAATTGTTGTTTACGCCGGAAGCAATAATCATCGGCTACATGGTGATCGCGTTTCCGGTGCTCGTTGTCTTCACCTTGTCGGCAGTGCAGGGCGCCGACCCGCGTATTTATGAGACAGCGCGCAGCTTGGGAGCCAGCCGCTGGCGGGCGGCGTTGACTACGTTGTTCGAAGTGCGCTTCGGGGTTATGGCCGCAGTATTCAACGGTTTTGGCCGGGTGGTGTCCGAAGTCGGGTGCGCGATCTTGGTGGGCGGCAACATTGCAGGCCTGACCCGCAACATTCCAACGGCGATCGCGCTGGAAACATCGAAAGGCGAATTCGCGCAGGGCATCGCGTTGGGATTTGTGCTGATCGCGGTGGCCATCGGTATCAATGTTGCGCTCGCCTGGGCGCAGGGGCGCGGAGGGCTCGAATGAGCGCGCCGCTGTTCTCGATGCGAGGGCTCGACAAGCGTTTCGGTGCGCGCGCGCTCTTTGCCGACACCCGGATTGAGTTCGAGGCAGGCAGCGGCTATGTGTTGACCGGGCCGAACGGCAGCGGCAAGACAACGCTGCTGCGGATCGCAGCCGGCCTCGAGCCGGCGCAAAGCGGGCAATTGGAATTCCGCCGTCAATCGGCGACGACCGCGCACTATCCGGAAGCGTGGCGGCGCGATATCGTTTACGTGCATCAGCAGCCGTATCTCTTTCACACCAGTATCGAGAAAAACCTCGAATATGGCCTGGCCAGACGTGGCATACCGGCTGCTCAGCGCAATGCTCGCGTGCGCGACGCGCTGGTATGGGCGGGCTTGAGCGACAAACGCGATGTGCCGCCGCATAAACTTTCGGGCGGGGAGAAGCAGCGTGCCGCTTTGGCTCGCGCAAAAGTTCTCGACCCTGTGTTACTGCTGCTCGACGAACCGACCGCGAATCTCGACGGTGAAGCACGCAAGCAGGTGCTCGAGCTGGTCACCTCGATTTGTATCGAGAATCACACTGTCGTCGTGGCGAGCCACGATCCGGAGATCATGCGGCTGGCGATCCTCAACCGGCTGCGCGTGACGGACCGGCGCGTCGCCCACGATGATTAGAGCGTCTGACGGGTAGAATATGCTTCGATGAAAGTCTTCGGCATCGCCGGCTATTCCGGCTCGGGAAAAACAACCTTGATCGAGAAGCTGATCCCGGTATTTACCGACCGCGGCCTGAAAGTTTCGTTGATCAAGCACGCACACCATACGTTCGACGTCGATCAGCCCGGCAAAGACTCCTTCCGTCATCGGCACGCCGGCTGCTCCGAAGTGCTGGTGTCATCGGGCCGCCGGTGGGCGCTGATGCACGAATTGCGCGGTGCGCCGGAGCCATCGCTGACGGATTTGATCGGGCAGATATCGCCGTGCGATCTGCTCTTGATTGAAGGTTTCAAGCGCGAGCCGATACGCAAGCTCGAAATCCATCGCCATGACGTCGGCGAGCCGTGGCTGTTTCCGCTCGATTCTAATATTGTCGGGGTGGTGGCCGACACGCCGGCCGACACGCAATTGCCGCAATTCGGCCTTGACGATATCGCGCGCATTGCGAATTTCGTCCAGCAGCACGCCGCGCCGCACGGCAAGTGAAACGTTTATTTTGCGCCCCGCCCGGTGCATAATCGACGCCATGTCAAATATCACGGACTCGGGGTGCGAATGAAAGTTCTCGTACGCGTGTTTCGCATCATCCACGGATTGATGGCGTTCCTGTTTGCCTGCGCCGCGCTGATGCTGATCACGATTGCCACGCGCATCGGCGGCATAGCGTTTATCGGCACCCTCGACCGCGGCGCTGCGCAGGCGATCATCGAGGCGGTCGGCCTGCTTGCCGCCGCAGTCGTGGCGCTGCAGATAGCCGAGACGATATTCGAGGAAGAGGTCGTGCGCGACGCCAATATCAGCGCGCCTACGCGGGTACGGCGGTTTCTGTCGCGCTTCTTCGTGGTTGTGATCGTGGCGCTCGCCATCGAAGGGCTGGTGGCGACATTCAAGGCCGTGCACGAAGACGCCGTGCAGTTGCTGTACGCGGGCGGTCTCCTGGCGGCGGTGGGCATTCTGCTTGCGGCATGGGGACTGTTCGTCCATCTCAATCGCTCCGCGGAAGAGCTCGAGCCGGAAGCCATGGCGGAAGCCAAGCGCGAAGACCGTAAGCTCAAATAGCCTGGCCGCAATGATCAAGATTCTCTATTTCGCAAGGTTGCGCGAAGCCCTCGGCAAGTCGGCGGAGGAAATCGAATTGCCGCGCGGCGCCGGCGATCTCGACGCGCTGCGCGCGCTTTTGCGCGAGCGCGGCGGCGCCTGGGCGGACGAAATGGCGGAGGGCAGGCAGTTACGCGCGGCAGTGAATCAGGATCTCGCCCACGGCGATGTTGCGCTGCGTGATGGCGATGAGATCGCATTCTTTCCGCCGGTAACCGGCGGTTAGGGTGAAAGTCGCCAGAGACTGACATGCCAGTGCGCGTGCAAACCGAAGATTTCGACGCCGGCCGCGAAATCGCCGAATTGCGGCGCGGCAATCCGGCCATCGGCGCAATCGCGAGCTTCATAGGCGTGGTGCGCGACGTCAATGACGGTGAGGCCGTCGCCGAGATGACGCTCGAGCATTATCCCGGCATGACCGAAAAATCGATCGTGAAAATCATCGATCAGGCAAAATCCCGCTGGAAAATATTCGATGCGCTGGTTATTCACCGGATCGGTCGGCTCAGCCCGCTGGACCAGATCGTGCTGGTGGTCGTGACCGGCGCGCATCGCGGGGACGCGTTCGCGGCTTGCGAGTTCATCATGGATTACCTGAAGACGCGTGCTCCATTCTGGAAGAAAGAGCAGACTCGGGATGGCGCCCGCTGGGTCGAGTCGCGCGAAAGCGATGATCTTGCTGCCGAGCGCTGGCGGCTCAAAGGTTGAACCATGTCTGCCGCCCAAGCCAGACTTAGAGTACGGGTGCAATTTGGTGACGGGTTTGCCATCGGCCCCGGCAAGGCCGATCTGTTGCAGGCGGTCGCGGAAACCGGCTCGATTTCGGCTGCGGCCCGTCGGATGGAAATGTCCTACCGGCGCGCATGGCTGCTGATCGACGCCATGAACCAGTGCTTTCGGGAACTGGTCGTTGATACCGCCACGGGCGGCAAGGGCGGCGGCGGTGCGCAGATAACGCCCTTCGGCAGGACGGTGCTAAAGGACTTTCGTGCGATGGAAGCGGGCGCAATCGCATCAGTTTCCAGGCGGATGCCGGTTTTTTCCAAGCTGTTGCGCAAGACGCCGCCCGCCGGCAAGATTTATTAAGAGCGCAGCGCCCGCTGCCTGCAGCAGGTTTCCACCGTTTGTCGCTACGCCACCTGTTTGACTAATCCATGCTCAACGTTATATTCTTAAAGATATAACGATGGAGAGTATTCATGAAACTATTGGGCATCGGCATGGCGATTTTGCTGATGGGCGTTGGCGGGCCAGTCCCAGCGCAGCCAATTGCTGATGTTCCCACCGTTGCAGCAGCGTCGGATTTGAAGTTTGCGCTCGAAGACATCGCAACGCGGTTTCGCGCCGAGACGAAGCTGGATGTGAAGCTGGTGTTCGGATCTTCGGGCAACTTCTTCAGCCAGATCGGACAGGGCGCGCCATTTCAATTGTTCATGTCGGCCGATGAGGACTTTATTTTCAAGCTGGCCGACGCCGGCCGTGCGGAGGATCGCGGCGCGCTCTATGCCGTGGGCCGTATCGTCTTGTTTGCTCCTCATGGTTCGTCATTCAAGCCGGATGCACAAATGGCAGGCCTCAAAGCAGTGATAGCAGACGGTCGTATCAAGCGGTTCGCCATTGCAAATCCTGAGCATGCACCCTATGGCAGAGCCGCAGAACAGGCACTCACCAGGCTCGGTCTTTGGCAGTCATTGCAGGGAAAGCTGGTGCTTGGAGAGAATGTTTCGCAAGCCGCGCAATTCGCGACATCGGGCTCCGCAGACGGCGGGATTTTCGCTTATTCCCTGGCGCTTTCGCCTGCCGTTTCAAGTCGCGGTAGCTACGTTCTGGTGCCGACGGAACTGCACGACCCTCTGCGTCAGCGCATGGCTCTCGTAAAAGGCGCAACCAACACCGCGCGGGCGTTCTACAATTACCTGCAGCAATCTGCGGCCCGCAGAATTTTCAAGCGGTATGGATTCGTTTTGCCCGGCGAGCTATGAACGAAGGAACCTGATGGATTGGGTTGCGCTGAAACTTTCGCTGAGCCTGGCGGCATGGACGATGTGCATACTTCTGCCGATCGGCATCTGGCTGGGACAGATTCTGGCTTGGCGGAGCTTCAGAGGCAAAGCCCTGGTGGAGGCCTTGCTCGCGCTGCCGCTGGTCTTGCCGCCGACGGTGCTGGGTTACTATCTTCTTGTCGGCCTGGGAGGGGCGTCTCCGGTTGGGAAGCTTTATCATGACCTCACCGGTCAACAACTGGTATTCAGCTTTGAAGGACTGTTGATAGCATCGGTGCTTTTTAACCTGCCGTTCGCTATTCAACCCATGCAACGCGGATTTGAGGCGATCCCCAGGGAAGTCCGCGACGCTGCCGCGTGCTGCGGCCTGTCGCGCTGGCGAACGCTGTGGCGGATCGAGTTGCCACTCGCCTGGCCGGGCATACTTACGGCATTGGTAATTACTTTTGCACATACGCTCGGGGAGTTCGGCGTTGTCCTCATGGTGGGTGGCAGCATTCCCGGTGAGACCAAGACCATCGCAATCGCCATTTACGATCGAGTTCAGGCTTTCGATACGGCGGCGGCCGGCGTCATGTCGGCAACACTACTGATCATTTCTTTGGTGGCGATTAGTTTTGCGTACCTCGCCACGTCGCGCTTGGCCGGGCGTCAGCATGACTGAAGGTGGGCTCAGTGTAAGCATCGAGCAACATGCTCCTATTCCGCTCGACGTGAAGTTGACCTGCGCATCGGGACAGATGTTGGCACTGGTCGGGCCTTCAGGCAGCGGCAAGTCGACTATTCTGCGCACAATCGCGGGACTCTACGCTGTGGCGCAGGGATCCATATCCTGCAATGGCGTCCCGTGGCTCGATACCCGCGCAAAAATAAATCTTGACCCGCAAAGCCGCCGTATCGGTTTCGTAGTTCAGAACTTTGCGCTGTTTCCTCACCTGACCGCGCTGCAAAACGTAATGGAATCGCTGGTCGAGCGGCCCTACGCGGATCGCGAGCGGCGCGCCCTCGATCTTCTCGCGCGGGTGCATCTGGCCGGACTCGAGCACCGGCTGCCGGCCGCGCTTTCCGGCGGACAGCAGCAGCGTGTGGCCGTCGCCCGGGCGCTCGCCCGTGAGCCGAATGTCCTGCTGCTGGACGAACCCTTTGGCGCAGTGGACCGCGCGACCCGCGAACGGCTCTACCGGGAACTCGCGGAACTGCGCCGCGACCTCGCGATGCCAGTCATCCTGGTCACTCATGATTTTGACGAAGCGCTGCTGCTCGCGGATCAGATGTGCATGCTCGCGCACGGAAAAGTTTTACAAGTTGACGTTCCCTATGTAGTCATGACGCGGCCGAATTCGGTCGAAGTTGCGCAACTGGTGGGACTGAAAAACGTATTCCGGGCAGGAGTGACCGGACACGTTCCGGCGAGCAACAAGACGCTAATAGAATGGCGCGGGCGCACGCTTGAAATCAGGCTGCAACCCGAATTTTTGCCGGGGACGCAGATAACCTGGACGATTCCGCAAGGATATGTCGTTCTGCATGAACCCGGGCAATCTGCCGCCGGCGAACTGGAAAACCTGGTTTCGGGCGTCGTTGCCAGTTTGGTCCGTCTGGGTGACAACGCGGTTTGCTCGATCCTGATCGACGGGCCGACTCGGCCGCCTTTGTTTCTGTCGTTGCCCGTGCACACCGCGCGACGTAACGGGATTGAGACAGGCAAGAACCTTACCGTTTCCTTGCTCGGTGAGGGCATACACCTGATGCCGCCGGACAAGCGCCTGACTGCCGATCTGGTAATGACGTTGTAAAAATCATTCCCGCCCGTCGCGACCGGCTGTCACTGTAGTAATGTTGCACTGCACATGGTTTCACACTGCAAGTGTGCACGGGCGACTTCGGCGAAACCGTGATTTTCCCAAAATGAAGTTATGCCGCGATAACAAATTCTGATATCGGCGCCGCCGCTAATTTGTTATAACTGCCAATATAAGAAATAAGCGGGTACTGCAGTGAATGAACTTGCCCGTATCGATTAATGCACCGTCAAAATCGAGGAGGAGTTTGACCATGACTACGCCTACACGCGTCAAATCGACAGCACGAACCGAGGGCGTGCCCGCCCCGGGCGGCACCGAATTGCAATCGCGGGGGCGCCGCCATTTTCTGCGTAAAGGCGCCGCGGTAGCCGGCACGGCGCTCGCCGGCGGCGCAATCGGCGTGTCAGCCGCGCACGCGGCGCCGCTGGAAATCGCCGAATCAAGCAAGTCGATGGGCAAGCCGATTCCGGCCACCGAATACGGGGTGCCTTCCAAGTTCGAGAAAAACTACGTGCGTGTGCGCACCAACGTGTTCGTCAACCGCCAGAACCAGTCCGACTGGAGCTTCACGCCACTGCAATACCAGCAGGGCATAGTGACGCCCAACGGCGTGGTCTACGAGCGCCATCACAACGGCACCCCCGACATCAATCCGGATACGCACAAGCTCGTCATCCACGGCATGGTCAAGCAGCCGCTCGTGTTTACGATGAACGACATCATGCGGTACCCGTCGGTGTCGAAGTTTTACTTCATGGAATGCTCGGGCAACGGGCTCACCGACTGGACCAAGCCGGCTTCGACGACGGTGCAGCAGACGCACGGCTTGCTGTCTTGCGGCCAGTGGGTGGGCGTGCCGTTCTCGACGCTGCTCGACGAAGCGGGCCTCGCGCCGGGCGCCAAGTGGCTGCTCGTCGAAGGCGCGGACGGCGTCGGCCATACGCGCAGCATTCCGCTCGACAAGGCGATGAGCGACGGATTGCTCGTCTACGCGCTCAACGGCGAAATGCTGCGGCCGGAAAACGGCTATCCGCTGCGCGCTTTCTTCCCGGGCTGGGAAGGCAATGTCAACGTCAAGTGGCTGCGCCGCATCAAGGTTGGCGACCAGCCGTGGCATTTCCGCAGCGAGACCGCGCGCTATACCGATCCGATGCCGGACGGCAAGTGGCGCCAGTTCAGCATGGAGATGGACGCCAAGTCGGTGATCACCTCGCCCTCGGGCGGGCAGAAACTGGCGGCAACCGGCATGCATGAAATTCGCGGTTTCGCGTGGTCGGGCCGCGGCAAGATCGTCAAGGTCGACGTATCGGTGGACGGCGGCAAAAACTGGCGCGAGGCTGCGCTCGAGGAGCCGGTGCTCGACAAATGCATGACTACTTTCAAGGCGCCATGGAATTGGGACGGGCGGCTGGCGGTGTTGCAAAGCCGCGCGCTGGACAGCACCGGCTACGTGCAGCCCTCGATCCAGGAAATCGGCGGGCACCGGGGCATCCACCCTTACTTGTTCGTGCAGCATCACAATGGCATCCAGAGCTGGGCAGTCACCGAACAGGGGGAGGTTAGCAATGTCATCGCATCTTAGCGTCATCATGACGGCGGCGCTGTTCGTGGCCGCGGCGGCGGGCGCGCAGGACAAGCCGCGTTTCGGCCAGCCGATCAGCGAGGTCGACATCGCGCCGTGGAATATTGATATCCGCACGCCTGACGGTAAGGGCCTGCCGCCGGGACGCGGCACTGCCGCTGAAGGCGAGCCGATCTACAACGCCAAATGTCTCGCGTGCCATGGACCCAAGGCCGCCGGCGGTGCGGTTTACGGCACGATGGTCGGCGGCATTGGCTCCTTCAAGACGGAGAAGCGCGTGCTGACGCCCGGCAGCATGTATCCGTACGCGCCGATACTCTACGACTACATCTACCGCGCGATGCCGATGGATAAGCCGCAAACGCTGACGCCGAACGAGGTCTATGCGTTATCCGCGTACATCCTCAATCTGAACGGCCTGATTGCGGCCGATGCTGTGATGGATGCGACCGCGTTGCCGCAGGTGAAAATGCCCAATGCCGGCAACTTCTATGTCGACGACCGGCCGGACACGAAAGCGGTGCGCTGCATGAACAACTGCAGATAGCGCGGCACTTCGAAGGCAAATAGCCAAAGGCGGACCGCGGTCCGCCTTTGTTTTTGGCGCCGCAGGGCGCGCGTTCCTTCTTCAGGCGGTCGGCGCCGGGTCCGGCGGATGGGTATCGAGCTTCGCCGGCAGCGGCCCTTTGCGCGAAAGCTGCAACACCGATGCGACCGCCAGCAGGCTGAATGCGATCGGACCGTGATAGCTCGCGTGCGCGACCTGCAGTTCCCAGCCGAAGCCTATCAGCAGCGCGGCTTCCAGCCAGGTGGCTCTGCGATTGAGCCACAAGTAAGCGGCGGCGCACAACGCGGCGGTGAAGACCGCCCATGACCCGCCCAGACTGATGAATGAGCCTACGCCGCCGACCCACGGGTCCACCCATACCCGATCGAGAAAGAAGCGGATCGCCTGCGCATCGCTTTCGGCTATGGTGGCTGACGCGAGCAGTTCCTTGAGGATGACGAGTTCACGGCCGAGCCCGATGCCGCCGATGCCGTCGAGCACCGTGTAGAAAATCATGAAGAGGACGGTCGCGATGCGCGACGCCCACGCGAGCGGCATGAAGCGCGCGGTCGCGTCGCGGCCGAACGCGTCGGTCAAATGCAGCAGGCCGAAAGCGACCACCACGACGAGCGGAGTTTGCACCATGTGCATCAGGAACCACCACTCGGGGCCGAAATACGCGATGGCATTGAAATACGGATCGTGCGGCTGCGGATGCGAGAGGAAACTCGTCATGCCCGGATCGAGCGTGAAATGCGCCGGATGGAAAAGTTCGATGCCGGCGAGCAGCAGCGGCGCAACCACCAGACTCAGGAAAGCGAGCACGCGTTGCGGCCGGTGGGTCATTTTGGCTCTCTCCTCTGCACGGCGTTGCCCCTTCAACCGTGTCCGTAGCAAGCTAGCTGGACGTCAGTGCAGCATGCTCTGCGCGCACTCGCGTTGCGTGGCGGCGGCGGTGCGCGGTCATTGCGGGTGAAAATACTGCGCCAGCGAGCGCTCGTCAGTGCGCGCCTGGTAGCTGATGTTCTTTTTCATCGCCCAGGTCACGATCTGGTGATACAGCGGCACGATGGCCACATCGGCGGCGGCGATCGACGCGGCATCGCGGGCGAGCGCCTCGCGCTTGGTTTCGTCGACCGTGTTGAGTGCCGCTTCGACCAGGCTGTCGACTTTAGGATTCGAATAGCGGCCCCAGTTCCACGCGCCGGTGCCCTTGTCGGCATTCGGCGTCATCAAAATCGCCCGCAATGCGAGGTCCGCCGCGTACGAACCCCAGCCTAGCATCGCGAAGCTGAATTGCTGGTCGCGCGCCTTGGTCAGATAGACGTTGAATGGCATCGCTTCGACGGCGCACTTGATGCCGATACGCGAAAGCATTTGCGCCACGGCCTGCGCGACCTGATCGTCGTTGACGTAGCGGTCGTTCGGCGCCGATACGGTGATCGCAAAGCCGTGCGGATAACCGGCTTCGGCCAACAATTTCTTCGCCCCCTCGGGATCGTAGCCCTCGACCTTGGCGCCGGCGTAAAAGCCGAATATCTGCGGCGAAACAATGTTCGATGCGGGCACGGCCACGTTTTCCATCGCACGTTCGACGAGCGCCTTGCGGTTGAGCGCTTTCGAGAATGCGCGCCGCACGCGCACGTCCATGAACGGGTTCTTCGCGAGCGGCTTGCCCTCGAGGTCGGTCACGAGCGGCGGTTGCGCGCGGTACTGGTCCATGTGAAAGAAAATCGTCCGCCACGATACGGTCTGCTCGAGGCGCAGGTTCGCGTTCGCGCGCAGGCGCGTCAAGTCCGACGGCGGCACGTTCTCGATTACGTCGACGTCACCCGACAACAGTGCCGCGGTGCGCGCGGGATCGTTCGACATCATGCGGAAAGTAACCTTGTCCCACGCCGGCTTCTTGTCCCAGTAGCCCTCGAAACGCGCGAGCTCGACGCGGTCGCCGCGCGTCCAGCGCACGAACTTGTAAGGGCCGGTGCCGATCAGCGCTTTGCCGCTGTCGAAATCCGCCGGCGTCGCGTTGAACGCCGCTTTCTTCGAGACGATCATGATCGCGTTCAAGTCCTGGGGCATCGCGCCATAAGGCGCCGCCGTTTTGAGCCTTATCGTATACGGGTCGACGATCTGCTTCGAAATGATGCGGCGCACGTATACGGCGAAGCCGCCGGGACTGCCCGCGATCGCCAGCGGGCGCACGAGCGAATACGCAACATCGTCGGCCGTGAGCTCGCTGCCGTCGTGAAACTTGACGCCCTTGCGCAGCTTGAATTCCCAGGTCGTCGGATCGACCGCCCGCCACGATGTCGCAAGGCCGGGAATGATGCGGGCCTTCTCGTCGACGCGCGTCAAAGCGTCGAACACGTTCCAGCCGATGGCGACATTGTGCTGGGTGGCGACGTAGTGCGGATCGAGCGAAGTCACGTCCGCGCTGATTCCGATCGACAGGTCGGCAGCCTGGAGCGCGGTCGCGCCGACGAAAATTCCTGCCGCAATCCACGTTATGCGACGCAATGCTGAGGCGATCCGCAATTTCATTAACGCTCCTGGTGTGGCCTTGAACGTGCCGGCCGTGGAATTCTACTTTGAAAGGTGCCGATGTTGAACGAAGTTGGTGCCGGGCACGGCCATGCCTTGACACGCGGGGCACGAAATGGCTGCCGCACGTTCTCTCACTCGCGCGCGCTGACGACCGCCAGCATGGCTGCGGGGTCGGTGATCGGCGGCAGGCATGTGACACCCTGGCAAACCCATGCCTGAATGACGCCGGCGGCGGGTTTGGCCAGGGTCGGCGGCAGATCCGCGGTGTCAGCTGGTATCGTCAGCGCAATCACGTGGGGCAGATACTGTGCGTCGAGCGCACGCCGCCATGCGGCCGCGTCGCCGTTGCCGCTCAAGACCACGAGCGTGGGCGGCGTCAATTGCTCGTCGAGCGCGATGCCTAGCATGCCGTGCGCCGTGGGCTGCTCCCCGAAGAGCCGGCTGAATGCGAGCACCGTGCGCCGCGCCGCTTCGCTGTAGCGCGGTTCGCCGAGGATATGGCCAAGCCGCTCGAGCGCGAGCGCGGCGACGCTGTTGCCCGACGGCGTGTCGTTGCGCGGGCCGATCTTGGCGCGGTGCAGCAGCTGCTCGTGATCGTGGCTCACGAAAAAGAAGCCGCCGTGTGCCTTGTCCTCGAACTGGTCGAGCAGGGCTTCAGCCAGCTCGCGCGCCCACGCGAGATCGGCGGTTCTGAATTCCGCCTGCATGAGCTCGATCAGCGCATCGAGCAGGAACGCGTAGTCGTCGAGGTAGGCATTCAGGTGCGCGCTGCCGTCCTTGTAGCTCGCGAGGAGCCGGCCGTCGCGCCACAGGTTCGCGCGGATGAAATCGGTGGCGCGGCGCGCCGAAGCAACCCACGGCCGCTGGCCGAACACGCGGTAGCCCCGCACCATGCCTTTGATCATCAAGGCGTTCCATGCGGTGAGGATTTTTTCGTCGCGCGCGGGCCGCACGCGCCGTTCGCGCCGCGTGAGCAGCCGTGCGCGCGCCGCATCGAGCAGGGCCTGCGCGAGCTCTTCAGTCAGCCCGAGCTGAGAAGCAACCTGCGCGAGCGGTGCGGCTACCTGCAGGTGCCAGTATTTGCCTTCGAAATTCGGCGCGGCTTCAAGACCGTAATACGGCGCGACGACCGCATACTCGTCGGCGCTGAGTGCCGCTTTGACTTCCGCCGGCATCCACACGTAGAACTTGCCTTCCTCGTGCTCCGAATCGGCGTCGAGCGTCGAGTAGTAGCCGCCGTCAGGCGACTGCATCTCGCACATCACCCAGGTTGCGGTGTCTGTTGCAACGCGCGCGAACAGGGGCCGGCGCTCGACCAGCCACATGTCGCTGTAGAGGCGCAGCAGCGGGCCGTTGTCGTATAGCATTTTTTCGAAATGCGGAATCACCCACTGCTGATCGACGCAGTAGCGGTAAAAGCCGCCGCCGAGCTGGTCGTAGAGTCCGCGCTCGGCCATGCGCGTCAGCGTCAGCTTGACTGTCTCGCGCAGCGGCGTGTCGGCCTGCGCGAGGGCGCAGCGCAGGCAGAATTCCATTTCCGCGGGATGCGGAAACTTGAGCGGCTCACTCAAGCCGCCGTCGACCGGATCGAAGCGGCGCTTGAGTTCGGCCAGCGCGGTGGCGAGCGTGGCGGCGGTCAAGTCCTCCGCGCCGGCAGCCGGTTGCGTCCGGGCGAGCGCGGCGAGCAGGGTTTTACCGCGCGCGGCGATATCGGCGCGGTTATCGCGGTACGACGCGGCGATTTGCGGCAGCAGTTCAAGCATGCCGGGTTTTTCCAGGCGCGGCGTTTTCGGAAAATAGGTGCCGCCGGCAAAAGGCGTCTGGTCGGCGGTCAGGAACATGGTCAGCGGCCAGCCGCCGCGGCGCCCGGTCAGCACCTGGTGCGCGGTCTGATAAATCTGATCGAGATCGGGACGCTCTTCGCGATCGACCTTGACGTTGATGAACAACCTGTTCATCAGGGCAGCGACTTCGGCGTCGGCGAACGATTCATGCGCCATCACGTGGCACCAGTGGCACGCGGAGTAGCCGATCGACAATAGTATGGGCTTGTCCTGCGCGCGCGCGGCGGCGAGCGCTTCATCGCCCCATGGATACCAGTCGACCGGATTGTCAGCGTGCTGCTTCAGATACGGACTGGTTTCCCGCGCGAGACGATTGCTCATGATGAAAGGCAATGGCGAAAAAATTAGTATAGCACCGCGCCCGGCCGCATTTGTCCGCTGTGCGCGCACGAATTCTTTGTTATGCTAACGACGTGAAATGCGATTGGGATAAACGATGACCGCGTACGGATTTCTCGCGGTCGGCATTGGCGGCGCGCTGGGCTGCTGGATGCGCTGGCTGCTCGGCATCGGGCTCAATCCGCTTTTCCCGAACATGCTGATGGGCACGCTGGCGGCCAATCTGACCGGCGGCTACCTGGTTGGTCTCGCCATCGAATATTTCATGCATCACGACGGTTTGCCACCCGAATTGCGGTTGTTCGTGATCGTCGGTTTTCTTGGCGGGCTGACGACGTTTTCGTCGTTTTCTGCCGAAGCGGTCCAACTTTTGGCGGAAAAAGAATTGGCCTGGGCATTCGTGATGGTCGCCTCCCATCTGCTCGGATCGCTCACGATGACATGGCTGGGCATCCTGTCGATGCGCTCGCTGCATGCGTAACGCGCGCGTCATCGGCGGGGCGGTGGTGCTGCTGGTCTCTGCATTGCCGGTTGCCGCGCAAACGGCCAGGGATTATCCGAATCGCCCGCTGCGCATCATAGTGCCGCAGGCCGCCGGTTCGGGCGTCGATCTGACCGCGCGCGTGGTCGCGCAAAAACTCACGGATGCGTGGGGCCAGCAGGTTATCGTCGATAACCGGCCCGGCGCGAACGGCATCATCGGCCTCGAAGCCGGGGCGAAGGCCAAGCCCGACGGCTACACCCTGGTGTTGGGCGTGCCGAGTTCGCTGACCATGAATCCGTACGTATACAAGACGCTGCCGTACGATACGCTGCGCGACTTCGTGCCGATCACGCAGACCGCCAGCAATACCTTCGGGCTCGTGATCAATCCCGCGCTGCCGGTCAAAAGCGTCAAGGACCTGGTCGCGCTCGCCAAAGCGCGGCCCGGTGAATTGAGCTACGGGTCGTTCGGGATCGGCAACCAGACGCATCTCGGCGGCGAGTTGTTTTCGTCGCAAATCGGCATTCGCCTGCTGCACGTGCCGTACAAAGGCGAGACGCCGGCGGTGGTCGATTTATTGAGCGGGCAGACCGCGATGATCTTTACGCCGATGCAGGGCGTCGTGCCGCATATCCGGGCCGGTAAACTGAAGCTGCTCGCGACTTGCGGCGCGTCCCGCGCGCGGGCATTTCCCGAAGCGCCGACCATGACCGAGGCCGGCTACAAGACCATCCTCATCACCGGCTGGACCGGCTTGCTCGCGCCGGCCGGCACCCCGCGCGACATCGTCGACAAGCTGCAAAAAGAAATCGCCGCGCGCCTGCTCGTGCCTGAAACCCGTGAGAGCCTCGCGAGTCAGGGTGCCGAACCGGTCGCGAGCACGCCCGAACAGTTCACGGCGTTCATCCGCACTGAAATGGCGAAATGGTCGGCGGTGATCAGACAGGCGGGTCTGGAAGCCAGTCAGTAGAAAAAGCCCGCGCGGCGACTAGGCGCGATTCAACAGTTGGCGGGCGGCGGTGATGCATTCGCTCGCGGTGATGCCGCGCTGTCCGTGCGCGGCGGCCACCAGGTCGCCCGCTGCGCCATGCAGATGCACAGCGGCGAGCAGCGCGGCAGCGGGCGTGGCGCCTTGCGCCAACAAGGCCGCGATGATGCCGGTCAGCACGTCGCCCATACCGGCGCTCGCCATGCCCGGATTGCCGGTCGTGTTAATGAACCACTTGCCGTCCGCCAGCGCGCAGATGCTGCCCGCGCCTTTGAGCACCACCGCACTTTGATAGCGCGCGGCGATCGCGCAGGCGGCCGCGACGCGGTCCGTCTGCACCGCGGCTGTGTCGCAAGCCAGCAGTCGCGCGGCTTCCGCGGGATGCGGCGTCATCAGGGTGGGCGCGGCCCGGCGGGCGGCGCGTTGGGCGAGTGCTGGATCGGCGGCGACCAGATTCAGCGCGTCCGCGTCGAGCACGAGCGGTTGCGCAAGCGGCAACGCCGCGGCCACCAGCCGGTGGGCGTCCGGCGACTGGCCGAGCCCGGGACCAAGCGCGATGACATTGAGGTGATCGAGCCGCAGGATTTCATGCGCGGCGCGCAGCATGAGCTCGGGCTGCGCCGAGTCGTAGCCAACA
>JBKJMN010000069.1:0-4582 GCA_046596405.1 Burkholderiales bacterium
TATCCGAACCGGCCGATCCGCTTCGTCGTGCCGTTCGGCCCCGGCGGCGCCACCGACATCGTCGCGCGCTCGCTGAGCCGCCAGTTGACCGACGCGTGGGGCCAGTCCGTGATCGTCGACAACCGCGGCGGCGCCGGCGGCCTGATCGGTTCCGAACTGGTCGCCAAGGCGACGCCCGACGGCTACACGCTGCTGCTCGCCACCGCCGCGAACGCGGCGAACGTCGTGTTCGAGCCGAAAATGCCGTTCGACCTGCAGAAGGATTTCGCGCCGGTCATTCACGTCGTCAACGTGCCTTTCGTGCTGACTGCCCACCCCAAACTCCCGGCGGGTTCGATGAAAGAGCTGATCGCGTTCGCGAAAGCGCAGCCGGGCCAGCTCAACTACGGCAGCGTCGGCGTGGGCACCTCGAACCAGCTGATGATGGAGATGGTAAAAAGCATGTCGCGCACGGACATTGTCCACGTTCCGTACAAAGGCGTGGGGCCGGCGCTGGTGGACTTGATGGCCGGACGGCTAAGCACCATGCTGTTCTCGGTGGGCGCGGCCCTGCCTTATCTCAGCGATGGGCGCATCAAGGCGATCGCGGTGACTTCCGCGCAACGCATCCCGGCCATGCCCGACGTACCCGCCATCAGCGAAACGCTGCCCGGCTACGACATGACGCCGTGGTACGGCGTGCTGGCGCCGGCCGGAACGCCACGCCCGGTGATCGACAAGCTGAACGCGGAAATCGCCCGCATTCTCAAGCTGCCCGACATTCGCGACAGTTATGCCCGCCAGGGTTTCGTGCCCGTCGGCTCCCCGCCGCAGCAGTTTGCCATCCACATCGGCGACATGATCGCGAAGTACCGCCGTGTCGTGAAGGATGCCGGCATCAAGGTCGAGTGATCACACGCGCATAGTGGCCTCGCAGTCCGCCGGGTGTCCGCGCCGCGTATGTTAAAATTGCGGCCTTCTCACCAGCGGATGCACATGGCGCTTTCCCCTCTTACGGCGTTATCTCCTCTCGACGGGCGCTACAGCACCAAGGTCGAGCCGCTGCGGCAGTATTTCAGCGAGCTCGGGCTCATCCGCTACCGCGTACGCGTTGAAGTCGAATGGCTGAAAGCGCTCGCCGCCGAACCCGTGATCGCGGAAGTTAAGCCATTCTCGGCCGCGACGGCGCAGGAACTCGACCGGCTCGTCAGCAGTTTTTCGGAAGCCGACGGCGCCGCGGTCAAAGTCATCGAGTCGCGCACCAATCACGACGTCAAGGCGATCGAGTATTTTCTGAAGGAGCGTCTCGCCGGCAACGCCGAGGTCGCCAAAGTCGCCGAGTTCATCCATTTCGCGTGCACATCCGAGGACATCAATAACCTGTGCCATGCGCTGATGCTGAAAGCCGCGCGCGACGACGTGATGTTGCCGGCGCTCGACAGGATTATCGAGCGCCTGACCGCGATGGCGCACGACCTCGCGGACGCGTCCATGCTCGCGCATACGCACGGCCAGCCCGCGAGCCCGACCACGCTCGGCAAGGAAATGGCCAACGTCGTCGCGCGCTTGAAGCGAGCCCGCGTTCATATTGCCGGCGTCAAGCTGCTGGGCAAGATCAACGGCGCAGTCGGCAATTACAACGCGCACGTCGTCGCCTACCCGGGTCTCGACTGGGAAAAATTCGCGCGCG
The DNA here is from genome assembly GCA_046596405.1 of Burkholderiales bacterium. Classification (GTDB taxonomy): domain Bacteria; phylum Pseudomonadota; class Gammaproteobacteria; order Burkholderiales; family SG8-41; genus PALSA-1004. Next base: position 1,670 of record JBKJMN010000069.1, read on the forward strand.
GTTTCGTCACCGGGCTCGGGCTCGAATTCAACGCGTACACGATTCAGATCGAGCCGCACGACGCGATCGCGGAGCTGTTCGATGCCTATGCGCGCGCTAACACGATCATGCTCGACCTCGACCGCGACATCTGGGGCTATATCTCGCTCGGCTACTTCACCCAGAAAACGAAAGCCGGCGAAGTCGGCTCGTCGACCATGCCGCATAAGGTCAACCCGATTGACTTCGAGAATTCGGAGGGAAATTTCGGCATTGCGAACGCGCTGATGCGCCACATGAGCGAGAAACTGCCGGTCTCGCGCTGGCAGCGCGACCTCACCGATTCGACGGTGCTGCGCAATATGGGTACCGCTCTCGGGCATACCCTGCTTGCGTATGACTCGCTGTCAAAAGGCCTCGGTAAGCTCGAAGCCAACCACGCACTGCTCGCCGCGGACCTCGACGCCAACTGGGACGTGCTAGCCGAGCCGGTGCAAACCGTCATGCGTCGATACGGCGTGACCGGCGCCTACGAACAGCTGAAAGACCTCACACGCGGCAAAGGCGGCATTACGCGCGAATCGCTGCACGCCTTTATCGCGACGCTCGCGATTCCGGACGATGCCAAAACAATTCTGTTGCAACTCACGCCGGCGTCTTACATCGGCAAAGCAGCGGAGCTCGCGAAAAAAATCTAGATTTCTGCCGGCGGACGCACGGTTAATCTGTCCTATAATCCTCCGCAGTCGCCGGCATGCAGCGGGCTGCGGCCATAATATAAGGAGGAGAACATGGATCATCCGACACGCAAGGACTCCGCCGCGCCAATGACTGCGGTGGCTGACGCAACGCTCGACCGGCGCGGATTTTTGACCCAGGGGATCAAGGTGGCCGGCGCAGCGCTCGCCGGTGGCGCGGTAGCCCCCGCCTTCGCGACCGAACCGATCGGCAAGGATTTTCCCGCGTGGGCCACCACGATGGGCAAGCCGCTCAACACCTACGGCCAACCGTCGCGCTTCGAGGAGCCGGTCAAACGCTATGCCTCGAGCGGCTACGGCACGCTCGCCCCCGGCACCGGCAGCGCGCGCGCGCCGCTGGAAAAACTCGAAGGCGTCATCACGCCCAACGGCCTGCATTACGAGCGCAGCCACAATGGCGTTCCCGACATCGATCCGGCGAAGCACAAGCTGCTGATCCACGGCCTCGTCAAGCGTCCGCTCACGTTTTCGCTCGGGGAACTGTCGCGCTACCCGATGGTGAGCCGCATCTGCTTTCTCGAATGCGCGGGCAACAGCGCCGCGAACGCAATATCAGCCGAACCGCCGCAGGCATCTGCCGGCGGGGTGCACGGGCTCGTGTCGTGCGCTGACTGGACCGGCATTCCGCTCGCACTGCTGCTCGACGAAGCTGGTGTCGACCCCGCGGGTAAGTGGCTGCTGGCTGAAGGCGCCGACTCTGCCGCAATGAGCCGCAGCGTGCCGCTCACCAAAGCCTACGACGATGCGCTGATCGCGCTGTACCAGAACGGCGAACGCCTGCGCCCCGAGAACGGCTATCCGGTGCGCCTGCTGCTGCCGGGCTGGCAAGGCAACATGAGCGTGAAATGGTTAAGCCGCATCAAGGTCACGGACGGCCCGACGCATACCAAGGACGAAACGTCCAAGTACACTAACCCGCTGCCCGACGGCAAGGCGCGGCAGTTCACTTTCGAGCTGGGCGTAAAGTCGATCATCACGCGGCCGTCCGCGGGGATGACCATGAATGGCGCGGGACTGTACGAAATCTCCGGGCTCGCGTGGAGCGGCGCCGGACGCATTTCACGCGTCGAAGTTACACTCGACGGCGGCACCACCTGGCGCGATGCCGCGCTGCAGGGCCAGTCGCTGCCGAAGAGCCTCGTGCGCTTTCGCCTGCCGTGGGACTGGAACGGCGCGCCGGCGCTGCTGCAAAGCCGCGCAATCGACGAAAAAGGCAACGTGCAGCCGACGCGCAGGATGTACAAGGCGGAGAACGCGGTCGACGGCCGCTTTCATAACAACAGCATAGTCACGTGGAGCGTGAATGCGGACGGGAGCATAAAAAATGTCTACGTTTAAGCCCGTCGGAGTTACGCTTGCAACCGCCGCGCTGCTCGCCGCGTGCGCGACGCAGATGAATGACACAGTAATGCCGGCACGCGGCCCGAATCTCGGCCGCGTCGCCACCGCGCAGGAAATCCGCGCGGCGGACATCAGCATACCGCCGAGCGGCGAAGGTTTGCCCGCAGGCGGCGGCGACGCGAAACAAGGCGCACAGGTGTACGCGGCGAAATGCCAGTCGTGTCATGGCGAAAAAGGCATGGGCAAACCGGCCGATGCTCTCGTCGGCGGCATCGGCAGCCTCGCGACGCCCAAGCCGGTTCGCACGGTCGGCAGCTTCTGGCCGTACGCGACGACGCTTTTCGATTACACGCGCCGCGCGATGCCGCTGCAGAATCCGAAGTCGCTGACCGATGACGAGGTGTATGCCGTCAGCGCATACGTCCTGTATGTGAACGGCATCATCGCGGAGAACGCGCAGATGAACGCACAGACGCTGCCGCAGGTGAAGATGCCGAACCGCGACGGGTTCATCGACTACTCGAAAAAATAAGACCGGCGCGGCGCCGGAGGGCGCCGCGTCAAATCACGCCTTTGCCTTGCCGCGCTGTCGGAAGTAAGCGACGATGCCCGGCGAGATCGAGAGCACGATGATGCCGAGGATAAACGCGGTCAGGTTGTTCTTGATGAACGGAATGTTGCCGAAGTAGTAGCCGCCGTACACGAAGAACCCGATCCAGAACACACCGCCGCAGAAGCTGTAGAAAATAAATCGCGGGTAGTGCATGCGCCCGATGCCCGCCACGAATGGCGCAAAGGTGCGAAGGATGGGCAGGAAGCGCGCGAACACGAGCAT
>JBKJMN010000339.1:0-8032 GCA_046596405.1 Burkholderiales bacterium
GTAATCCCTATAACCTGGCGCTCGACAAGAACGCGGCGAATTACACGCCGCTGTCGCCGCTGTCGCTGATCGCGCGCACCGCGCATGTCTACCCGCACCGCACCGCCGTCATCCACGGCGCAACCCGGCGGACCTGGTCTGAAGTCTACGCGCGCTGCCGCCGGCTCGCGTCGGCGTTGCGCCAGCGTGGCATCGGCACCGGCGACACCGTCGCGGCGATGCTGCCGAACATCCCGGCGATGTACGAGGCGCATTTCGGCGTCGCGATGGCGGGTGGCGTCTTGAATACGCTCAACACGCGGCTCGATGCGGACGCGATCGCGTTCATGCTCGACCACGGCGAAGCCAAAGTGCTGCTGACCGACCGCGAATTCTCGGGCACCGTCGCGCCGGCGCTCGCCAAGGTCAAGCACAAGCCGCTCGTCGTTGACGTCGACGATCCCGCGTTCAGCGGCGGCGAACTGCTGGGCGAACTCGACTACGAAAAATTCATCGCGGGCGGGGATTCGAATTTTGCATGGGTACTGCCGGGCGACGAATGGGACGCGATCTCGCTCAACTATACATCGGGCACGACCGGCAACCCGAAAGGCGTGGTCTCGCACCATCGCGGCGCGTACCTGAACGCAATTTCCAATATCGTGAGCTGGGGCATGCCGCCGCACGCGGTATACCTGTGGACGCTGCCGATGTTTCACTGCAACGGCTGGTGCTTCCCGTGGACGATGGCGGCCAACGCGGGCACCAACGTCTGCCTGCGCAAAGTCGACGCGAAAGCGATTTTCGACCTGATACGCGAACAGGCGGTAACGCACTACTGCGGCGCGCCCATCGTGCATAACCTGCTCATCAATTCGCCGCCGGAGTGGAAAGCGGGCATCAGCCACGTCGTGAACTGCCTCGTCGCCGGCGCGGCGCCGCCGGGCGCGGTGATCGAAGGCATGCAGAAAATGGGCTTCAACATCACGCACGTTTACGGCCTGACCGAAACATACGGGCCGGCGGCCGTGTGCGCCAAGCAGCCGGAATGGGATGAGCTGCCGCTTCCCGAGCAGGTCAGGCTCAACGGCCGTCAGGGTGTCGCTTACCACCTGCAGGAAGGCATGACGATACGCGATCCGGCGACGATGCAGCCGGTGCCGTCGGACGGCGAAACCATCGGCGAAATCATGTTTCGCGGCAACATCACAATGAAGGGCTATCTGAAGAACCCGGCGGCGACCAGCGATGCGTTTGCCGGCGGCTGGTTTCACAGTGGCGATCTCGCGGTCATGCATCCCGACGGCTATGTAAAGATCAAAGACCGCGCCAAGGACGTGATCATCTCGGGCGGCGAGAATATTTCGTCGCTGGAGGTCGAGGACGTGCTGTGCCGGCACCCGGCGGTGCTGATGGCCGCGGTCGTCGCGCGGCCCGACCCGAAATGGGGCGAGACGCCGTGCGCGTTCGTCGAGCTCAAGACGGGCGCCAATCCGGGCGAGCAGGAGATCATCGAGTTCTGCCGCACCAATATGGCGCGCTTTAAAGCCCCGAAACACGTGATATTCGGCGTGCTGCCGAAGACTTCCACGGGTAAGATTCAGAAGTTCGTGTTGCGCGAGCAGGCAAAGTCGGCCGCGGCGATCGAATGAACACCAGAATTCAAAACCGATTTGCCATTTTTTACAATACCCCCTTGAGGGGTACAGAGGGCACAGAGTTCACAGAGGGAAAACCAAGCAGAACGAAACGGGGAGGTTTTTTTGCATTTCTCTGTGTTCTCTGTGTCCTCTGTGGCCAAGCCTTAGCTTCGCATGAGTGAAGATTACATCCTCGAAACGAAAAACCTCGTGAAGGAGTTCAAGGGCTTCGTCGCCGTCGACGATGTGAGCCTGAAGGTCCGGCGCGGCAGTATCCACGCGCTGATCGGCCCCAACGGCGCGGGCAAGACCACGTGCTTCAACCTGCTCACCAAGTTTCTCGAGCCCACGCGCGGCAGCATCCATTTCAACGGCATCGACATCACGCGCGAGAAACCGGCGCAAATCGCGCGCCGCGGCATCATTCGCTCGTTCCAGATTTCGGCGGTGTTTCCCCATTTGACCGTGATGGAAAACGTGCGCATCGGCTTGCAGCGCAAGCTCGGCACCTCGTTTCATTTCTGGAAATCCGCGCGCTCGCTGGACACGCTGAATGCGCGCGCGGTTGAACTGCTCGAGGCGGTCGATCTCGGTGCGTTCGCGGATACCGTAACGGTCGAACTGCCGTACGGGCGCAAGCGCGCGCTCGAGATCGCGACGACACTCGCGCTAGACCCAGAGCTGATGCTGCTCGACGAGCCGACCCAGGGCATGGGCCATGAGGACGTCGGCCGCGTCGTCGAGCTGATCCGCAAGGTCGCCGCCGGCCGCACCATCATGATGGTCGAGCACAATTTGAATGTTGTCGCGAACCTGTCGGATACGATCACCGTACTCGCGCGCGGCGCCGTACTCGCCGAGGGTCCGTATGCGCAAGTGTCGAAGAATCCGCGCGTGCTCGAAGCCTACGTCGGCACCACTGAGCCCGCCGCCACGCATGGATAACGCGCCCGCCGCTGCCGAACTGCTGCGGGTCGCGGGCTTGCACGCGTATTACGGCGAGTCGCATATCCTGCACGGCATCGATTTCGTGGTGAACCGCGGGGAAGTGGTGACGCTGCTGGGGCGCAACGGCGCCGGGCGCACGACCACTTTGCGCGCAATCCTCGGCCTTACCGGCCGGCGCGAGGGCTCGATCATGATCAACGGGCGCGAGGTGATCGGGCTCGCGACCCACCAGGTCGCGCATCTCGGCGTCGGCTACTGCCCGGAGGAGCGCGGGATCTTCGCGAGCCTCTCGGCGGAGGAAAACCTCCTGTTGCCGCCCGCGGTCGCGAGCGGCGGCATGAGTCTCGACGAAATCTATGCGATGTTTCCGAACCTGCACGAGCGGCGCGCCAGTCCCGGCATGCGCCTCTCCGGCGGCGAGCAGCAGATGCTGGCGATCGCGCGCATCCTGCGCACTGGCGCGAAACTGCTGCTGCTCGACGAGATAAGCGAAGGCCTGGCGCCCGTCATCGTGCAGACGCTGGGTCGCGTGATCCGCACGTTGAAGGAGCGCGGCTATACCATAATCATGGTCGAGCAGAATTTCCGGTTCGCGGCGCCGCTCGCGGACCGGCACTACGTGATCGAGCACGGCCGCATAGTCGAAACGGTTACAATGGCCGAACTCGAGAATAAGATGGCCAAGCTGCACGTATTACTCGGAGTTTAAAATTGACTGGAGGAAATAAAATGAAACGTAAATTGATCGCAGCACTGGTCGGCATCGCGCTCGCCAGCGCGCCGCTGACCCCGGTATTCGCGCAGGCAAAAGCGGCCGCCGGTGCGCCGAAGCTGTCCGACGGCGTCGTCAGAATCGGCGTGCTGACCGACATGTCCGGCCTGTATTCGGACCTCGGCGGCGCGGGCTCGGTGCTCGCGGCGAAAATGGCGATCGATGACTTCAAGGCGGCGGAGAAGGGCAAGGCATTCCCGATCGAACTCGTGTCGGCCGATCACCAGAACAAGGCCGACGTCGGCGCGCAGAAAGCTCGCGAGTGGTACGACACGCAAGGCGTGGACATGATCACGGACGCGCTGAATTCGGCCGTGGCGCTGTCGGTCGCCAAGCTGACGGCCGAGAAGAAACGCATCCTCATCGATACCGGTGCGGCCAGCACGCGTCTGACCAATGAGGACTGCTCGCCGTACACCGTGCACTATGTGTACGACACCTACTCGCTCGCCAATGGCACCGGCAACGCGATAGTAAAAGGCGGCGGCAAGACGTGGTTCTTTCTGACCGCGGACTATGCGTTCGGACATTCGCTCGAACTCGACACCTCCAACGTCGTGAAAGCGGGCGGCGGCCAGGTGCTCGGCGCGGTACGCCATCCGCTGAATGCGTCCGACTTCTCGTCATTCCTGCTGCAGGCACAGACGTCAAAGGCGCAGGTAGTCGGCCTAGCCAACGCGGGCGGCGACACCATCAACTCGATCAAGGCCGCGAACGAATTCGGGCTGACCAAGAACCAGAGTCTCGCGGGCCTGCTGGTGTTCATCACCGACATCCACAGTCTCGGCCTGCAGATCGCGCAGGGCATGATGCTGACGGACGGCTGGTACTGGGACCAGAACGACGACTCGCGCAAATTCGGCAAGCGTTACTTTGAGCAGATGCGCAAGATGCCGAGCATGAACCAGGCGGGTGTTTATTCGGCCGTGACGACGTACCTGAAAGCGATCCAGGCGGCGGGGACCGATGACGCCGACGCGGTCATGGCGCAAATGAAGAAAATGAAGATCAACGACATGTTCGCCAAGAACGGCTACATTCGCGCTGACGGCCGCATGGTGCACGACATGTACCTGATGCAGGTGAAAAAGCCGTCGGAATCGAAATACCCGTGGGACTACTTCACCGTGAAAGCGACCATCCCCGCCGAGCAGGCGTTCCTGCCGCTCGCGCAATCGAAGTGCGCGCTGGTCAAGAAATAATGTCGTAGCGCCGCGCGCCCCCGGTGGGCGCGCGGCGGCGACGTCGCGCGTATGGAAATATTCGGCGTACCGTTGCAGGCGATGTGGGGGCAGCTCCTGCTCGGTCTCGTCAATGGTTCGTTCTACGCGATGCTGTCGCTCGGGCTCGCCGTCATCTTCGGCCTGCTCAATATTATCAATTTCACGCACGGCGCCGTCTATATGATGGGCGCGTACGCCGCCTACATCCTGATGTCCGTGTTCGGTATCGGTTACTGGCCGGCATTGATCCTGGCGCCCCTCGCGGTTGGTATCTTCGGGATGGTCATCGAGCGCACCATGCTGCGCTGGCTGTATAAGCTCGATCACTTGTACGGTTTGCTGCTCACGTTCGGGCTGACCCTCGTGCTCGAAGGTTTATTCCGCTCGTTTTACGGCGTGTCCGGGCAGCCGTATCCGGTGCCGGATCTGCTGCGCGGCGCGACCGATGTCGGCTTCATGACGCTGCCTAATTACCGCGCGTGGGTCGTGGTGGCGTCGCTCAGCGTGTGCCTGCTTACGTGGTATGTGATCGAGCGCACCCGGCTCGGCGCTTACTTGCGCGCCGGCACTGAAAATCCCCAGCTCGTGCAGGCGTTCGGCATCAACGTGCCGCTGATGGTAACGCTCACCTACGGTTTCGGCGTCGCGCTCGCTGCGTTTGCCGGCGTATTGGCTGCGCCTATCATTCAGGTTAACCCGCTGATGGGCTCCAACCTCATCATTATCGTGTTCGCCGTGGTCGTGATCGGCGGCATGGGCTCGATCCTGGGCTCGATATTGACCGGTCTGGGCCTCGGCATCATCGAGGGGCTGACCAAGGTGTACTACCCTGAAGCTTCTTCCACCGTCGTTTTCGTCATCATGGCCATCGTGCTGATGGTGCGGCCCGCGGGATTGTTCGGGCGCGAAAAATGAGCCGCAGTGCGCTTGGCTATGCAGCACTCGTTGCGCTCGGGCTGATCGCGCCTTTCGTGCTCTATCCGATATTCCTGATGCAGGCGTTGTGCTTTGCGTTGTTTGCGTGCGCGTTCAACCTGCTGATCGGTTATACGGGGCTGCTGTCGTTCGGCCACGCCGCATTCCTCGGCATGGCGGGCTATATGATGGGGCTCTCGGTCAAGCATTGGGGATTGCCGCCCGAACTCGGGCTGGTGGTCGGTACCGCGTCGTCGGCGCTGCTCGGCTACCTCATCGGCAGTCTCGCGATCCGGCGCCAGGGCATTTACTTTGCGATGATTACGCTGGCCCTCGCGCAGATGTTGTACTTCTTTTGCCTGCAGGCCAAATTCACCGGCGGCGAAGACGGGCTGCAGGGCGTGCCGCGCGGCCGCCTGTTCGGCTTCCTGAGCCTCGAAGACGACCGCGCGTTGTATTACCTCGTGTTCGCGATATTCGTGCTCGGTTTCTGGATCATTCACCGCGCAATTCATTCGCCGTTCGGCCAGGTGCTGACGGCGATCCGCGAGAACGAGCCGCGCGCGCTGTCGCTCGGCTACGACGTCGACAAATACAAATTGCTCGCTTTCGTTATTTCTGCGGGGCTGTCGGGGCTCGCCGGCTCGACCAAGACGCTGGTCCTCGGCTTCGAGACGCTGACCGACGTGCACTGGCACATGTCGGGAGAAGTCGTGCTGATGACGCTGTTGGGCGGCATGGGCACGGTGCTTGGTCCCGTGGTCGGCGCATTCATCGTCAAGACGCTGGAAAGCCGCATCGGCGACTTCGGCGAATTGCTCGCCGCGCAAACGGGTGTCGAATGGTTCAAGACCATCGGCGATTCAGTCACCATCGTCACCGGTCTGATCTTCGTGATTTGCGTGCTCGCGTTCCGCCGCGGCATTGTCGGCGAAGTGATGGCGCTGTTGCGCAAGCCGCGGCATTAGCCGCGCGAGTGTTCGTCCGCCAACAATTGTGATCCAGGCATCGGCCGGCAACCCGCACACTCGCGGGGTCGCAGAGTTCGTCGCCAAGCTGACCTTCGACGCCATACCATCCGAAGTCAGGCACCGGATCAAGCTCCTGATGCTCGACGCCATCGGCTGCGGGCTTTACGCCGCCGATCTGGAATGGAGCCGCATCCTGCAACGCACGCTGGGCGGCCTCGACGCGACGCGCGCGTGCTCGGTATGGGGCACCGCGCAAAAATTGTCCGCGCCCCATGCGGCGCTCGTGAACGGCACCCAGGTGCAAGGCTTCGAGCTCGATGACGTGCACAAAGTCGGCGTGCTGCATACCGGCTGTCTTGTGTTGCCGCCGCTGGTAGCGATCGCGGAACTGCGTCCGGGCATGAGCGGGCGCGATTTTCTGACGGCGGCGGTCGCCGGCTATGAAATCGGTCCGCGGGTCGGCGTCTGCATGGGATCCGGGCACATCGCGCAGGGCTGGCATTCGGGCGCGACGGTCGGGGTGTATGCGTCTGCCGCAGCCGCGGCGCGTGCCATGCGGCTCGATGCGGACCAGACCGTGCATGCGCTCGGAATCGCCGGGACGCAGTCGTGCGGCTTGATGGCCGCGCAATTCGGTTCGATGGTCAAGCGCATGCACGCCGGCCGCGCCGCCCAGAGCGGCTTGTATGCCGCGCAACTGGCCGCCGCGGGATTCACCGGCATCCTCAATGTATTCGAGAGCGAGTATGGCGGATTCTGCACGACGTTTTCACGCTCGACTGATCGTTTCAACCTTGCCGAGCTGACCGCCGGCTTCGGCGATGTATGGCAGACGATGAACGTGGCGTTGAAATTCTATTCGTGCGTCGGCAGCACTCATTCGACGCTCGACGCGATCCAGGACATGCTCGCCGACCATCCCTTTAGCGCAAATGACGTCGAGAAAATCGTCGTGCACGGCTCGCAGGTCACCGTCGAGCACGTCGGCTGGAATTACGTGCCGCAGGGTTTTACGGCGGCGCAGCTGAATCTGTCGTACTGCGTGGCAACGCTGCTGATCGACGGAGCAGTGTTCGTCGATCAATTCACCGAGGCAAAACTGACCGATTCCGCGCGTCTCGCGCTCGCCGCCAAAGTCAGCGTGCTGCACGATCCGGCGATCAGCGCGCTGGGGCCGCGATTCCGCCAAAAGGTGAGCGTCGAAATTTTTCTGCGTGACGGCACCCGGCTCGAGCGCACGCGCGAAACGTCGCGCGCCAAGGAGAGGTTTGCCGCGGAAGTGGCGGTCGTGAAGAAATTCGAGACGCTGGCTGCGCACGCGCTGCCGGCGGCCCGCGTCCGCGAACTGCGCGACGCCATGCTCGATCTCGACAACCTCGCGGACACCGCGCGAATCGCGCAGTTGCTGGCTGCCGCATAGAGCGATAATCCGGTAAAATCGACGTCTTTCCGCGGCGTTCCGCCGTAAATTCCAGCGAGAGGTAGTAATGAAGGTTCTGGTGGCAATCAAGCGCGTGGTCGACCCCAATATCAAGGTGCGCGTCAAGGCCGACGGCACGGGGGTGGAGACCGCGAACGTCAAAA
>JBKJMN010000390.1:0-15438 GCA_046596405.1 Burkholderiales bacterium
AACATACAGGTCGAGTGATTATTGAAAATTGCATAACCTTGTGACAATAAACCTTCCCTCATCCCCACCCTTCTCCCGGGGGGAGAAGGGCTTACCTTCCCTCTACCTCCGGGAGAGGGACCGAGGGTGAGGGAAAGTTTTGACGAGCGGCGCCATTGTCATCTATTACGTAATACTCAATAGAACCAATTCATCAAGGGAATACTCATGTCCGATTTCGACGCCTCCAAGCTCACCCAGTTAGAGCAATACAAGCTGCTGGTCGGCACCGTGACACCGCGGCCAATCGCGCTCGTCACGACCCTGGGTCCAACGGGACCCAATGCGGCGCCCTTCAGTTTTTTCAATGCGGTGGGCTCGGATCCCGCGATGCTGTGCTTCTCGGTCGGCAACAAGGAGAGCGGCGCGAAGGATACGGTCGCCAACATCCGCGATTGCCCCGAGTTCGTGGTGCACATCGTCAGCGATGCGATAAAGGACAAGATGAACGTGTGCGCGGTTGACTATGCGCGCGGTGTGAACGAAATCGAAAAAGCCGGTTTCACCACATTGCCGTCGAAAAAAGTGCGCCCCCCGCGCATCAAGGAAGCGCCGGTCGCGATGGAATGCAAGCTCGTGCAGATCATCGAGCTCGGCCGCCGGCCCAATTATCTCGTGATCGGCGAGGTCGTGTGGTTCCACTACGACGACGGCCTGGTCAACGACCGTTATCACGTCGACGTCGGCCGCGTGAATCCCATCGGGCGCCTCGCGGGCAAAGGCGGCTATACGCGTATCACGGACCGTTTTGAGATGCCGCGCATGATATTGGGCGGCGACGCGCCGGAATGAGCGGTCGTTCGCGCTAGCAGTGTCGGCAGTAGTCCCGCCGCCAGTGCAATAGTCATCCGGCGCAGCAGGAAAGTTGCGTCACGTCCTTGAAGAAGGTCTGCGCGCAGAGCTTTATGCCTTCGACCATCGTCAGGTAAGGAAAGAGTTGACCAGCAAGCTCGGACACCGTCATGCGAGCGCGAATGGCCAGGGCGGCCGTCTGGATAATCTCTCCGGCTTCGGCGGCGACGGCTTGAACTCCGAGTACGCGCCCTGTTTTCTTTTCGGCAACAAGCTTGATGAATCCGTGCGTATTAAAGTTGACGAGTGCGCGCGGCACATTATCAAGCGTCAATACGCGTGAGTCGGTTTCAATTTGCAGCTTATTTGCCTGCGCTTCCGACAGACCAACCGTTGCTACTTGCGGGTCTGTGAAGACGACTGCCGGAACAAGGCCCAAGTCGAGCGCTGCATCGCCGCCCAGCATGTTGATCGCAGCACGCGTTCCCGCAGCAGCAGCGACATAGACATACTCGGGTTGCGTTGTGCAGTCGCCGGCCGCGTAGATGTGCGGCGCTGAAGTGCGCATATGATCGTCGACCACAATCGCACCAGTCAGGTTGAGTCGAACACCGGCTTTATCGAGTCGTATGTCCTGGATGTTGGGCGTGCGTCCAGTAGCGACAAGCAGACGATCGGCCTTCAGCCTCTCCATGCCGATATCGACTGTGAACTGCTGACCATCGTACGCAACGGCGTTCACCGTCTGCCCCATCAACACGCGCATGCCCTCGTCCTCGAGAATTTCATTAAGTGTTTGCCCAATGAGCGGATCTTCTTTCGACAACAACGTGGAGCGTGCGATAAGGGTTACTTCGCTGCCGAGCCGCAAGAATGCTTGTGACAGTTCGAGGGCAACAACCGAGCCGCCATAAACTACCAAATGATCGGGTATGGTGTCTGTCACAAGTGCTTCCGTGGATGTCCAATAAGGGGTGTTTCGCAGCCCCGGCACATCCGGTACGCCAGGCGATGCGCCAGTAGCAATCAGCGCATGGTCAAATGTGACCTCGCGTTGTCCGCCATCGGCCTGCGCTACAGTCAAAGTATGCGAATCCTTGAAGCGGGCGAAGCCTCGTATCAAAGTGATGTTTGGATTGGTCTCTACGATCTGCTCATATTTAGCGCGCCGAAGCTCCAGCACTTTACCCTGCTGTTGATCGAGCAGCGCGCGACGGTTGATGCTCGGAGGCGCTGCGGAGATACCGACGTCAAACGGGCTTTGTTGACGCATGTGCGCAACGTGTGCGGCACGGATCATGATCTTGGATGGCACGCAGCCAACGTTGACACAGGTGCCACCCGTGATGCCGCGTTCGATCATCGTTACCAAGGCACCGTCTTCGGCTGCCTTGATGGCGGCTGCGAAAGCGGCACCACCGCTACCGATGATGGCTACTCTCGGCTGCCCGGGCTTACTCACGCAGCAGTCGTGCATTTTCATTATTTAGTTCCCTTTGACGGTAGCCGGATAACCAGCGTTACCTGTCGCTTTAGTCAGTGCTTCGACCTTGGTTTTGGAATCGTCAAAAGTGACAATCGCTTCTTTTTTCTCGAAGCTCACGTCAACTTTTGAAACGCCACCGACTTTCTGCAAAGCTTTCTTGATCGTGATCGGGCACAGTTCACAGGTCATGCCGGGCACCTCCAACGTTACGGTCTTGGGCGACGCGAATACGGCATTAGCCAGCATCAGAAGTGCTGCGGTGACGAAGCAAGACAGAAGTTTTCTCATATAGCCTCTCAGTAGAATAACGGTGCGAAGTATGGGGATGCGAATGCGATTAACACCAGAGCAGCAACAACCCAAAGCGTGATCTTGTAAGCGCGGCGGGTTCGAGGCACGGCGCAGACTTGGCCAGGCTCGCACTGTTCAACCGGGCGGTAGATCTTTCGCCACGCGAAAAAAAGAGCAAGCACTGCGATGCCAAAGAATATCCAGCGGTAGGGTTCGAGCACGGTCAACGTACTTGCCCAAGCGCCGCCGAGTCCCAGACTCACCAACACCAATGGACCGACGCAACAGGCGGATGCAAGGATGCCGGCAAGACCGCCGGTTACCAATGCGCCGGTTTCAACTTTACCTTCAGACATGCTCATCTCCTTTCAATCAGTGCAATGAAGGTGTAACCTTACTTCCGTACTCAAGTACGGAGTCAAGGTCTATGTTAAAGCGAGCGGCTGGCGAGGACAGGATTACGATTGGGCAATTGGCCCAGACAGCCGGAGTGAACGTTGAAACCATCCGCTATTACCAGCGGATCAGGTTATTGCCCCTGCCTAAACGAGATTACGGCAGTATCCGGCACTATTCTTCAAGTGATCTAAGCCGGGTGCGATTTATCAGGCGCGCTCAGGCGCTTGGTTTCTCGCTGGACGAGGTCGCGCTATTGCTTGGGCTTTCAGACGGCAGGCACTGTGCTGAGACAATGACACTTGCCGGGAAAAAATTGGCCATGGTCGAGGCAAAGATCGCCGATTTAGCGGCGATTCAGAAGGCGCTAAAGAGTTTGGTTACGCAATGCTCAAAAGGGAGCCGCGGGTGCGGATGTCCCATAATCGACGCGTTAGCGAAGGACGAAAATAGCCTGGGTCGGTTTTCACGACAAGTCGAATGACTGCTATTGGTCCGATTTCAGTCGTTCAAAAACGCGTTGGAGCTGGCACGGTCTGTCTGCTCAGGTTGGAATTTCTACAATTTATAATTTTCCCGGTGTTCTCTGTGCCCTGTGGCTAAACTCTTTGCAGCTTGAATCGGAAAAATGTCCGTCAAACCAACCAACACCCGTCCCGCGTTCGACAAGGTCATTGAGAAGCTCGACAAGGACATCGCGCGTGTTTACGCGGAGAAACAGCGGCGCGCAATCCGCGAGGTATGCCTCGACGGCGCGCGCTTGGCAGCGATGCAAGTCAACGAATTTATGGAAATGCTTGCAACTTGAGCCGGGACCGGCCGGCGGTGGCCGTCAGCGCCACGACCAGAAGTCGCCGCGTTCCTGCATGAACGATTTCGCGAGCACCATTTTGTGCACTTCGGAGGCGCCGTCGACGAGCCGCGCCTGGCGGGCATAGCGGTAGATCCATTCGAGCGGGGTGTCGCCTGAGTAGCCGCGCGCGCCGTTCAACTGGATGGCGGTGTCGACCGCATGATGCAGCACGTCGGCGACGGCCACCTTCGCCATCGACACTTCCTTGCGCGCGTAGTCGCCGCGGTCGAGTTTGTCGGCGGCGCGCATCACGAGCAGGCGCCCGATCTCGATCTGCATCGCGGCGTCGCCGAGCAACCATTGCACCGATTCACGGTCGGCCAGCTTGACGCCGTGACCGCTGCGCTGCTCGACGTAGTCGGCGGCAATCGCCATCGAGCGCCGCGCGAGCCCGAGCCAGCGCATGCAGTGCGTGAGGCGCGCGGGACCCAGCCGTATCTGGGTGTATTTCAAACCGTCGCCGACGTTCATCAGCCGGTTCTCGTCGGCGATTTCGAGCCCGTCGAACTCGAGCTCACAATGCCCGCCGTGCTCTTCCGGTCCCATGATCGGGATGCGGCGCACGATGCGCCAGCCCGGCTGGTCGCGGTCGAACAGGAAGGCAGTCAGGCCTTTGCGGGGGTCCTCCGAGGTCTTGGCGAGCAGGATGAAATGCTGCGCGACGCCCGCACCGGTGATGAACCATTTGCGGCCGTGTATCACCCACTTGCCGCCTTTTTTCGTGGCCGTGGTCAGCATCATGGTCGGGTCCGAGCCTGAACCGGGCGCGGGTTCCGTCATCACGATCGAGGAGCGTACTTTGCCGTCTATGATGGGCTGCAGCCAGCGTGATTTCTGCGCGTCGGTCGCGACCTGGTTGAGCGAGCGCATATTCCCGTCGTCGGGCGCTGCGCAATTGAACACGGCCGGGCCGAACAGCGAGTAATTCATTTCCTCGTAGCACGCGGCGATGCCTACCATATTGAGACCTTGGCCGCCCACCGCGGTTGGCATCTGCGGCGCCCACAGACCTTCAGCTTTGGCTTTCGCGCGCAATTTATCGAGCAGATCGAGCCGGATGTTCTCGTGGTCGTCGAACGTCTCCGGATCACGCTCGAGGGGCAGCACGTGTTCGGCGATGAACGCGCGGTAGCGCAGGCGGAAATCTTCGACGTGGGGCGGCAGGGTAAAGTCCATTAAAAACTCCTAAAACATTTGCCACAGAGGACACAGAGGACACAGAGGAAGATCAAGATTCATTTCTTTGATTTTTTTGCTTTTCTCTGCGTTCTCTGTGTTCTCTGTGGCTAAACGACTTTCAGTAATTCTTTCGCGCGTTCGCGCAGGACGAACTTCTGGATTTTGCCGGTCGGATTCTTCGGCAGGTCTCCGAACACGATTTTCTTCGGCGCCTTGAAATGCGCGAGTATCGCGCGCGCGTGGGCGATCAGCTCGGCGGCGGTCGCAACGGCGCCCGGCTTGAGCGTCACGTACGCCACCGGCACTTCGCCCCACTTGGGATCGGGCCCGGCGACCACGGCAACTTCCATGACGGCTGCATGCGCAGCAAGCGCGCGCTCGACTTCGAGCGACGCGATGTTCTCGCCACCCGACACGATGATGTCTTTCGAGCGGTCCTTGATCTCGACATAGCGGTCGGCGTGCATGACGCCCAGGTCGCCGGTGCGAAACCAGCCGTCGGGCGCCGCGCGGCGCGTTGCTTCATCGTCGCGATAGTAGCCGAGCATCACGTTATTGCCGCGCAAGGCGATTTCGCCGATTGTCGTCGCATCCGCCGGCACGTCGCATCCGTCCGCATCGACGATGCGCAATTCTTCCGCGATCACGTTGCCCACGCCCTGGCGCGCCTTGATCTGTCCTTGTTGCTCGAGCGGGAGGCTGCTCCATTCGGGGCGCCATTCGCAAACGACTGCGGGGCCAAAGGTTTCGGTAAGCCCATACAGATGCGTTACGTCGATCCCCAGTTCCGCCATGCGCATCAGAATGGCGGGCGTGGGCGGCGCGCCGCCGGTGGCTGCGTGCACGCTGCGTGCAAGCTTGCCGTGCCTGGCCGCGTCAGCCCAGGCGATCATAATCAACACCGTCGGCGCCGCACAAAAATGGGTGACGCCCGATTCGCGCAGATGCCGCCAGATCAGTTCGGGATCGAGCTTGCGCAGGCACAGATGCGTCGCACCCGCTGCCGTGACGCCCCACGTAAAGCACCAGCCGTTGCAGTGGAACATCGGCAGCGTCCACAAGTAAGTGCTGGCGCAGTCGAGCTGCAAGTGCGCGACCATCGCGAGTGCCTGCAGATACGCGCCGCGATGGTGATACATGACGCCTTTGGGCTGGCCCGTCGTGCCGCTCGTGTAATTGATCGAGATCATGCCGCGCTCGTCGGCGACCGGCTCCGCATGCGGCGCGGCGGCGGCGAGCCAGGGCTCGTACTCGTCCGCACCGCCTGCGCGTATCAGCGTGAGGTGGGTGCCGGTCTCATTCGCGATATCGCGCGCTACGGCTTCGAATTCATGATCGTAAATGAGCACGCGTGCAGCGCTGTGGCGGACCGCGTAGGCGAGATCGCTTGCGGTCAACCGTTGGTTGAGCGCGACCAGCACCGCGCCGGCTAGCGGCACGCCGTAATGCGCTTCGAGCAACATATGCGTATTGGGCGCGAGCACCGCGGCGCGCGCTCCGTCCTTTATGCCCATTGCGCGCAAGGCGCCGGCGAACTGCAAGGCGCGGCGGTAGAACTCCGCATAGGTGTATCTGAGCTCGCCGTCGATTACCGCGACGCGATCGCCGAACACCGTGGCAGAACGTTTGAGAAACGCCGTCGGCGTCAACGGCTCGAACGACATCGGCGCCTGCGTTTGCGTCAGCGGGTGCTTCATCGGCTCAGGGTTCCAGCGCGCGGGGATTCGACACCGCGAGTTCGTCCGCGGCCGTCTGCGCAAGGTGATCGAGCAGAGCCGCGCGGTCCCGGTCGTCGAAGCGTCCGCCGCGGATCGCGACGGCAAGGCGGCGCTTCAAGCCGGCGCACGTGGCTTGCAACTCTTTTCCGGCGAGCGGCAGGCTGCGCTCCGCCAGGAGCGCGGTGAGTCGCGCAAGCTCCTCCTGCGCCGCGCGATCGCCGGCCGACTGCTCGCGCGCGGCGATGGCCATCGCGTTGGCGATCATCAGCGCGTCGTAGCGCAGATCCGCGGGCAGTTGCGCAAGCACTTTATCGAGGAGCGTCGAGCGCGCGATCGCGAGCAATTCAACGGCGTCGGGAATATCGTTCATCGGGTCAGCCTGACGATTTCATATTCAAGCTCGGCGACGATGCGCCCGGTCAACGCCAGTTCCAGCGAACGCTCGACGCCCGACAAATGCCGTTGCGCCTGCTGCAGCGCGATGACAGCCCACCGGATATGCGCCATGACCTGCCAGTATACGAGCGCGGCCGGCGTTACGCGGCGTCCCGACGCGCGCTGGTACGGCTCGATAAACTCGGCGGCCTCGGCGATCCCGCCCGCCGGCCTGGCCTTGCCGGCAAAGCGCCAGCACTTCGCGAAAACCCAGCCGACGTCCTCGAGCGGATTGCCGAACGCAGCGAATTCCCAGTCGAGCACGCCCGCGAGCCGGCCTTCGTGCACGAGATAATTGCCGGTACGGTAGTCGCGATGGATGAACGTGGTCTCCTCGCCGGCAGGCGCGTGCACTTCGCACCAGCGCAGTCCCCATTCCAGCGCGGGAAATGCGCCGGACAGCTGATCGAGATACTGGCGGTAATGGGCGATGTTATCGCGCGCGTGCATGGTCGCGAGGAATGCCAGCTTGGGCTGGGGCGGATGGATCGCATGCAAACGCGCGAGGTTCTCCGCCAGTTCGCCCGCGAGACGCGCGCGGTCGGGCACCAGCGCGGCGTCGCGCGTAATGCGATGTCCGCTCGCGATGCCCGGCAGCCGCTGCATGACGAAAAATTCGCGGCCGGTGACCGCCACGTCGCGGCACAGCCACAACGCTTCCGGCGCGTGCAGTCCGGCGGCGTGCGCGACTTGCAGGATTTGAAACTCCTCGCTGCGCTTAAGGCTCGCCGCGACGCGCGCCGCCGCATCGGTGCGCAATACCCATTGATGCGGACCGGGATGCGTGCCGCCGTTCACGTCGACATCGAGCGCCCAGTTCTCCTGCACCGCGCCGCCGCTCAGACGCTGCAGGCGGCGGATATGCACCGCGTCCGCTCCGGCCGCCGCCCGCAGAAATGCTTCAAGACGGGCGCGCGTCTCCGGAGTGTGGAGGTTCATCTTTAATTTCCTTCCCCCGCTTGAGCGGCCTCCCCCGCGCGTCGCGCAGGGGAGGGGATGAAGAAGTTCACATATGCGAATAGAGCAGGCGCCCGGCTGTGGGCACGCGCGCGGTGAGCACGCAGCCGCTCCCGGAGTCGGTGATGTAGATCGTCTTGCGGTCCGGGCCGCCGAACGCAACGTTGGTCACCAGATCGCTGCCGCACGACTGCACGCGGTACAGCGGCTCGCCGCGATGGTTGAATATCCATACTGCGCCCATATCCGGATGCGCGACGACGAGGCCATCGTGCTCATCCATGGTGATGCCGTCGGGGCCGCGGCCGCCCGACATCTGGATTTGCACGCCCATGCGGGCGACGGTGCCGTCGGGCGCGAGCGGCAAGCGCCAGACCTGGTTGGCACGAGTCGCGGCAACGAACAGCGTGTCTTCTTTTGCATTCAGCACCAGTCCATTGGGGCTCGGCACGCAATCCGCGATTTTCTGCAGCACGCCCGCGGCCGTGTAACGATAAACGCGGCCGCTCGGGTCGGACATGTCGCTCTGGCCCTGATCGGTGAAATACAGATCGCCATTCGAGGCGAAGGTAAGATCGTTGACGCCCTTGAAATGCTCACGATGGTAACGCGCGACGAAAGGCGTGATTTTGCCGGTCGCGGGATCGAGCAGCACGATACCGAGCTTATGGTCGGCGACGAAGATGCGCCCGTCCTTGTGGATGCGCAGGCCGTTCGGTTCGCCGTCGTATTCGGCGACGACGTCGATCTTCGCTTGCGGCGAAATCCGGAAAATGCGGCCATACGGGATATCGACGACATACAGATTGCCCGCGCGGTCGAACGATGGCCCTTCGAGGAAGCTGCCGGCGGGGACCGGGCCTCCGCCGGCGGCGATGCGATCGGCCGGCACGTGGCTTTTGCGCAGGCTCTGCGGCACCGCCGCGAATACTTCGGTTTCGATGAGTTGGGGTGGCGCGAACATGGTCCGGTGTCCCGTAAACTGGAGCCACGATTATAGGCGAGTTGCGGTGCGGCGCTATAATCGCGCTTCGTATGTCAAACGTAACTGACCTTCATTATCACCACCGCTCGCCCTCACCCCCAACCCCTCTCCCGCAAGCGGGCAAGGGGAGCGTCGAGCCAAACCGGATTACCTTCCGGTTTCTGAATTTTCAACCATGAAATCCCCGCTCGAAGTAATCCGCCTGTACCCGCCGCACGATTACTCATTGCACGGCGTATTCATGAGCCGGCTGGGGAGCGATCCGCGCCGGCCGCTCATCGTTTTCGAGAATCGCACGTGGAACTGGCAGGAGTTCGGAGATCTCTGCGCGCAGGCGGCCCAGGCCCTGTCAGCGCACGGCATCCGGCATGGCGACCGGGTCGCCGTGATGGCGCGCAACCATCCGGGGCATGTGCTGATGCTGCTGGCGCTGGCGCGGTTGGGCGCCATCATGGTGCCGGTCAATCCCGAGTTCGGCGTGACTGAAGCGCGCTATGTGATGGAGCATGCGCAGGTGGCCGCAGTCGTGTGCAGCGGCGAAGTGCTCGCGGTGGCGCGCGAGGCCGCAACCGGGATTTCACCCGCGCCATGGTTTGCGCTGTTAGACGGCGCAGCCGGCGGCGTGCCGGCGCTCGGCGAATTGATCGCCGCGGCGCCGGCCGCGCCGGCACCGCCCGCCGGCGGCGCGGACGATACCTGCCTGATCGTGTACACGTCAGGCACTACCGGCTTTCCGAAAGGCGCCATGCACAGCCAGCGCAGTTTCGTCACCGGGGGCGAAGCGTTCGTGCAGCGCATTTACGTGCAGCCGGCAGAGCGGCTGATGATCGTGCTGCCGCTTTTTCATATCAATGCTTTGTTTTATTCCGTCGCCGGCACGCTGGCGGGCGGCGCATGCATGATCATCGTGCCGAGGTTTTCGGCCTCGACGTTCTGGCAGATCGCCGCCGCTACCGGTGCCACGGCGGTAAACATCATCGAAGCGATCGGCAACATCCTGATGAAACGCCCGCGCGAGGAGTTTCGCGACGACCATAAGATTACGAAACTCTACGGCGCGCGGCAGGGCATGATGGACACCTTTCGCCGCGAATTTCATATCCCGCATCTGATTGGCGGCTACGGCATGACCGAGATTCCGGGCGTTACGTGCATTCCGCTCGAGGGGCCGGCGAAAGTCGGCAGCATGGGGCCGGTGGGCCGTCATCCGGATCCGGCGCGGCCATGGGCGCAATGTCGCGTCGTCGATGACGACGGCAACGACCTCGCCGCCGGCGAGGCCGGTGAGCTCATCGTCAAAACGCCGATCATCATGCAGGGCTACTTCCGCGATTCCGCGCAGACGGCGAGCGCGTTTCGCGACGGCTGGTTCCTGACCGGCGATCTCGTGCGGCGCGACGCCGACGGTTATTTCTTTTTCGTGTCACGCAAGAAAGACATTATCCGGCGGCGCGGCGAGAACATTTCGGGCGCCGAGCTCGATCGCGTGATCGGCGAGCATCCCGCGGTTTTCGAGGTCGCGGCGATCGCCGTGCCGTCCGAACTCGGGGAGGACGAAATTCTGGTCGCGGTGGTGCCGCGTCCGGGACAATCGGTGACGGCGGAAGAAATCGAGCGCTGGTCGCGCGCCCACCTCGCCGCGCAGAAAGTGCCGCGCTTCGTCGCGATCGTCGATGCCTTGCCGCACACGCCGACGCACAAGGTGCTCAAGGCGCAGTTGCGCGCGGATACCGCGTTGCGCGCTGTGGCGGTGGACTTGCAATTAAAAGCATGAAGGTGGCAGGATGAATAAAATTTATCCGTGCGCGTTGCTCGCGTTCGTCGTGACGTCAGGCGCGTTCGCGCAGAGCTATCCCGCCAAACCCATCCGTCTCGTGCTGCCTTATCCGCCGGGCGGGGGCACGGACGTGATCGCGCGGCCGCTCGCGCAGAAGCTCACGGAAAATCTGGGTCAGCAGGTCATCGTCGACAATCGCGGCGGCGCCAACGGCAATATCGGCATGGAGTTCGTCGCCAAAAGCCCGCCCGACGGCTATACGCTGCTGTTCGCGCTGACGGCGCAATACGCAATCAATCCGAGCCTTTACCCGAAGCTGGCGTACGACCCGGCCAAGGATTACGCGCCAATCAGCCTGCTCGCCAATGCCCCGTACTTGCTGGTCGTGCATCCGTCGCTGCCGGCGAAGTCCGTCGCTGAACTGATTGCGCTTGTAAAGGCGCGTCCGGGCCAACTCGCATACTCGTCGTCAGGCAACGGCAGCGGCGCGCATCTCGCCGGCGAAATGCTGCGCAGCCTCGCGCGGGTCAATATCACGCATGTGCCCTACAAAGGCGCGGGCCCGGCGATGCCCGATCTGATTGCCGGCCAGGTGCAGTTGTCGTTCGTTACGTACACG
The DNA here is from genome assembly GCA_046596405.1 of Burkholderiales bacterium. Classification (GTDB taxonomy): domain Bacteria; phylum Pseudomonadota; class Gammaproteobacteria; order Burkholderiales; family SG8-41; genus PALSA-1004. The sequence continues at coordinate 11,528 of JBKJMN010000390.1, forward strand.
GCGGCAGGTCCGCACATCAAGACCGGCCGTCTACGCGCGCTCGGCGTCACGACCGCCAGGCGCTCGCCGACGCTGCCCGAGCTGCCGGCAATTGCGGAGACGCTACCCGGCTATGACTCTGCCGTGTGGTACGGGTTCGCGGCGCCGGCCGGCACGCCGGGCGAGATCGTCGCGCGGCTCAACAGCGAAGTCCTGCGCGTGCTGGCAGCGCCGGATTTCCGCAACCGCATCACGCTCGAGGCGGTGGCGCCGATCGGCAGTACGCCCGAAGAATTTGGCAACTTTATCAAGAGCGAAATCGTGCGCTGGGCGAAAGTCGTCAAGGATTCGGGCGCCAAGGTGGATTGAGTCGGGCGCGCGACCCGGTATAATCAGCCGGGCAGGACGCAACTCTTCGGGCACTGAACTTCACGCCGTGCACCGGGCAGGGAATACCGAAGACAGGAGCAAGCTGTTCCGATCAACGCGGCGGCGGTTGACGCTTGCTGCATCGTTGGAGTTTGCCATGAGAATTTCAGGATTGCCCGGCTGTTGCGTTGGCGCCTGCCTGCTCGCTTCCCCGTTACACGCACAGGACCCTTCGACAGGCTCAGGACAGGCCGCTTCGACAAGCTCAGGACAGGCTTATCCGACGAAGCCGGTGCGTATCATCGTCGCTTATACGCCGGGCGGCGGCACGGATCTGCTCGGCCGCATCGTGGGGAAAAAACTCGGCGAAGTATGGGGCCAGCAAGTCGTGGTGGAAAATCGTCCTGGCGCCGGCGGCAATATCGGCACGGACGCAGTCGCCAAGGCGCTACCCGACGGATATACGCTGCTGCTCGCGCCGAGCACGCACGCGATCGTGCCCAACCTTTACGCCAGGCTGCCGTTCGACACGCTGAAGGATTTCACTTTCATCTCGCTGGTCGCCGCCGGCCCCAATATTCTGGTTGTCCATCCGTCGGTGCCGGCCACGAGCGTGCAGGAATTGATCGCGCTGGCGAAGCGCCGTCCGGGCGAACTCACGTTCGCGTCCGCGGGCATCGGCGCGACGACCCATCTCGCCGGCGAGTATTTCAAGAACGTCGCCGGCATCAACGTGTTGCACATACCGTATAAGGGCAGCTCGCAGGCGCAGATCGACCTGGTTGGCGGTCATGTATCGTTCATGGTCGACAGCATGCCCTCGGCACTGCCGAAAGTGCAGGCGAACAAGCTGCGCGCGCTCGCGACGACCGGCAAGCAACGTTATCGCCTGCTGCCCAACGTGCCGACGGTGCTCGAGTCGGGCCTGCAGTACGAGTCGATTTCATGGTGGGGTGTCGTCGGCCCGGCGAACCTGCCGCAGCCGGTCGTCACGAAGCTGCTGGCCGACATCACGCGCATCATGGCGATGCCCGACGTGAAGGACCTCGTTGCGACCCAGGGCGCAGAGGCCACGACCAACACGCCGCAGCAATTCATCGACTACGTGAAGCAGGAAACCGCGTTATACGGCAAGATCATCAAGGCCGCCAATATCCGCATCGAGCAATAGGAGTGCCTGACCTGATGAAACACGGCTGTAACCCTGCGGGCTCCCATTGAGTACTCCTGCCCCGGCACCCCGCTATCGCATCGGCATCGACGTCGGCGGCACTTTCACCGATCTGTTCCTGCTCGACGAAGTCAGCGGCGCGGTCGCGCGCCACAAGCTCCTGTCGACGCCGGGCGAACCGCACCTTGCGCCGCTCGCGGGCATTCGTGAAATCCTCGCGCAAGCCGGCGGCGAAGGCGCGCAGGTCGCATTCGTCGGCCTCGGCACCACGGTGATGACGAACGCGCTGCTCGAACGCAAAGGTGCGGTCACCGGCCTGATCACCACTGCGGGTTTCCGCGACCTGCTCGAAATCGCGCGCCAGAAACGGCCGCATACTTTCGATCCGTTCGTGTCCAAGCCTGAGCCGCTGGTGCCGCGTCAGCTGCGCGTCGAAGTCGGCGAGCGCATGGCGGCCGATGGCGCGGTCATCACGCCGCTGGACCGCGCGAGCGTCGAAGCCGCGATCGAGCAACTGCTCGCGGCGGGTGTAGAGGCGGTCGCAGTGTGTTTTCTCAACGCTTACGCCAACGCCGCGCACGAGCAGGCGGTCGCGGCCGCCTTGCGCCAGCGCTGGCCCGCCGGCCATGTGTCGATTTCATCGGACGTGCTGCCCGAGTTCCGCGAATACGAACGGCTGAGTTCGACCGTGGTCAACGCGTATCTGATGCCGGCGACGCGCGATTATTTCCGCAAGTTCGAAGCGGAGGTGGCGCGGATCGCAATTCCCGAGCCGCCGTTCATCATGAATTCGGGCGGCGGCATCATGACGCCCGGGCAGGCGGGCGAGCGCCCGATAGACACGCTTTTTTCGGGCCCGAGCGGTGGCGTCAGCGGTGCGGTATACGTGGCGACGCGCGCGGGCCACGGCAATATCATCACGTTCGACATGGGCGGCACCAGCACCGATGTGTGCCTGGTGCAAAACGGCAAACCGCAACTGAGCCACAGCCGCATGATCAACGGGTGCCCGTTGAAAGCGGCGGCGCTCGACGTGCATACGGTCGGGGCCGGCGGCAGCAGCATCGCGTCGCTCGACGCGGGCGGCATGCTGCACGTGGGCCCGCACAGTGCCGGCGCGCGGCCCGGCCCCGCGTGCTACGGCCACGGCGGCGAGCGCGCGACGGTGACGGATGCCAACGTGGTGCTCGGCCGCCTGAATCCGCAATACCTGCTCGGCGGCAAGCTCAAGATCGACGCCGGCCGCTCGCGCGAAGTCATCGAGCGCGAAGTCGCCAAACCGCGCAACATCAACGCCGTTGACGCGGCGGCTTCCATCATCGCGATCGCCGATACGAGCATGGCGCACGCGGTGCGTTTCGTGTCGGTCGAGCGCGGCCTCGACCCCGGCGATTTCATGCTGGTGGCGTTCGGTGGCGCGGGCCCGGTGCATGCCGCGGCGGTCGCGCAGCAGTTGGGCGTGGCCGGGGTGCTGGTGCCGCCCGCGCCGGGCGTGCTGTGCGCGATGGGGGTGCTCGTCAACGACGTGCAGGCAGACTTCAGCCGCACGCGTATGACGAGCGAGCGCGCTCTCGACGCAATGGCGGAAGTCGACGGCGTTTACCGCGAACTCGAGGCAAAAGCGCGCGCCACGTTCGCGCGTCAACAATCCGGGGTCACGGAAATCGATCTCGCGCGCACCGTCGATGCGCGCTATGCCGGGCAAAACCACGAATTGACCGTGGAAGTGCCCGCGGGCGAATTCAATGCGGCGGCGCTGGCGGCCACCAAGACCAATTTTCACGCGGCGCACCGTGAAATGTTCGGCTACGACTCGCCGGAAAAGCTGCTCGAGCTGGTGACTTTCCGCGTGCGCGCGCGCATGCGGGTAGGACGCGCCGATTTCGCGCGTGCACCGCAGAGCAAGCGGTCGGGACTGCTCGCGCCGGCCGCGTTCCGCCAGGTTTATTTCGACCGTCCCGGATTCGTCGCTTGCCCGGTCTACGAGCGCGACACGCTCGTGCCGGGCGACGCGTTCGACGGCCCCGCGATCGTCGAGCAGATGGATTGCACGACGGTAGTGCCGCCGGACTTCGGTGTGCGCGTCGATGATTTAAGAAATTTACTGCTAAAGCTCAAATCGTAGCCACAGATAAACACGGATACACACAGATGAGGCAAAAGCGGCGGGAGATTCGTGAAAGTTCGCCTCATCAGGATTATGGTTTTGCCGTTGAATTATCTGTGTGTATCCGTGTTTATCTGTGGCAATTATTGATCTTTACATAACCGTATGACAAATGCGTAGCGTGCCAAAAGCTTCCCTCACCCTCGGTCCCTCTCCCGGAGGGAGAGGGAAGCCCTTCTCCCTCCGGGAGAAGGGTGGGGATGAGGGAAGGGTGGGGAGAGCAAA
>JBKJMN010000423.1:0-4924 GCA_046596405.1 Burkholderiales bacterium
ACGTACTCGTTGTCCTCACCGTAGCACGGCGCGCCGCGGTCGATGCGGCCGCCGATGTAGGCGGGGCTCTCGCATAGCTTGATCGGCACTTCCGCAAGCGGCCAGCGGCCGATTTTCGTGCCCGTCACTTCGGTCAGCCATTCGAGCGCCTTCAATTGCGGGTCGTGATCGCAGCGATCTTCCGCGGTCTGACACACGCCGGCCGGCACGCCGGCCTGCTGCAGAGCGAACATCGTCTGATAGGAATCGCGCGACTTCGTCCAGTCGCGCACCAGCGCATCGAGCGCAGCCTGGTGCGCGAGCCGCGCTTCGAGAGTCGAGAAGCGCGGATCGGCTGCCCATTCGGGATGCGCCGCGGTTTTGACGAACGCCTGCCATTCCGGGTCGGTGAAACAGGCGATCGCAATCCAGCGATCCTCGCCCGCGCACGGATAAGCGCCGTGCGGCGCCGCCGGCTTGTACGGCGAGTGGTTGCCGAAACGCGTCCAGATCCGCTCGTTCGCCGACCAGTCGAGAATCGCGGGGCCGTTGATGAAAAGCCCGACTTCGGTCTGCGACGCGTCTATCCATTGCCCTTCGCCGGTGCGGTTGCGGTGGAAGAGCGCGCTCAACATCGCCAGTGCGAAACTGTACGCGCCCATCCAGTCGAGATACGAATAGCCCCAGCCTGCCGGCATCGCGGGTTCGGGCAGTCCCGACATTTCGGACAAGCCGGCGAAGGCGTTCGCGATCGGGCCCACGGTGCGAAAGCGGCCGTAGGTGCCCTGCGCGCCCATGCCCGATTGCTGCACGTAAATAATGTCCGGCTTGATTGCGCGCAGCGCTTCGTAGCCGAGTCCCCAGTTGTCGAGTACGCCCGGCGAGAAACCTTCGGCGACGATATCCGACATCGCGACCAGCCGCTTCGCGATCGCGAGGCCTTGCGGATGCCGCACGTTGAGCGAGATGCCGCGCTTGCCCGGATTCTTGTTATTGAATTGCCCGCCCATATCGACGTCGGTCACGCCGGGCAGCGGCGCGGTTGCGTGATCGCGCGCTGCGCGGCCGCCCACCGGCGCCATCGCGGCAAGCCGCGTATCGGGATGGCTTTTCAATTCGACTTTGATGCTCTCGGCGCCGAATGCGGACATGAACCGGGTGCCGCCCGCCGAAGCGAGAAACCAGGTGAAATCGAGGATGCGGATGTCGCTCAGAGGAAACGGCTTGCCGCGGCGCGAAGGTTTTTCGTTCGCGTCGACACCCGCGGAAGAACTGATCACCGGATGCGCGCGCGCGACCGGCGTCATCACCGTGGCGGCGTCTTCGTTGAGCAGCGGTGCGCGGCGGCCGACCGCCCACGAATTCGCGGTGCTGATCCACTTGCTCGTCGCGTAGCGGAACGCGCGGCTGAGCTCGGGATGCTCGATGTCGGTGCAGCTCGCGCGCGCGAGCCAGTGCGGATCGAGCGCGTTTTCGTGCGGCTTGCGCAGCGGCGCGCACAGCAGGCCCGCCTCCTGCGCCTCGCGCCACGGAATGTTTTCGTAAGTGAACGCGCGCACGAAGCGCTGCACGGCTTCCATACCTTCGTCGCGTTTCTGCGTGACCGGCCCGGTGCCCGGAATGTACCGCCCGCCCTTGGCCACTGCGGCGGTCTGCGGATCGAAGCCGGCGGCCATGCCGTGGCGCTCCATCAGGGCGACGAGGCGTTGCGCGTCGTCTTCGCGGTTGCCGAGACTCACCATGACCCAGCGGCCGTCCTTGGTGTGCGCGATGGAAGGATTGGGCGATACGGACTCGCGCGCATGCCGGCAGGTCTGGCGCAGAACCGGCGCGCGCCGCATCACCCACGACATCAGATCGACTTCGGTGGATTTCGCGACCGCCTCGTGGATCGCGCACGACAGATGCTGGCCCTTGCCGGTGCGAAAACGGTACAGCAGCGCGGCCACGATCGCCATCGTGAGCTGCTCGCCGGCGATGTGATACGCGTGCCACATCTGCGGCGCGATCGGCGGCAGGTCGTATTTGCCATCGGGCGCGGGGTCATAACCGCAGTTCATCATGACGCCGCCGAGCGCCAGGTGGATCAGGTCCGACGCCTTGAAGCCGGCCCACGGGCCGTCGTCGCCGAACGGCGTCACGCGCGCATGAATCAGCGCAGGGAATTCCTCTTTGAGCGTGGCGGCGCCAAACCCGTAGCCGTCGAGTTCTTCCTTCGGCGTGGATTCGAGCAGTATGTCGGCGCCGGCGATGAGTTCGCGCAGGCGCGCGCGGTCGTGCTCCTGTTTGAGATCGAGCACGATCGAGCGCTTGCCGCGGTTGTACTGCCAGAAGAAGAGCGAGCCTTCGGGATCCACCTTGTCCTGGTAAAAAGGCCCGATGCGGCGCGTGGGACTGCCGCCGGGCGGCTCGACCTTGATCACGTCGGCGCCCAATCCCGCGAGCGTCAGTCCGCAGTATTCGGCCTGCTCGTCCGCGAGCTCGATCACGCGGATGCCCGCGAGCGAGCCCGCGCCGGAATTTTTGGTGGGAGCTGCCATGGCCATCCTCATTCGTTGAGACTTGAGACGTCGAGGTCGGGGACGCTGCGGGACATGGATGCAGTTTTGCGCCGCGCGTCGTGCTCCCCCGAACGAACAGACGGGTGAGCTTACACTTTCGATGCCGCCGCGAAAAGTCGAAGAGGGTCGGGAATGTTCCGGTCTCGCCCGCATGGCCGCACTGCAACCCCCTGCAGCAACGCCTGCTGCGCGCTATCATCCGGACTCGCGCGTCACTGCAAGGAATTCGTCATGCCGTGGAAATTCGATCTCCTGACCCAGCCGGGCTCCGAACTGCTCATCACCGAAGGCCCGGTATGGGATGGCGTGCACCTCTACTTCACGCAAATCCGCCAGAACAAAATCCTGCGTTATGACCCGGCGACCAACCGGATCGACGAATGGCGCACCGGCACCAATCGCACAAATGGTCTGGCGTTCGACGAGCACGGCCGGCTCTTCGGCTGTTGCTCGGGCGGCCGCGCCATCGTGCGCTTCGATCCGGACGGCAAGAATGTTGTCGTTGCCGACCGGATCGACGGCAAGCGGCTCAACACGCCGAACGATCTCGCGATCGACCGCCGGGGCCGGATCTGGTTCACCAATCCGATCAATGACGGCAACTGGGACCGAACCGAAGTCACGGAGCTCGACAACCGCTCGGTGATCCGCTGCGATCCGCAGCCGGACGGCGCGTACACGACCACGCGCGTAACCTTCGACACTGTCCAGCCGAACGGGATCCTGGTTTCGCCTGACCAGCGAACCTTGTATGTCGCCGACGGCGACTACAGCCCGGGCACCGTGCGCGAACTGCGGGCTTATCCTATCCACGAAGACGGCAGCCTCGGCAAATTCACCACTATCTTCACCTGGGGCAACGATGCGCGCGGCCCGCATCGGGGTATCGACGGCATGTGTCTGGACGCCGACGGCAATATCGTCGCGACCGCCGGTTACTACGTGAGCGGCGCGGGCCCGATGATCTACGTGTTCTCGCCGGCGGGGCGCGTGCTCGAAACGCACCCGCTCGCGGCCAGCCGCCCGACCAACTGCTGCTTCGGCGGGCCCGACCGCACGACGCTGTTCGTCACGTCCACGCAGGGGCATTTCTTCAAGGCCCGGACCGAACGCGTGGGGTGGGCGATCTATCCTTAAAAATCCGCCGCAGCCGCCGCCCAATCCGCATTCTCAATCCAGTCCGAAAGAAAAACCGCCATGTCCATGAGCCGCCAGTTGGGTGAATTCGTCGCCAATCTAAAATATGAAAACCTGCCGGCGGAGGTCGTCGACCGCGCCAAGGGCTGCACCTTGCAGGCGTTGACGTCGGCGCTGCTGGCCGTCGACATGCAACCGAGCAAGGAGGCGCTCGCGCTGATGCAGGAGGAGGAAGCCGGCGGCGGTGGCGTTGCGACGGTGCTCGTCAAGGGCGCCAGGCTCACCAAAGGCGGCGCGGCGTTCGTCAATTCTGAAATGATGCTGGCGGGCGGCAAGTGGGACACGTTTCGCATGCTCACGCATCCGGGCACCGCTATCCTGCCGGCGGCTTTGGTCGCGGCTGAAATCACGGGCTGTTCGGGCAAAACATTTCTGACCGGCGTCGTGGCGGGCTACGAAGTCATGGAGCGCATGGCTGCCGAATTCATTCCGACCGTAATGTCGCGCGGTTTTCACGCCGGCCCCGTGTTTGGAATTTTCGGCGCCGCGGTGGCGGCCGCCAAAATCCAGGGCCTCGATGCGAGCCAGATTCACAGCGCGATCGCGCAGTGCGTGAATCTGGCGGCCGGCAATCTCGAAGGCGCGCGCAGCGGTGGAAAATCCCTGCGCGAGGGCGGCGCAGTGCGCAACGCCTTGCTCGCCGTGGCGATGGGCAAGCAGGGCAAAGTGAGCGGCGAGACCACGCTGGAAGGCGAGGCCGGTTTCTATCACGCGTATACCGGCAACAATCGCGGCACTCTCACCTACAGCTACACCGGCGATACGCGCACCGACCTCGGACAAATCACCGCCGGGCTCGGCAAGACGTGGATTTTTCCGGAGACGCTTTTTCGCATCTACTCGACCGCCGGCTACAACATTGCGCACATCGACGTGACTGCGGCGCTGTGCACGGAACACGATATCAAATACAAGGACATCGACCGGATCGAAGCGGTCGTTAACTGGTTCGAGACCGAATACCCGAGCCCGGCTTTTCGCACGCCCGACTACGACGGCAAGCCCAAGGTGCGCAGCACGCAATACTTCACCGCCTACGGCGCCGCCGTGCGCGGTTATCCGCTGTTGCGCGCGTCGGTGCCCATGCCGGACGACACGGACCCGCCGGAAGTGCTCGATCTCATGCATCGCGTCACGCTGATCCCGATGGTGCGCCGCACGCTGTTCGGCCCGCGCATCACGGTGTT
>JBKJMN010000023.1:0-2854 GCA_046596405.1 Burkholderiales bacterium
AGCCGTAATTGAGCTGGCCGGGTCTCGCCTTGGCGAGCGCGATGAAATCCCTGAGCGAGTTGACGGGCAGCGTGCCCGTCACCATGAGCACCGTCGGCGTCACCGAAATTTCGGTGATCGCCGTGAAATCCGTCAGCGGGTCGTATGGCGGCTTAGCGAACAAATGCGGGCCGATCGCGTGGGTGCTGACGCTCGACGTAAGTATCGTATAGCCGTCAGGCTGCGCATCGAGCATGAGGCGGGACCCGATTGTCCCGCCGGCGCCGGGACGATTGTCGACGACGACTTGATGGCCGAGCGCTTCCCCGAGTTTCTGCGCCACTACGCGCGCCAGGAGGTCGGTCGCGCCGCCCGGCGGAAACGGCACTATCATGCGCACCGGTTTGGTCGGATAGGCCTGTCCTGAGCTTGTCGAAGTGGTCTGCGCGATTGAGCCGGGAACTGCCGCCGCCAATAACGCGGCGATAAGCGCAGTGCCGGCGATCGAATGCCTCATGCTAATGTCCTTGAACAGATAGTGCAGAAAACGTCGTTATCCTAGCACGGTGCGTCGCGCGAACGTCTTTGGGCGGTCCGGTAGAGAGCCTGAGGATGGGCCGCATATATAATGCCGCCGGGTATGGCTTGATACATTGATACATTATGTTACCCGGCACTGGTTGCCGATTCGGTAGTATCGCGATTTGCCGGTGAGCGACTCCCGTCAGTGGCGCATTTCCACTATGATTACCGGCTGTTTCGCGGTGACGGCGCCGGCAACGAAAAAAGAGACAAGGCCACATGCGATTTCTGAAATGGTTGGCAACACAATGGCACTGGCTGCTGCTCGCGACGATCGCAATCGGGGTCGCCGTGTACGTCGTGTACTTCAAACAACAGGTCGAGGCCCAGCCGGCCAAGAAAGGCGGGCGTGACGCCGCTTCGCGCGTCATGCCCGTAGTGGCGCAACCAGCGACCAAAAAAGACGTCAATGTTTATCTCACCGGCCTCGGCACGGTCACGCCGCTCAAGACCGTGACCGTCAGAAGCCGCGTCGACGGTCAATTGATGCGCGTTTTGTTTCGCGAAGGGCAGCTCGTGCGCGAAGGCGAACTGCTGGCGGAAGTCGATCCGCGCCCGTTCCAGGCCGCGCTGACGCAGGCCGAAGGCCAGATGGAACGCGACCAGGCGCTGCTCGCCAACGCGCGCATCGACCACGAGCGCTACAAGACGCTGCTCGCGCAGGACTCGATTGCCAAGCAGCTCGTCGATACGCAGGAAGCGCTCGTGCGCCAGTATCAGGGCACCGTCACGGTCGATGCCGGCGTCGTCGCCAACGCGCGCCTGCAGCTCTCCTACTCGCGCGTCGCGGCGCCGATCGCGGGCCGGCTTGGCTTGCGCCTGGTCGACGTCGGCAATATCGTGCGCGCCGGCGACACCACCGGCCTCGTCGTGATCACGCAACTGCAGCCGATCACGGTCATTTACACGATTCCGCAGGACAATCTGCAGGTCGTGCTCAAACGCGTCCAGACCGGCGAACGGGTGACGGTCGAGGCGTTCGATCGCGACCAGAAGGTCAAGCTCGCCGACGGCGTGCTGCTGACCGTTGACAACCAGATCGATCCCGCCACCGGCACGGTCAAGTTGAAAGCGCAGTTCGCCAACGACGACGCCAGGCTTTTTCCGAACCAGTTCGTCAACGTGCGCATGCTGATCGACACGCGCCGCGAGGTGACGACCATCCCGAGTGCCGCCCTGCAGCGCGGCGCGCGCGGGCTCTTCGTTTACGTCGTCAAGGAGGACAAGACGGTCACTCTGCGCGACGTGAAAACCGGCCCGGCCGAGAACGACGCGACCGTGATCGAAGCGGGGATAGAGCCCGGCGAGCTCGTCGTCGTCGACGGCATGGATCGCCTGCGCGAAGGCGCCAAAGTCGAAATGCCGACCCGCGATGCCGCGCCCGGCAAAGGCGGCGATGGCACGCGCAGGAAAGGCGGCGGACGCCGCAAGGGCGGCGACCCGGCCGGCGGCGATAAAAGCGGCGCGGATGCCGCGGGCGCGGACAAGAGCGGCGGCGTGAAAAGCGAGGGAGCGAAAGACGCCGGCGCCAAAGCCGATGCTGCAACAAGCGCTGGCGCGAAATCAGACGGCGTAAAAAGCGACGCCGTAAAAATCGAGGGCGAAAAAAGCGGCGGCGAGGGCAGCCGCCGTTACAAAGGCAATCGCGACAAGGGCGGTGGCGGGAAAAGCGGCGACAAGGCGGCTGAGTAACCGCGCGACCTGACGGATGAATCCCTCTCGCCTGTTCATCTTGCGCCCGGTGGCGACCGCGCTGCTGATGGTCGCCATCCTGCTGTCGGGCATGTTCGCGTACCGGCAGTTGCCGCTGTCGGCGCTGCCCGAAGTCGATTATCCGACGATCCAGGTCGTCACGTTTTATCCCGGCGCGAGTCCTGACGTCATGACGTCATCGGTGACCGCGCCGCTCGAGCGCCAGTTCGGGCAGATGCCCGGCTTGAAACAAATGTCGTCGACGAGTTCCGGCGGCGCGTCGGTAATCACGCTGCAGTTCAATCTCGAGCTGGCGCTCGACGTCGCCGAGCAGGAAGTGCAGGCGGCGATCAACGCCGGCTCCAACCTGTTGCCAGCCGACCTGCCGGCGCCGCCCGTGTACAGCAAGGTCAACCCCGCCGACACGCCGATTCTGACGCTGGGCGTGACCTCGACCACGCTGCAACTGCCGGCGGTGCAGAATCTCGTCGACACGCGGCTCGCGCAGAAGATCTCGCAGGTCTCGGGCGTCGGGCTGGTGACATTGAGCGGCGGGCAGCGGCCGGCCGTGCGCGTGCAGGCCAATCCCAAGGCGCTGACC
>JBKJMN010000189.1:0-9501 GCA_046596405.1 Burkholderiales bacterium
GCCGTCAAGCCTGGAGATTTTAGCGGGGTCGAGCCGGCCGAGGCATGAATTGGTTGGCGTCAGCAGCCACGTGCCATCGGCGAGCTTGACGCTGATATTGCCCGCGCTGCCGTGCGCAAGCCCGCGGTCGTAGAGCGACTTGCCCAGCTCAGCGATTTCTTCGCGTAAAATATTTTCAGTCATCAAACCAACTCCAATTCGATTTGCCGCAGACACGCAGATACACGCAGATGAAAATCTAGAAATTCGAACGGTTCGATTTTGCCTTTGAACTTATCTGCGTGTATCTGCGTTTATCTGCGGCTCTAATGTTTTAAATGCCTTAAGAAAAAAATCATCAGTGCCGAAGTTGCCGGATTTCAGCGCCAGCGCAATCGGCTCATCGCCGAGGCTTGCCGTCCACGGCACGCCGGGATCGATCTCCGCACCGACGCGCAGGCCGGTGATGCCAAGCGCGGTCACGACCGCCCCCGACGTCTCCCCGCCGGCGACGACCAGCCGCCGCGCGCCGCGGGCTACCAGGTCCTGCGCGATATCGCCGAGCGCTTTTTCGACCATCGCGCCGGCCCGCTCGCGGCCCAGCGCAGCCTGCACTTCTTCAATCTGCTTCGGCGCGGCGGTCGAGTATATCAATATGGGCTTTGCGCCCAGGCGCGGCCGTGCCCACGCGAGTGCTTTCGCCACCACGCCCGGATCGCGCGCGAGCGCCAGCGCGTCGAGCGCGTAGCTTTCGCATTCTCTTTGGAACGCGGCCACCTGCCTTTGCGTTGCCGCCGAGCAACTGCCCGACAGCACGACCGCGTGGCCGCCCGCCCGCGGCAATGCGCCCGGCGCCGTGGTCTTGAGCAGCTTATTGCGCCGGAAATTCTCCGGCAACCCGAGCGCAAGGCCGGAACCACCGGTCAGGAGCTGCAGGTCGGCACATGCCGCGCCAAGCGCGAGCAAATGCTGATCGGTCAGCGCATCGACTATCGCGTGCCGCACGCCGGCGGCCATGAGCCTTTGCATGTCGCCCCTGATCGCCTCTGCACCGCGTTCGACGGTCGCAAACGGAATCAGCCCGACCTTGCCTTGGGCCTGGCGCTGGAGGACACGCACGAGCGACGAGTCGGTCATCGGGTTCAGCGGATGGTCGCGCATGCCCGATTCGGCGAGCAGTTGGTCGCCGACGAACAGATTACCCTGATAAATCGTGCGCTTATTCGTCGGGAAAGCCGGGCAGGCGACGGTGAACGGCTCGCCGAGCGCCGCCAGTAATGCGTCCGCGACGGGCCCGATGTTCCCCGCGGCGGTCGAATCGAAAGTGGAGCAGTATTTGAAATAGTATTGGCGCGCGCCGCCGCGCTTCAGGTAATCGAGCGCACCCAGCGACAAGCGGACCGCGTCGACCGCGGGAATCGAGCGCGACTTCAGCGCAACGATGACGGCATCGGCGTCAGCTACCCGGCCACCCGGCACGCCGAGTAGCACGACCGTCGACATCCCCTGGCGGACCAGCGTATTGGCGAGATCTGTGGCGCCGGTGAAATCGTCGGCGATGCAACCCAGCAACATTGAATCAGCGGCGAATCAACGGGTACCCGTAGCGCGCAGTTCGCCCGCGCCGATGCGCGCGGTGACTGCCTGGGCAAAACTTGTGGTCGTGCCGTTGCCGCCAAGGTCCGGCGTCCGGGCGCGCGCATCGGCGAGCGCCGCATCGAGTGCCGCTTCGACGGCGCGGCTCGCCTCGATGAATGCCGGCTTCTGGTGCCGCGCCCCCAGCCACTCGAGCAGCATCGCGACGGACAACATCAGCCCCGATGGATTGGCAATCCCTTTGCCGACCAGGTCGGGCGCAGATCCGTGGCCCGCATTCGCGATCGCGTGCTCGTCACCGGCGTTCAACGCCGCGGCCAGACCCAGGCCACCGGACAGCGCGACCGCCTCGTTGGACAAAATGTCGCCGAACATGTTGGTGACGAGAATCACGTCGTAACGCTGCGGGCGCGTGTAGATATCGGCAGCCATCGCATCGACGTCAACTTCGCGAAACGCAATGTCCTTGTGCAGCTCCGCCTGCGCGTAGGCTTCGCTCATGAACAGCCCGTCGGTCATCTGCAGTACATGCTGCTTGCCGACTGCACTCACGTTCTTGCGGCGCCGCGCTGCGTAGTCGAAAGCGACTTTCGCGATGCGGCGCGAGCCCGCGCGCGTGATCTTGCGCACCGACAGCGCGACGTCCTCGGTCGGCATGAAATCCGCGATACCCATGTACATGTTGCGGTCGGCGTAAAAACCTTCAGTGTTCTCGCGCGCAATTAACACATCGAGGCCGGGCCGCGCATTGGGCACGCCGGGGCGCGAGCGCGCGGGGCGCAGGTTCGCGTAGAGCTCGAGCCGCTTGCGAATGGTGCCCGGCACGTTAATGCCCCCCTCTTCGCGCGGCGGATATAGCGTCATGCCGCAGGGGCCGAGTACCACGCCGTCGGCGGCCAGCGCCTTCTCGACCGCGGACTCGGGCATCGTGTTGCCGCATTTCCTGAAGCTCGCCATGCCGACGTCGACGATTTCGAATTCCATGCCGAGCGCGTAAGTGCGGTTGACCGCTTCGAGCATGGTCATTGTGACTTCGGTTATTTCGGGCCCGATGTCGTCGCCGGGCATGACTACGATATTCATTGCGCTTGCCTTTCGAGTTTAGCGTTCAGTGAGTTTACCAACTGCGGCCCACCCACGCGCGTTGTTTCAGTCAATGCTCCGCGCATCGCCGACGAACTCGAGCGCGCAGAACGCGCCGCCGTGAAAATCCGCCGCGGGGTCACCTGCCGGCGGCGTCTTTGCCGCGAGCTCCTCCGCGTATTGCTCCGCGTTGTCCTGCGGTTGGTAGCCGATCTGTGCGGCATTCGGGTTCTGCCAGCGGTTACGGGTGTTGTTCGATACGCCATACAGCACCAGGAAATGAAAACCGGCCGCGTCGATACAGCAGCGCGTCAGTTCGACCATGTCGCGGTGGCTGATCCATGTCGCGAGCTGGCGCGCATCCTGCGGTCGCGCCCGGAACGAGCCGATGCGCAGGCACGCGACTTCCATGCCGTATTTATCGGCATACATGCGGCCCAGCGCTTCGCCGAACGCCTTGCTCACGCCATAGCGGCTGTCGGGGCGCTCAGGCTCGCTGATGCCGACGGCCTGCGTCGCCCGGTAATAGCCGATGACGTGATTCGAGCTTGCGAATATCACGCGCTTTACCCCCGCCCGGCGCGCCGCTTCGAACAGGTTATAAGTGCCGATGACGTTGTTCGGCAGGATCGCCTCCCACGCCCCCTCGCGCGGCACGCCCGCGAGATGCACGACGCAATCGATACCGCGCATCGCCTGTTCAAGCGCCGCCATGTCGGCAAGATCGACGGTCACCACCTCGTCACCGGGACGCGCGGACTGCGGCTTGATATCGAGCAGCCGCAGCGTGCGGCCGTCGTCGTAAAGGCCGGCGCGCAGCACGCAGCCGATTTCGCCGGCCGCGCCCGTAATCAGGACGCGTTTATTTTTTGACGCGGTCATCGGCCTGCCCGCTGACTTGTGCTTTTAATCGACGAGATTTTCCGTCGCATGGTTTCACTCGCCCGGCGCCTTGTTTCATTCACCGGGTTTAAGCCCGATATCCTTGACGACCTTCGTCCACCGCTCGTAATCCTTGCGGATACGCGTGTCGAAATCCTGCGGCGTTCCGCCACTGGGGGTCATACCGTCGCGTTCGAGGGTTTGTTTGACGCCCGGGTCCTGTAGCGCCTTGTTGATGGCTGCATTGAGTTGCTGGATGATGGGTTGCGGCGTGCCACGCGGCGTCATCGTGCCGAACCAGAGCACGACGTCGTACCCGGGGATCGTCTCGGCAATGGCGGGCACGTCGGGCAGCGTGTGCCACCGCTTCGCGGTGGTCACTCCCAACGCTCTCAATTTGCCGGTAGGCAGATGCGGTGTGACCGGCAGCAGACTGCCGACGATCACCGGCACCTGGCCTCCGAGCAGATCCGACATCGCGGCACCCGTGCTCTTGTACTGGATGGCAACCATCTTGATCTTCGCCATGTTCGAGAACAATTCCGTAGCGAGATGGGTGGCGCCGCCGAGGCCGGTGCCGGCATAGCTCAGCCCACCCTTGGTCGAGCGGGCAAGCGCGATCAGTTCCTTGACCGACTTCGCTGGCAACGAGGGATGCACTGCCAGCACAAATGGGGTGTAGCCGAACTCCGCGACCGCGATGATGCTGTTGATCGGATCGAAAGCCGGTCTCTGCACCGCAGCCGTCGCCGAGAAACTGCCCGACATCATCATGATCGTGTAGCCGTCCGGAGCCGCTTTCGCGGTCTGCTCCATTCCAATCAGACCGCCTGCGCCGCCGCGGTTGTCCACGACGAACTGCTGGCCGAGGTACTCGGTGAGCTTGGCGGAGAACTGGCGCGCGGTGATGTCGCTGCCGCCGCCGGGCGCGAACGGGACGACAACGCGCACCACCTTCGCCGGATAGGTCTGGGCGTGCACTGACGGAGAGACAAGCAGCATAGCTGCGGCAATCGCTACGGGAAACCTGACTTTGGCTGCATTCATCTGAGACTCCTTTTTTTGTCTACCTGGCTGAAAACGGTAATTGCGATTCAAGTCCGCATTCGCGCGCGATGCGCGCGAGGTCGGTGAGCGTGTCATCCGGCAGCAGCAGGCCGTCGCGCCGGTTGGCGATGTTGTTGTTGGCTTCCATCTCGCCCGGATAAAACACTTCGTCGTAGCCTTTCGCGAGCGGCACGGACTTTATTTCGGCGATGTACTGCTCCATGCGCGCGTTGAAGTCGGCGAGCGGCATGAATTTCGTGATGTCGATGGCGATCATGAAATGGCCGCAGTTGCTTTTCTCGTCGGTTTTGTACGGGCTGTGCACCTGCGAGAGAAAGCCGCTGCCCGTCAGCACGCCCGACAACACGTCCACCATCATCGCGATCGCGTAGCCCTTGTGCCCCGCCATCGGCAGGATGATGCCGTCGATCGCAGCCTGCGGATCGGTGGTCGGAGCGCCGTCCTTGTCGATCGCCCAGCCCTCGGGAATGGGCTGGCGCTTGTTGCGCGCGAGATAAATCTTGCCGCGCGCGACGCCGGTGTTCGCCATGTCCATGAGGAATGGCGGATGTTTGCCCGCGGGCGTTGCCACCGACCACGGATTGGTGCCGATGATTTTCTTGCGCCCGCCCCACGGCGCCATCGCGGGGCCGCCGTTGCTCGTCAGGAACATGGCGCAGCCTTGCTGCGTGCCCATGCGCGTGTAGTACATGCACGTGCCGAAATGGTTCGACATGCGCACGCCAACCGCGCCGAGGCCGTGCACCTTCGCGCGCTTGATCGCCTCGCGCGCGGCAAGCTCGGTCACGACATGGCCGACGCCGTCGTGGCCGTCAATCACGGCTATCGCGCCGGCGTCAGTCACGAACTCCGGTTGCGTCACCGGTTTCATCACGCCGTTTTTGATGCGATCGAGATACCAACCGAGGCGCAGCACGCCGTGCGACTGATGGCCCCATGCATCCGCCTGCACAAGGGTGTCGGCCACCAGATGCGCGTCGGCCTCGGGCATGCCGGCGCCGGCATAGACCGCGGTGGCGAAATCGGTGAGAGCTTCGACAGCGACCCGTACGGGAGCGGCCATGATCAGTCCACTCGAAGATTGAGCGACTTGATGACTTTGCCCCACTTCGCGGCCTCACTTTTGACGAAAGCATCGAGCTCGGCAGGCGAGTTGCCCACCGCCTCCGCGCTCATCAAGCGCAGCCGCTCGTTTACGTCGGGCAGCTTCACGATGCGCGCAAGCTCGGCATTCAGTTTGGCTATGGCATCCCTGGGCGTACCGGCGGGCGCGTGGATCGCGTACCACGAGCTCGCGTCGAAATCGGGCAGCCCGCCTTCGGCAAAGGTCGGCACTTCCTGCAGGTCCGGCCAGCGCCGCTTGCCCGTGATCGCGATGCCGCGCAATTTGCCCGAGCGTATGTGCGGCGTGACCGAGGCCGCGGTGTCGATGATCATCGCGATCTGCCCGGACATGACATCGACCAGCGCGGGGCCGCTGCCCTTGTACGGCACGTGCACCATCTGGATGCCGGTTTTCTCGGTGAAAATAGCGGCCGACAAATGCGGCGGGGTGCCATTGCCGCCCGATGCATAGCTCAATTTACCCGGACTCCCCTTGGCGGCGGCGATCACGTCCTGCACGGTCTTGTACGGCAGCCCCGCGCTGACCGCGAGCAGCATAGGCGTCGTCGCGAGCAAGGTAACGGCACTGAAATCTTTTATCGGATCGTAGCCGGGATTTGCGTAGAGCTGCGGCGCCATCGCGTGCGACGCCACCGACGACATCACTATCGTATATCCGTCGGGCGCGGCGCGCGCCGCGATCGCGGTGCCTATCGTCGTGCCCGCGCCGGGCCGATTATCGATGATGAGTTGCTGCCCGGTGCTTTCCGCGAACTTCGGCGCGAGCAGTCGCGAGATCGTGTCGTTGCCGCCCCCCGGCGGGTACGGAACGATCAGGCGTACCGGTTTGTCGGGATAGCCGGCGGCCAGTGCGGGCACTGCGAACGCGGCCAGCGCCGCCACGGCGATTTTGAGTGCGTTGTTCATTGTTGTCTCCCTCACTATATCGTTGCTTGATCAGTCCACCTTGATGCCGGAAGACTGGATGATCTTCGCGTAGAGCGCGCTTTCGCGACGCACGAACGTGGCGAGCTGCTCCGGCGAACCCGCAACCACCTCGGCGCCCTGCGATGTGAAGCGCTCGCGTATGTCCTGGCGCGCCAGCACGCTGGTGATATCGCTGTGCAGTCTGGCGACGATTTCGCGCGGCGTGCCGGCGGGCGCAAACACGCCGGTCCAACCGGTCGCGTCGAATTCCGGAAAGGTGTCCGCGACGGCGGGAATATCGGGCAACGTGCCGGCGCGCTTCACCGACGACACCGCGATTGCGCGTACCTTGCCGGACTTGATGTGCTGAAGCACGCCCACGATATTGGCGAACATCAGTTGCACCTGCCCCGACATTACATCGATGAGCGCGGGCGGCGCGCCTTTATACGGGACGTGGTTCATCTTTATGCCGGCCATCGTTTGCAGCGCCTCCATGCTGAGGTGCTGCAGGTTGCCGACGCCAGCGGATGCATACACGAGTTGTCCCGGCCTCGCTTTGGCAAACTGCACGAGCTCGGCCACGGTTTTCACCGGCAGCGAAGGATGCACGACCAGCACCATGGGGGACGACGTCATCTGCGTCACCGGCGCGAAATCGCGCTGCACGTCGTACTGCAGTTTTTTCTGCAGGCCCGGATTGATCGTCAACGGGCCTGCATTGCCGAGCAGCAATGTGTAGCCATCGGGGGCGGCCCTGGCAACGAATTCGGCGCCTATGCTGCCGCCCGCGCCCGTGCGATTGTCTACCACCACCGATAGCCCCCACATTTCCGTCAGGCGGTGCCCGACCACGCGCATGACGTCGTCGAGTGGACCGCCGGGGCTGTATGGCACGACGACGCGCACCGGCTTGAGCGGGTAGTTCTGTGCAACAGCGATGCTGGCGAATAGGGTCAGCAACAACAGCGCAAATTTCATCCTCGCCCGCCTACGTCGCGATATTGAATTGCGACGGCGGCGTCGCCTTCAACACGTCGGCGAGCCAGTCGGCCACGTAATTCGAGCCGAACTGCCGATTGTCGCCCTGGCAATGCTCGGCCCCGCCTTCTTCCTTGGTGAACACTTTGTATTTTTTCACCTT
Source organism: Burkholderiales bacterium (assembly GCA_046596405.1). Lineage (GTDB taxonomy): Bacteria > Pseudomonadota > Gammaproteobacteria > Burkholderiales > SG8-41 > PALSA-1004. The sequence continues at coordinate 7,784 of JBKJMN010000189.1, forward strand.
GGAACCGATGGTCTTATAAAGCAACTGCCCGGTCTCGAGCGGCGACAATGAATCGAGCTCCCCTTGCGTGACCAGGAAAGGGCATTCAATTTTTTCGGCGACGCCGGCCAGCGTGTAATCCTTGAGTTTTTCCATCGAACTGTCCATGTCCGGCTTGCCCATCACCCACGGCAACTGGAAATGCGGGGCCGACAATTTGGTTCCGCCCGATTCCTGCACCTTGCGGCGCTCGATCCAGTTCGCGTGGTAATCAAAATGCGCGCCCCACGCGACGCCGGCGGCAAAGCGCTTTTCGAACGCTGCCGCGCGCGGCGCGTAATAACCGCCCATGCTGAACGCCATCACGGCAACCCGTTTGGGATCGACGTCAGGCCGGCTCGTCACGTAATCGTAAGCGGCCGCGGCGGGGACCTCGTAATCGAAGCGGCTCGGAATGTTCTGCAGGCGCAGCGCTTCGCCCTGCCCCGGGCCGTCGATCGCCAGCGTGTGGATGCCGCGGTTCGCGAGCTCGACGCCGCCGAACAGGATAGACAGCTCTTTAGCGCTGTCGAGACCGTCGAAGAAACACACGGTCGGCGCTTTGCCCGCGACCGGCGACTTCATGAACCATGCGGGCAGCGTCGTGCCTTCGTATTTCACTTCGACGCGCTCGATGTTCGGGTAACGCACCTTGGTTCCGCGTCTGAAGCAGCGCAGGCAGCTCTGATAGAGCTCGACCTTCTTCGGCCCGGGCCGCACGAAACGCTCGCCGACGAAATAGTAGGTGGCCGCGCGCAGGTAATGCGACGCCGCAGTGAACGGATGGCTCTCGGCCGTCGCGTCGTCGCCCATTTTTTCGATGCGCTGCGCTTCCCGCTCCCACTCGACGCCCCACGCCTCGTTGTCGCCGATTTTGCCTTTCAAGCGCTGGCCGACGCGGTCGACTTCGCTCATCGAACTTCCACCCCAGCGCGCCATTTCGATCGCGATCATCATGCCCTGCGACCACATAAAGCTCTCGGGGAAATATTGAAACCAGTACTTTTGGTGCTCAGCCATTCTTGATGTCTCCGTTCGATAAATTATCAGCGTGCCATGTAGCCGGGGCGCAGGCGCTGTTCCCGCAAGCGGGCCTGCGGCTAACGGGTCACAGCGCTGCCCCGGCGCGCCATTTCGATCGCGATCATCATGCCCTGCGACCACATAAAGTTCTCGGGGAAATATTGGAACCAGTACTTTTGATGCTCTGCCATTGCATTCCTTTTTTTACTCAAACTTAAAAAAACTGGCCACAGAGAGCACAGAGGCCGCAGAGAAAAACAATTCCATTAAAATGTTTTTGACCTGCGGATTTCCTCTGTTTCCTCTGTGGCAAACGCTTTGCTCACTCGATCTTGAGATTGATACGCTGCGCGAGCTTTTTGTACTTGTCGATGTCCGCGAGCAGAAAGCGCATGAATTCTTCGGGAGTGAGCCCGGTCGGCTCCGCGCCGAGATTGCCGATTTTCTCCCGGATGTCGGGCTCCTTCAGCGCTTTCAGCACTTCGGCAAGCACGCGATCGGTGTTTTCTTTCGGCGACTTCGCCGGCGCGTAGAGCCCATACCAGCCCCCGATGCGCGCGCCATGGATGCCGAGTTCATCGAGCGTCTGCAAATCCGGCAGCACCGCGGCTCTATGCGCGCCCATCTGCGCGAGACCGCGCAGCCTGCCCTGCTGAATCGGCGGCGCCATCGACAGC
>JBKJMN010000192.1:0-4792 GCA_046596405.1 Burkholderiales bacterium
ATTTTAGAAAATTGTTCGGTCGCGCTGCCACCTTCGTTGACAAAATATTGAAAGGCGCCAAGGCCGGCGATCTGCCCGTCGAGCAACCGACCAAGTTCGAGTTGATCGTCAACATGAGAACCGCCAAAGTACTGGGACTCAAGGTCCCCAACTCGATTCTCGTTCGTGCGGACAAGGTGATCGAATGATTACGCGCAGACAAGCGCTTGTCGTACTCGGCGCGTGCCCGCTTGCGCTTTCGCTTGGCACGCTTGCCCAGCCCGTCCGCAGACCAGTACGGATCGGCATGCTGTCTTCGGGCAAGCCTGAAAATTCGACACACTACTATTCCGAGTTCAAAAACGCCCTGCGCGAATTGGGTTGGACCGAGGGTCGTGACGTCGTGTTCATAGAGCGTTACGCATACGGGGACGTAAGTCGCTTTACGGCGCTCGCGGAAGAGCTCGTCGCGGAAAAAATCGATCTGCTGCTCGCGAATCCGACAAGCGCAGTACTCGCGGCCGCGAAGGTTACGGGAAATCTGCCCATCGTTTTCGCGGTCGGCGCCGATCCGGTTGGCATCGGCGTTGTAGCGAGCCTCGCACGGCCCGGTGGAAACGTGACCGGGCTGTCAACTCTCAACGTGGAACTCACGCCAAAACGCATCCAGCTGCTGCAGGAGATTCAGCCGCGCATGAAGCGTCTGGTCATTCTTGCATCGGGAAAAACTCCGGATGCGTCGATTCCGCTGGCCGCGCAAACAGCCAAGGACCGGGGGTTGGAGTTTCAGGCAGTGCATATCGACAGCGCGGCGGATGTACGCAAAATGCTCGATTCTATTGCACGTTGGAAAGCGCATGCCGTATTGGTCCCGGCCTATCCCTTGCTCGTAGCGGAAACTGCCCAGATCATCGAGCACGCCGCACGCCTGCGCCTGCCGGCGTTTTACTTCCGCTCCGATGCGGTTACTCTCGGCGGCTTGATTTCCTATAGCACCGATTTCGCCGACAACTATCGGCGGGCCGCAACCTATGTAGACAAAATCCTCAAGGGCGCAAAGCCCGGGGACCTGCCCGTGGAGCAGCCTACGAAGTTTGAACTCGTGATCAATCTGAAAACCGCCCGAGCGCTTGGCCTCAAAATGCCGCAATCGGTACTGGTCCAGGCCACGAGGGTAATCGAGTGATTACGCGGCGTAGAGTTGTCATCGCCCTCGGTGCAGGCGCATTCGCGCCGCTTGCGTCTTTCGCCCAGCCGGCTTCTCAAATCTGGCGCGTTGGTTTCCTCTCGCAGCGGCACGTGGATTTTATCGATGCCTACTACTACTACGGCCCTTTCACACAGGGCATGCGCGAACTGGGTTACGTCGTCGGCAAGAATCTCGTAATCGAATGGCGCTCTGTTCGAACTGTTCATCAAGCGCAGGACCGCGAATGCACTTGGGCTCAAGATTCCGAACTCAATGCTTGCGCAGGCGACGAAAGTAATCGAGTGAACCTAAGTCTCGCCAGCAAGCACCCGCCCGCTCACCAGTTCGCGCAGGAAAGTCGCGACCGGCAGCACACGTACCGCGCCGTCCTGCAATGGCCGGTCGCCGAGGTAGACGCCGAAGGCCCGGCGTATCGTGCCGCGCGCATGCAGTTCGTTGAGCGCACGCGCGAATTCGGGACGCCAGCGCTCGCTTGCCTTTACTTCGATGCCAATTGCAGTGCGCGCGCGCGTCCAGATAAAATCAATCTCGGTTCCCGACGGCGTGCGATAGTAGGAAAGCTCGCCGCCGATGGCCGAATACGCAATCTGCGCGCGCAACTCGTGAAACACGAGTGTCTCCAGCAGCACGCCGCGCTCGGCAGCATCGAGCGGCTCGCGCAGCCGCCGCGCGAGCGCACGCGCCACGCCGCAATCGAAAAGGTAAAACTTGGGGTGCGCCGTTTCCTTGACTTTGGCGCGCGGGCGCCACGCCGGCAACCAGTCGGCAAGCAACGTGTCGGTGAGTACTTCAAAATATCCCTGCACGGTCGGCCGTGCTACCGCGGCGTCGCGCGCAAGAGATGCGACATTCGTGACCTGCCCGTTGGCCAGCGCCGCGACTTCAAGAAAGCGCGTGAAGCCCTCAAGGCTGCGCACCAGCGCCTCGGCGCGGATTTCCTGCGCGAGATAGGTTTCGAAATACGCTTCGAGAAGATCGATTTTCCCGGACGTGCTTTTTTCGCCGCAAACCAGCGGCAGACCGCCAAAGCGCAACTGGTCGGCGATGACGGACTCGCCCGGAATCTCGGTCGCGCTCAGCGGCAGCATCCGGCGCGTGACAACTCGCCCGCCGAGCAGGTTCACGTCGGCGCGCCGCAGCCGCCGTGCCGACGAACCGCTGAGCGCGAAATTCCAGTGGCGCGGCGCCGCGGTGAGCGCGTCGTGCACCTCGTTAAGCAGCGCGGGGAGTTTCTGCACTTCGTCGATCACCACCCAGGCGCCTTTAGGCAGCGCGTCGATTTCGCGCCGGAACGCGCCGGGCTCGCGCATCAGGCGCAACATCTCCCGGTCGAGCAGCAGGTTGTACCACTGCGCTTTCGGCAGTTGCCGGCGCAGCCAGGTGGTCTTGCCGGTACCACGCGGCCCGAGGAGCAGAAACGAGCGCGATGGCAACGTCAGGCGTCTTGTAAACATCGCCGGCATTATAACGGTAAATATGCTGGCATACTATACACATCGAAAGCGGGCGGGAAAGGAGTGATCGAATGATTACACGCCGACAATTCGTAATTGCCCTGGGCGCCAGCCCATTCGCCGGCTCTCTTCACGCCGTAGCTCAACAAAGCGGAGGCCTGCGACGCATCGGTATATTGATATCCCCCGCGCGTCCGCCGTCGCTAGATGCCCATTATATCGGTGCGTTTCCACGCAGACTGCGCGAGCTCGGTTATATCGAAGGCAAGAACGTCGCTCTCGAATGGCGCTTTGCGGACGGCAAGTACGAACGGCTCGCCAGCCTCGCGGAAGAACTGGTCAGGCTGAAAGTTGACGTCATCGTAACTGGCGGCACGGCGGCGAACCGCGCTCTGCAGAAAGCGACTTCCACCATCCCCATCGTCAATGCAGCGATAATCGATCCGGTCGGCAACGGCTTCGCCGCGAGCCTCGCGCGGCCTGGCGGCAACATCACGGGGCTCTCTCTCACCACCACCGACATGAGTCCGAAGCATCTCGAGCTGCTGAAACTGATGCTGCCCAAACTCTCACGCCTCGCCGTGCTGGTGAATCTTGGCAACCCGGGTCATCCGGCAATCGTGAAGGGACTACAAGCCAACGCGCAGCAACTGGGCATCACGGTCACTCCGATCGACGCGCGGACGCCGGAGGAAATCGAGCGCGGCTTTGTTACGATGAAGAAGGAACGCGCCGAAGCAGTGATCGTGACGATAGACGCGTTCTTTATCGGGCAGCGGCAGCAACTCGCAGCGCTCGCTCTGAACAATCGTCTGCCTTCGCTCTTCTCGGTGCGAGAACAAGTGGAGGCCGGCGGGCTCATGAGCTACGGCCAGAACCTCGCAGAATTTTATAAGCGCGCGGCAACCTATGTAGACAAAATCCTCAAGGGCGCCAAGCCGGGCGACCTTCCCATCGAGCAGCCAGCGAGCTTTGCGCTGCTGATCAACCGCAAGACCGCCAAGGCGCTCGGACTTACGGTTCCGCAGGAATTAGTGCTGCGTGCGGATGAGGTGATCGAGTGATCCCCCGCCGGCATACACTCATTGCAATCGGCGCAGGCGCGTTCACGGCGCCGTTTGTTACCGCAGTCGATTCTCGTGCGCCCCGCAAGGTGATCGAATGAATATCCGTCGCAAATTTCTCGTGGCGATCAGCCTTAGTTTGCTGGCGCCGTTTCGCTCGTTCGCCCAACAACAACCCAAAGTCTGGCGTGTGGGTTTCCTGTCGGGAGGACCGCGCTCCCCCGATGGACTGCCACCCGCTGTACTGCGGATGGCTCTTGAGGAGCTCGGCTACGTCCAGGGCAAAAACGTGCAGTATGAAGGCCGCTGGGCCGGCGGCAATACTTCGCGAATTCCCGAACTGGCGGCAGACCTCGTGCAAAGCCGTGTTGACCTCATCGTGACGACCGGATGGCCAGCAGCACAAGGCATGAAAAATGCCACTTCGAGCATTCCGATAGTTACCGCGTTTGCGGGCGATCCGGTCGACACCGGGCTCGTCACGAGCTTGTCGCGGCCGGGCGCCAATCTCACTGGTGTCGCCGACATGGCGGTCGACTTGGCAGGCAAGCGCATGGAACTGCTTAAGGAGACCGTGCCAAAAGCGTCGCGGGTCGCAGTGCTTTGGAACCAGGCCGACCTCGGCATGACCTCACGCTATCGAGAAATCGATCGCGCCGCGCGTATGCTCGGAGTCACCGTGCATGCGCACGGCGTGTTGAAACCTGCGGATTTCGAAGCCGCGTTTTCCGCCATGCTGCGCGAGCGTCCGGACGCGATATTCATGATCTCGGACGTTTTGACAACAGCAAACCGCCAACGCGTTATCGACTTCGCCGATACGCACCGCATTCCCGCGATGTTCGAATTCAGCGTGAACGTCGAAAGCGGCGGGCTCATGTCTTACGGCCCGAGCTTCGAAGATACGTTTCGCCGCATAGCAATTTACGTGGATCGCGTACTCAAAGGCGCGAAGCCCGGTGAATTGCCGATAGAGCAGCCAACACGGTTCTACCTGTTCGTTAATCAGAAGGCTGCGCGGACGATTTCGATCAAAATTCCCGACTCAATAATACTTCGCGCGGACAAGGTGATCGAATGATTAC
>JBKJMN010000007.1:0-9476 GCA_046596405.1 Burkholderiales bacterium
TATGAAGGGTTGGAGGCGCTGTACAAGCGCTATCAAAAGCGCGGGCTCGTTGTGATCGGGTTCCCGTCGAACGATTTCGGCGGTCAGGAGCCGGCGAGCAACCGCGAAGTCGCGCAGTTCTGCCAGATGAACTACGGCGTGAGTTTTCCGATGTTCGAGAAAACAGTGGTGGCCGGCCCGCAGGCCAATCCATTGTATGCCACGCTCGCGAAGCGGGGCGGCGGGGCGCCGCGCTGGAACTTTCACAAGTACCTGATCGATCGCAACGGCGAGCGGGTCATGGCCTTCGGCAGCGATACCGCTCCCGGCGAGGCCAGGGTCGTGCGCGAAATCGAACGGCTGCTCGCGGAACCAACCGCGGCGAAGACGCCGTAAAACAAAAACCCGGCTTTAGCCGGGTTTACCACTGGGCGCGTTCGAGGCGCTCAGCCACATTGTTACCTGCTGACGACGCCCGGATCTCCCGGCGCTGCGACCGCGCACTTAGTGATTGTGTTGCAGGCGGCTCGCATCAACTCCGGTGCGGGTAAACAGGCGGCGAACCGCTGCTATGACCCACAAAATCCCGTTGCTGATCGCGTCGGCATCGCGCAAGGCGTTGACCGCGATAGCGCGTTGGATCTCGTTCACCGGCAAAAGCTTAACGCGCGCATAAAGGTCTAATTTTGAAGCTTTTTCTGTATATTCCAACATTTTATCTCCTTTACGTTTAGAGTTAATAAAACTATTGTCAGCTGAAATAATCGTCTTCACTGACGCCTACGAACACTATGATAGACTGAAGAAACTTCGTATTGTTGCAATGCAACACATGATATATTGTATGTTTGGACATTAGAAAAACTAACTTAAATATGACGGAACGGTTACCCCCGCTCAATGCGCTCAAGGCTTTCGAATCGGCAGCCCGGCAGTTGAGCTTCAAGCGGGCGGCCGAGGAATTAAACGTAACCCCGGCCGCCATCAGCCACCAAGTCAAAGCCCTTGAGGACCAGCTCGGCGTCGCTTTGTTCAGGCGGGCCGGCCGGGGGCTGGAACTAACCGCCGCCGCGAAAGCGGCGCTGCCGCGATTGAGCGAAGGGTTCGACGTCCTGGGCGACGCAGTCGCCCGCCTGCGGCCGCGGGCCGACAGCGGGCAACTGACGGTGAGCGTCGCGCCCTCATTTGCGGCGCGCTGGCTGATGCCGCGCCTGCATGGCTTTTTCGCGGCGCAACCGGATGTCGACGTGCGCATCACGGCGCGCACCCGCCTGGTAAACCGGCGCGGGCACGACAACGCAGTGGAGCGCGCGACGGTCGAGAACTGGCTCGAGGATTCGGACGTCGCAATTCTTTACGGGCACGGCGAATATGCGGACTTTCGCGTCGATAAACTTTTTCCGCTGACGCTGGCGCCGATCTGCAGCCCGCAGCTCGTGCACGGTGAAAATCCGCTGCGCGAGCCCCGGGACCTGCAGTTTCATCTGCTCGTGCACGACGATTCCGGCACACTGTACGACGGCGTATCGTTCTGGGACACCTGGTTGAAAGCGGCGGGCGTTGACGGTGTAGACACCAGCCGCGGTTCGCATTTCAGCCAGCCCGTGCTCGCGCTCGAAGCCGCCGCCGACGCGCTGGGCGTGGTCGCCACTTTTCCGGTGCTCGCCACCGCGGAACTTGCGGTCGGCCGGTTGATTCTGCCCTTCGCGCTGCAGGTGCCGCTGCAATCGGCGTATTACCTCGTTTGTCCCGAAGCCTCGCTGCGGCGGCCGCCGGTGGCGGCGTTTCGCGACTGGCTGCTCGCGCAGGCAGCGCAGCAGGCGGCGTATTGATTTCGTGCCATTAACTTATCGGGCATAATCTTTTTTTGGCAACCACGGTTGCGAGCCGGCAATAGCCGTTTTTTCCCCGCGCTTAAACATAGCCGCGAGCGAGGACCAGCAAAAATGAAAAACAGCCCAGCGGCCGAGCGGAAAATAATCGAGCTCGTGAAAGCCGCGCCCGCCGAGCGCGTGAAAATCGCCGTCACGGACATCGACGGCGTGCTGCGCGGCAAATACATTCACAAGGATAAATTCCTGTCCGCGCTCGACGGCGGATTCGGCTTCTGCAGCGTCGTGTTCGGCTGGGACATGGCCGACCAGTGTTACGACAACGCCTCGTGGACCGGCTGGCACACCGGTTTCCCCGACGCCGTGGCGAAAATCGATCTCGCCACCCATCGCCGCGTGCCGTGGGACGACGACGTGCCCTTTTTCCTCGCGGATTTCGTCGATGACAATGGCGGCCCGTCGCCGGTATGCCCGCGCCAGCTGCTTAAATCAGTGCTGGCGCGCGGCGCGAAGCGCGGCTTCAAGGTGCTCGCCGGCGTCGAATACGAGTGGTTCAATTTTCGCGAAACCCCGCAAACGCTGGCGGCCAAGAATTACACGCAGCCCGCGACGATCACCCCCGGCATGTTCGGCTACTCGCTGCTGCGCGCGGGCCAGAACCAGCCGTTCTTCAAGGCGCTGATGGAAGAGATGCCGCGGTTCGGCATTCCCATCGAGGGACTGCACACCGAGACCGGCCCCGGCGTGTACGAGGCGGCGCTGCTTTATTCGGAGGCGCTCGAGCAGGCCGACCGCGCGGTTCTGTTCAAGACCGGCGCGAAAGAGATCGGCCAGCGCTTCGGGATCATGCCGAGCTTCATGGCGAAATGGAATTCGCAGTATCCGGGCTGCAGCGGTCACGTCCACCAGAGCTTGACGGACGGCAGGAAAAATTTGTTTTACGACGCGAAATCGCCGCGCCGCATGAGCAAGCTCTTTGAGAGCTATCTTGCCGGGCAATTGCATTGCCTCAAGGACATCCAGGTTTTTTTCGCGCCCACCGTCAACAGTTACAAGCGGCTGGTCGACGGTTTCTGGGCGCCGGTCAAGGCGACGTGGGGCATGGACAACCGCACGGCGAGCCTGCGCGTGATTGCGGGCGCGGAAAAATCGACGCGCATCGAGACCCGCTGTCCGGGCGCCGACACGAACGCCTACCTAGCGGTGGCCGCCTGCGTTGCCGCCGGGCTGTATGGGATCGAAAAAGGCTTGAAGCTCACGACCGCGCCGCTCGAGGGCGACAGCGCGAAGGCCGACCGCATCGCGCGCCTCCCGCGCAACCTGCTGGAAGCCACCGCGAACCTGAAAAAATCGACGCTCGCGCGCGAATTATTCGGCGCCACGTTTGTCGATCACTATGTGAAGACCCGCGAATGGGAATGGCGCCAGTTTCAGGACGCGGTCACCGACTGGGAAATCAAGCGCTATTTTGAAATCATCTAAAGAACCTTTGATTAATTCCCAAACCGTTCGCGCTTCGATACCTCATGGCGGACGTAGTGTTGTCACAGGCTTCGCTCGAGAATTATGACCACCCACCGTTTCGCTTTTCCCACAGCAATCCATTTCGGTCCCGGCGCGCGGCGCGAAGCGGCGCCGTACCTCTCGGCGCAAGGCTGCGCGCGCCCACTGATCGTCACCGACAAAGGCATCGCGGCGCTGCCCCTGCTGGCCGAATTCAAGTCGACGCTGCGAGGCCTCGCGGTCGAAGTTTATGCCGGCGTAGCGGGCAATCCCGTCAAAAGCCAGGTCGATGCCGGCGTTGCGGCTTACAAATTGCACGCCGCCGACGCGGTGATCGGATTCGGCGGCGGGGCCGCGCTTGACGTGGCGAAAGCCGTCGCGCTGATGGCCGATCGTCCCGGCAGCGTGCTCGAATATGCGTGGGACCATCCGCAGGTGCGCGCCATCGAAGGCGAGCTCCCATGCTTCATCGCGCTGCCCACCACCGCGGGCACCGGCAGCGAAGTTGGGCGCTCGAGCGTGATCTCGGACGATGCGACGCATATCAAGAAAATAATATTCTCGGCGAAGCTGCTGGCAAAAGCGGTGTTCGCCGATCCCGAACTCACGCTAGGCCTGCCGCCGCACGTGACGGCAGCGACCGGCATGGATGCGCTCACCCACAATGTCGAGTCGTATATCGCCAAGGGCTACCACCCGATGTGCGACGGCATTGCGCTCGAAGGCGTGCGCATCGCGGCGCGTGCGCTGCCGATCGCGGTGCGCGAGCCCCAAAACCTGCAGGCGCGTTCCGACATGCTGATGGCGTCGCTGATGGGCGCGGTTGCGTTCCAGAAGGATCTCGGCGCCACCCACTCATGCGCACATGCGTTATCGACCGTCGCCGATCTCCATCACGGGCTCGCCAACGGCATCATGCTCGATTACGTGATGCGCTTTAACCGCGACGTGGAACTGGAGCGGTTCGCCATCATGGCGGAAGCGGTGGGTGTTGCGCGAGGCTCGACGCAAGCGAGTGCTTCCGCGTTTGTCGAGTGGCTGACCGCGCTCAAACAGGAGGTCGGCATTCCGGCGCGCTTAAGCGCGGTGAAGGTGACGCGCGAGCATTTGCCGCGGCTGCTCGACGTCGCGGTGGACGACATCTGCCATCAAACCAATCCGCGGCCGTGCACGCGCGCGGATTTCGAGCGCCTTTTCACCGCGGCGTTCTGACGATGACTGCATTGAAAATCGGCGTGTCGGCGCGGCTGTTTCATCCTGAACCGTCGAGCACAGGCGTGCAGAGCAAGACGCTGCAGTACCTGGAGCAGTCGATGGCGCACTGGATCATGGCGCGCGATGTCATGGTGTTCATGATTCCGTCGGTCGACAAGGACGGCATCATCCATCGCAGCAACATCCAGCTGGCGGACTACGTGCGACACCTGGACGGCCTTATCCTGCAGGGCGGGGCGGATCTTGCGCCCGAAACCTATGGCGAGCAGCCGCGCAAGCCCGACTGGGCGGGCGATCGCGTGCGCGACCGTTACGAGCTGGAGGTATTGAATGAATTCATGCAGGCCGACAAGCCGGTGCTCGGCATTTGCCGCGGCGCGCAGCTCATCAACGTAGCACTCGGCGGCACGCTGTATCAGGACATCAACTCCGAGCTGCCGGGCACGCTGGGACATCGCGCGGCGCACACCTACGAAAAGAATTTCCACGACATCAGCATCGAGCCGGAATCCGGACTCGCGCGCATGTACGCGGGCGTGCGCGGCGGCCGGGTGAATTCGATCCATCATCAATCGATCAGGCAACTCGGGCGGGACCTCGTGGTCGAGGCCTATTCGGAACCGGATCGCGTCGTCGAAGCGATACGCTGGCAGGGGCGCGGTTATGTGTTCGGGGTACAGTGGCATCCGGAGTTTCTCGATCCGGCGGATGCGTCTACGCTGAGTCCCATGCCTGTCCTCGATGAATTCCTGAGCGCGGTGCGCAGCCGGACCTGAAACCATGCTGAAAATCCTGAACCCGGCCACCGACGCATTGCTCGCACAAGTGCCGGCCGATACCGTGGCCGGCGTGAAACAGAAATACCGGATGGCGCGTGCTGCGCAGCCGGCGTGGGCGCAATTGCCGGCTATTGAGCGGATCGATGCGATGACGCGCTTTCGCGAACAGGTCCGCGCGCGGCATGAAGAGCTGGCAAAGATACTCACCAGCGAAGTCGGCAAGCCGATCGCGCAGTCGCGCAACGAACTCAATGGCGTGCTCGGCCGCATCGATTTTTTCATCAACAATACGGCCAAGGTCCTCAGGGACGACGTCGTATTCGCCGACCGCGGCGAAAAACTCGAGGAAAAAATCTCCTACGAGCCGCTCGGCGTTGTCGCTAACATCTCGGCCTGGAATTATCCGTACTTCGTCGGCGTCAACGTGTTCGTGCCGGCGCTGCTGACCGGCAATGCCGTGCTCTACAAGCCTTCCGAGTTCGCCACGTTGAGCGGGCTGGAGATAGCGAAAATGCTGCACGCGTCGGGCGTGCCGCAGGATGTGTTCGTGCCGGTGGTCGGTGGCGGGGAGATCGGTGCGGCGCTCGCGCGGCAGCCGGTCGACGGCCTGTTTTTTACCGGGTCTTATGCAACCGGCAAAAAAATCGCGGCCGCCGCGGCCAGGCGCATGATCAAGGTGCAATTGGAGCTTGGCGGCAAGGACCCGATCTACGTGTGCGAGGACGTCGATGTGAAAATCGCCGCGGCATCAGTGGCCGACGGTGCGTTCTATAACACCGGACAGAGTTGCTGCGCGGTGGAGCGCATCTACGTGCACGAGAGCATTTACGTCGATTTCGTCGAGGCATTTGTCGCTACCGTGCGCGGCTTCAAGGTCGGCGACCCGCGCGACGAGACGACGTATATCGGCCCGTTGACGCGCAAGGCGCAGATCGCAGTGCTCAAGCGTCAGGTCACGGATGCGAGAAAGAAGGGCGCCAGCCTGCTGATGGGCGGCAAGCCGCTGACGCGCAAAGGGCATTATTTCGCGCCGACCGTGTTGAGCGACGCCAGCCACCGTATGGAGCTCATGCGCGAGGAAAGCTTCGGGCCCGTAATCGGCATCCAGAAAGTTAAGGACGACGACGAGGCGACCAGGCTCATGAATGACACCGCTTACGGGCTCACCGCCGGGGTATATACACCCGACCGCGCGCGCGCCGAAAAAATCCTGGTGCAAATCAAATCCGGCTCCGTCTACTGGAACTGCTGCGACCGCGTGAGCCCGCGCCTGCCGTGGTCAGGGCTCAAGCATTCCGGCATCGGGCTGACTCTTTCGACTTACGGCATACAGACGTTTTTGCGGCCCAAGGCCTGGCATTTGCGCGGCGTTTAACCGCTGTGCCAATTCAACTGTAGTTGTTAAACCGGAGAACAGCTCATGGAACTGCTGACCGACCCCCAGGCATGGGTTGCGCTAGCGACCTTGACCGCGCTCGAAATAGTGCTGGGTGTCGACAACATTATATTTATTTCCATCCTGGTCGCCCGGCTGCCCGAAAAGCAGCGCAACCGCGCGCGCCTGATCGGCCTCGGTCTTGCCATGGCTACCCGTATCCTGCTGTTACTGTCGCTGGCGTGGATCATGTCGCTGACCGATGCGCTGTTTACGGTGGCCGGGCGCGAGGTTTCCGGGCGTGACCTGATCCTGATCGGCGGCGGCCTGTTCCTGCTGTGGAAAAGCGTGCACGAGATCCACAATTCGCTGGATGGGGAAGACGTCGGCAGCAATGTGGGGGTTCACGCTACTTTCGGCGCGGTGCTGGTCCAGATCGCGATCATCGACATCGTGTTCTCGCTCGACTCGGTGATCACCGCCGTCGGCATGGTCGATGAAGTGGCGGTGATGGTAGCCGCTATCGTATTGGCAGTCCTGGTGATGATGTTCGCAGCGAGGCCGATCGGCGACTTCGTCGACCGCCATCCGACCATCAAGATGCTGGCGCTGTCGTTCCTGATCATGGTCGGCATGGCGCTGCTGGCGGAAGGCGTCGGTTTCCACGTGCCGAAAGGCTATATCTACTTCGCGATGGCGTTCTCGGTCGCGGTGGAGATGCTCAATATCCGCATCCGTGCCCGCACGGTGCCGGTTAAGCTGCACAAGAAAATGGTGGCCGACCGTTAGCTCGATGCACCGCGGGATTGCCGATCTCAGGCGGGCGGCGCGCCGGTTCGACGCGGCGGCGCACGTGCCGCTGTGGTGTGAAGGCGCGCGCATCGGCTGGCTGCGCAAGGCACACGCGCAGCGGCTGATGGCATGGCCGGAGATTTTCAAACGCGATGCGGCGGGCGTGCGCATCGCTAAAGCGCTCGACAGCGCAGCAACCCGCAGCGCGGCGATCGCCGTGGTAATACAAACGCTGCACGAAGAGGGCGCGATCACCGGCTGGCGCGACGAACTCTATGCGGTCGTTACCGCATGCGATGCGCCGCCGCTGTTTCACATCGAGCGCGCGGCGGCGCGCTTTTTCGGCACCACCACATACGCAGCGCACGCGAACGGCTGGTGCGGGGCGGGCAGCGAACGCGAGATGTGGCTCGCGCGCCGCGCCATGACCAAGCCCATCGACCCCGGCATGCTCGACAACCTGGTCGGCGGCGGCATGTCGGCCGGCGTGCCGCCCCTCGAGACGATCATGCGGGAAGCTCAGGAGGAGGCGGGCATACCCGAGCTGCTCGCGCGTAACGCTGTCGCCGGCGGGCAGATCAGCCTGCTGCGCGAAGTGCCGGAAGGGGTGCAGTCGGAAGTGATTTTCGTATTCGATCTCCAATTGCCGCGCGAATTTCAGCCGCAAAACATGGATGGAGAAGTCGCGGAATTCCGGCGCGTACCGCTGGCGGCGGTAGACGGGATCCTGCGCGAAGGCGGGATGACGCTTGATGCCAGCCTGGTCATGCTGGATTTTCTCGAACGGCTAAAATAGCGCTTTGATCGCCAGACAAAATGAACGAGGAGCCATCATCAACGCCATCATTCGATTTCTTGCAATTGCAGGCGGTTCGACGTTTATTGCGACAGCCCTGCACGCCGCGCCCGGCGACCCTGCGGCGGATTTCCCGAAGAAGCCGATACGCATGATCGTGCCGTTTTCACCGGGCGCGGGTACCGATTTGACGGCGCGCACCATCGCGCAAAAGCTCTCCGAGAAATGGGGCCAGCAGGTCGTCGCCGACAACCGCACCGGTGCGGGCGGCGCCATTGGTGTTGATTTCGCCGCGAAAGCGATTCCAGACGGCTATACGATCTGCCTGATCTCCGCGTCGAATTCGGTCAATTCGGCGACCAATTCCACGCTGCCCTACGATCTCATTAAAGATCTGCAGGGGATTACTCAGGCAACGTCGCTTTTTTATGTGCTGTATACCCTTCCGGCGGTGCCGGCGAAGTCGGTCACGGAGCTGATCGCTTACGCGAAGGCGAATCCCGGCAAGCTCAACTTCGGCTCGTCCGGCAGCAATACCCTGCAGCATTTCGCGGGCGAGCTGCTGAACCACATGGCCGGCATCAAGATCGTTCATATTCCGTACAAGGGTACGGCTGCGGTGATTCCGGCGATGATGGCGGGCGAAGTGCAGGTGGGGTTCGGCTCGCTGATCGGGACCCGTCCGCAGATGCAGGCCGGGCGCCTGCGCGGGATCGCGATCACCGCCGCGAAGCGCTCACCTTCGGTAGATCTGCCGACCGTCGCGGAAGCCGGTGTGCGCGGTTATGAGGTCGATCAGTGGTACGGCGTAATTACTTCGGCGCGCGTGCCGCAATCGATCGTTAAAAAACTCAACGCTGCCATGGTCGAAGGTCTGCAGCAGCCGGACGTCGCGGCGCGTCTGGCGGGCGATGGCTCCACGCCCGTCGGCAGTTCGCCCGCGCAATTCAACGCGCACATCAAGTCCGAAATCGCCAAGTGGAAGCGGCTTGTGAAGGAAGCGAACCTAGGCCTCGAGAAGTAACGCGGGCGGCTGTCAGTCTTCGTGCGTGAGCATGTGGATGATATAGCCGCCGGATTTCTCGTCACGTTCGAGCTTGAGCAGGTGCTTGGCCTGTGCTTCTTCCAGCAGGGCGTTGAAAGAGCGGAACCCGTAGTAGGGCTCGTTGAAGCCGGGTTTGCGCCGCTTCAATGCTTGTTTCACC
>JBKJMN010000170.1:0-13243 GCA_046596405.1 Burkholderiales bacterium
GGATGGGCTCGACACGTACGTCGCCGATTATTCGCAACCCGATCCGTTGCCGCCGGGCATGCTCGCCGGCCTGCGTCAGGCGCAGAATATCCTGGCGTGGGCGAAGGAAACGAAAGAAGAGACGGCGGCGCGCTTCGCGCCGCCGCCGGACGTGCCGGTGATGACACCCGCGACCGGGCCAGCGCAGCTGATCGGAAGTGAAGTCGCAACGGCAAGCGAACCGGCTTTGACAGTCTTGCCACCGGCTGCCGAGCCCGCCGCGCGTGCTGCGGCAGCAGACACGAACGCGGCGGCCGCAACGCAGAAGTCGTAGCGCCCCCAGCGCGATTTGGATAGTATCTGCGCACGGTATCTGCGCACGTAGCCGCGGGCCGCGCTGCCATTAACTGGACCTCATGACCGAGCCACGTCACAAACTACTGCTGTGCAACTGCAATCGCACGCTGCAGTTGAATGGCAACGCGCTGGCCGGCACGCTCGATCTGCCGGCGCAGCCGCACATCCACAGCGAGTTGTGCCGGCGCCATGTCGCGGCATTCGAAGCCGCGATCAAAAGCGGCGACGACGTGCTGGTGGCGTGCACCCAGGAGGCGCCACTTTTTCGCGAACTTCACGAGCAGCTCGAAGGCGCGGGCGGCATCCGCTTCGCTAACATTCGCGAAACCGCGGGTTGGTCCGCGGAGGCCACCGTAGCGGCGCCGAAAATCGCGGCTTTGCTTGCCCTGGCCGATTTACCGCAACCCGACCCGGTTCCACTGGTCGCTTATCAATCGCAAGGCCAATTGCTCATCGTCGGCGAAAGTGCGCTCGCGCTGCAGTGGGCCGAACGGCTGGCAGCGCAACTCGACGTCAGCGTGCTGATCACCGGTACGGGCGTCGCCGGCGAGTTGCCGCTCGAGCGCGGCTACCCGGTGTACTCGGGCCACCGCGTGAAGGTCACCGGTTATCTGGGCGCTTTCGAGGTGGCGTGGGAGCAGGCGAATCCAATCGATCTCGAAGCGTGCACGCGCTGCAATGCATGTATCACCGCGTGTCCCGAGCACGCGATCGATTACAGCTATCAGATTGACCTCGACAAATGCACGGCGCACCGCCTGTGCGTGAAAGCGTGCGGCGATGTGCGCGCTATCGACTTTGAGCGCGGCGAGCGCGCTCGCAGCGAGCGCTTCGATCTCGTGCTCGATTTGTCGGCCGAGCCTCTGATCGCGTTGCACCAGCCGCCGCAGGGTTACTTGGCCCCAGGCGCAGATGCGCTCGCGCAGGCGGCCGCCGCACGTGAACTGGCGGCGATGGTCGGCGACTTCGAAAAGCCGAAGTTTTTCGCCTATCGCGAGCAGATTTGCGCGCATAGCCGCGCCGGGATCACCGGTTGCACGCAGTGTATCGATATCTGCTCGACCGCGGCGATCAGCGCCGACGGCGAGCACGTCAAAGTCGAGCCGCATCTGTGCATGGGGTGCGGCGCGTGCGCGAGCGTATGTCCGTCGGGCGCCATGACTTATGCTTATCCGCGCGTCGCCGATACCGGGGCGCGCTTGAAGACGCTGTTGAGCACGTATGCGAAGGCGGGTGGCAAGCAGGCCTGCGTGCTCTTTCACAACGAGACCGATGGCAGAGAAGTGCTGTTGCGGCTCGGCCGGCGCGGTAAGGGATTGCCGGCGCGGGTGCTGCCGCTCGCGGCGTTTCACGTCGCCTCACTGGGCATCGATACGATGCTCGGCGCGATTGCGTACGGCGCCGCCCAAGTCGTCGTCGCGAGCACGGGCGTCGAAGCGCCGGCATATCTGGCAGCGCTCGGGCGTGAGATGGGTTACGCCCAACAAATCCTGACTGCGTTGGGCTATGGCAGCGGACATTTGCATATTATCGAGGCGCCGGACGCCGCGCGCCTGGAAGCGGCCGTCTGGTCGCTGCCCCTGAACGCGTCCGCGCCGCCCGCTGCGCCATTCAATCTGTCGAACGAGAAACGCACCAGCCTCGATTTCATTTTCGAGCATCTTCTGCAGCACGCGCCGCAGCCGGCCGAGCAAATAGCGCTGGCCCCGGGCGCACCCTACGGTGCGGTCATCGTCGACCGGCAAAAGTGCACCTTATGCATGGCGTGCGTGGGCGCCTGTCCGGAAAGTGCGCTGCTCGATTCAAAAGAGCGGCCGCAGCTCAGGTTCATCGAGCGCAACTGTGTGCAATGCGGCTTATGCGAAAAAACCTGCCCGGAAGCCGCGATTACGCTTAGCTCGCGACTGTCACTGGCCAAAGCGGCGAAGGTCGAAGCAGTGCTGAACGAAGCCGAGATCTTCGGCTGCATCAAATGCGGCAAGCCCTTCGCCACCCGGCAAATGATCGACAATATGCTCGCCCGGTTGGGCGGTCACTCCATGTTCAGTGCGGCCGGTGCGCTTGAACGCCTGAAAATGTGCGCTGACTGCCGCGTCATCGACCTGCTCCACAATGCCGAGCACGGGTCGATCCACGATCTTAAATGACCGATGATGCGCCGCATCAAAAGCGTGTGACTACGGCGTTGGAAGCGGAAGACGCCGCGCGTGCCGAGATCTATGCGCTGCTCAGCAGCCTTTTTTATGGCGCGCCGTCGAAAGACCTCCTGAACATTATTGCAACGAGTTCCGTCATATGCAATGATGACGCAGTTTCCGAACTGTGCCGGGTGTGGCGTGCGCTGCAGCAAGCTGCGGGGCAAGTGGATGCAGAGTCGGTGAAGGACGAGTTCGACGCGGCGTTTATCGGCACGGGACGGCAACCGGTGATGCTGTATGGCTCGTTTTATGAGGCAGGGTTCTTGCACGAAAAGCCGCTTGCTCTATTGCGCGGGGATCTCACGAAGATGGGACTGGCGCGGCGCGGTGATCGGCATGAATCGGAGGATCATGTGTCAGCGTTGTGCGATGTGATGCGACTTCTTATAACGGGTGACGCCACGACGTCCCCTTCTGCGCTTGAAGTGCAGCGCGATTTTTTTCGCCGCCATATCCAACCCTGGTATTCCCGGCTCAGCAGCGCCACCATCGGCGCCACCCAAACCGTTTTCTATAAACACGTCGCGCAGCTCATGCGCGAATTTTTTGCCATCGAGGACGCAGCCTTCGACATGGGCTGAGGATCGACCGGCGCAACGACTTGAGGAGCACACGATGACGACGAAATCCCCGTCCGGCCGCAGAAAATTTCTCGCCACGCTCGGTGCCGGCGGCGCCGCTGCCGCCGCCGTCGCGCTGACCCGGCAGGCCGCGGAGCCGGCGCCGAAAAGCGCGCCCGTCGCGCAAGGCAAGGGCTATCAAGTCACGGACCACGTGCGCAATTACTACCGCACCGCCAAAGTTTAATCCGCCGGAGACGCCATCATGCTATTGACCAGAAAAGCGAGCACTGCCGCGGCGCCATCCGGCCGCTTGAGCCGCACCGTCGCGGCGCATCTCGGCAACACGATCGATCGGCGCGCGTTTCTCAAGCGCTCGGGGCTGGCGGTCGGGGCGGGCGCCGCGGTAAGCCAGTTGCCGTTTTCGATGATGGGCAAGGCGAAGGCGGCCGATAAGCCCGAAGGCGGCACTATCGAAGTCAAGCGCACGGTATGCACGCATTGCTCGGTCGGGTGCGCGATCGATGCCGTGGTGCAGAACGGCGTATGGATCCGGCAGGAACCCGTGTTCGATTCGCCGATCAATCTCGGGGCGCACTGCGCGAAGGGCGCCTCGATACGCGAGCACGGGCACGGCGAGCATCGCCTCAAGTACCCGATGAAGCTCGTCGACGGCAAGTGGAAACGCGTGAGCTGGGACGACGCGTTGAAGGAAGTCAGCGACAAGCTGCTCGCGATCAGAAAGGAAAGCGGGCCCGACGCGACGTTCTGGATCGGGTCCAGCAAGCATAACAACGAGCAGGCGTACTTGTTGCGCAAGTTCGTGTCGTTCTTCGGCACCAACAACATGGATCATCAGGCGCGCATCTGCCATTCGACGACGGTCGCGGGGGTGGCAAACACCTGGGGCTATGGCGCAATGACCAACTCGTATAACGACGAGCAGAATTCGAAGTGCATACTGTTCTTCGGCAGCAACGCCGCAGAAGCGCATCCGGTGTCGATGATGCACACGCTGCACGCCAAGGAGAACGGCGCCCAGGTCATCTGCGTCGATCCGCGGTTCACGCGGACGGCGGCGAAAGCCGACAAGTATTACCGCATCCGGTCGGGCGCCGACGTCGCCTTCCTGATGGGCATGCTGCACCACATATTCAAGAACGGCTGGGAAGACAAGGATTACATCAAGGCGCGCGTCTACGGCATGGACAAAGTGCGTGAAGAAGCCGCCAAGTGGACGCCGGACGAGGTCGAGAAAGTGACCGGCATGAAAGAAGCCGAAGTGCTCGACGTTGCCGAGTCGATGGCCAAGAACCGTCCGAGCACGATCGTGTGGGCGATGGGCCAGACCCAGCACACCAACGGCAATGCCATTGTGCGCGCAAGCTGCATCCTGCAACTTGCGCTCGGCAATGTCGGCGTCGCGGGCGGCGGCTGCAATATCTACCGCGGCCACGACAACGTGCAGGGCGCAACCGATGTCGGCCCGAATCCGGACTCGCTGCCGGGCTACTACGGGCTCGCGGCCGGCGCCTGGAAGCATTTCGCCGCCGCCTATGGCGTGGACTACGAATGGATCAAAAAGCAGTTCGCGTCGCAGGCCATGATGGAAAAACCGGGCATCACGGTTTCGCGCTGGATCGATGCGGTGCTCGAGAAAAACGAGAACCTCGATCAGGATTCGAATCTGCGCGCAGTCGTCTACTGGGGACATGCACCGAACAGCCAGACGCGCGGCGTCGAGATGATAGAGGCGATGAAGAAGCTCGACCTGCTGGTAGTGATCGACCCCTATCCGTCGGCCACCGCGGCGATGATGGCGATGGCGCGCAAGGACGGCGCCTATCTGCTGCCGGCGGCGACGCAGCTCGAATGCGCGGGCTCGGTCACCGCGTCGAATCGCTCTATCCAGTGGCGTGAAAAAGTGATCGAGCCGATGTTCGAATCGCGCACCGACCACATGATCATGTATCAGCTCGCGCAGAAGTTCGGCTACGCCGATCAACTGATAGGCAAGCAGGCCGACGGCAAAGCGAAGATCAAGCTGGTCAAGGGCAAGGGCAATATGGACGAGCCCGATGTCGAAGACATCCTGCGCGAAATCAATCGCAGCGTGTGGACAATCGGCTACACCGGCCACTCGCCCGAACGCCTGCAGGCGCATATGCGCAACATGCACGTGTTCGATACCAAAACGCTGCGGGCCAAAGGCGGCAAGGACGCGAAGACCGGCTACGTGCTGGACGGTGACTATTTCGGGTTGCCGTGGCCGTGCTACGGCACGCCGGAACTCAAGCATCCGGGTTCCCCGGTGTTGTACAACACCTCGCTGCCGATGATGGAGGGCGGCGGCAACTTCCGCGCCAATTTCGGCGTCGAGCGCGAAGGCGTCAGTCTGCTCGCTGAAGACGGGTCGTGTTCGAAGGGCGCGGAGCTCGCGACCGGCTATCCCGAATTCGACCACGTGCTGCTGAAAAAGCTCGGCTGGTGGGATGAACTCAGCGAGGACGAAAAGAAAGCCGCCGAAGGCAAGAACTGGAAAACGGACTCCTCGGGCGGCATCATCCGCGTCGCAATGAAAAACCACGGCTGCCATCCATTCGGCAATGCCAAGGCGCGCGCGGTCGTGTGGAATTTCCCGGATGCGGTGCCGCTGCATCGCGAACCGCTGTTCAGCCCGCGCCCCGACCTCGTCGACAAGTACCCCACGCACGACGACGTCAAGGTGCTGTGGCGCATGCCGGTGCTGTTCAAGACGGTGCAGCAGGCCAACAAGGATGCGTCCAAGCAGTATCCGCTGATCATGACTTCCGGCCGGCTGGTCGAGTACGAAGGCGGTGGCGACGAAACGCGCTCCAATCCGTGGCTGGCGGAGTTGCAGCAGGAGATGTTTGTGGAGATCAATCCGAAGGACGCCAACGACCGCGGCCTGAAGAACGATCAGTACGTGTGGGTGGAGACGCCGACCAAGGCGCGGCTGAAGGTCAAGACGCAGGTGACCGAGCGCGTGGCGTCAGGCACCGTGTTCCTGCCGTTCCATTTTGCCGGCTGGTACCAAGGCCGCGACCTTCTCGACAAGTATCCCGAGGGGGCCGCGCCGATCGTGCGCGGGGAGGCGGTCAATACTGCGACGACCTACGGCTACGACCGCGTGACGATGATGCAGGAAACCAAGACCACGCTGTGCCAGATCAGCAACGCGGCATAACAAGCTAACGAGAGCCCAGGAGTACCGCCATGGCAAGAATGAAATTTCTGTGCGACGCCGAGCGCTGCATCGAGTGCAACGGCTGCGTGACCGCCTGCAAAAGCGAGCACGATATCCCGTGGGGCGTGAACCGCCGCCGCGTCGTGACCCTGAACGACGGTGTTCCCGGCGAAAAGTCGATTTCGGTCGCGTGCATGCATTGCTCCGACGCCCCGTGCATGGCGGTCTGCCCCGTCGATTGCTTTTATAAGACCACCGAAGGCATCGTGCTGCACGACAAAGACCTGTGCATCGGCTGCGGCTACTGTTTCTATGCGTGCCCGTTCGGCGCGCCGCAGTTTCCGCAGGATGGCGCGTTCGGCCTGCGCGGCAAGATGGACAAGTGCACGTTCTGCGCGGGCGGTCCCGAAGCGGACAACTCGGAAGCCGAGTATAAAAAATACGGCCGCAACCGGCTCGCCGAAGGCAAGCTCCCGGCGTGCGCTGAAATGTGTGCGACCAAGGCGCTGCTCGGCGGCGATGCCGACGTGATTTCGGATATCTACCGCAACCGCGTCTTGAAGCGCGGCAAAGGCTCGGAAATCTGGGGTTGGGGCACGGCTTACGGCAAACCCGAAGCCAAGCCGGCGAGCCCGCCGGGAGCCAAGTCATGATTTCGCACCGCTTCATCGCGGCTTGCGCGGGCGGTATTCTGGTGGCGCTCACTGGGGGGTGCAGTGACAAGCCCGTGACCTATAAGCAGGGCCAGTATCAGGGCAGGCCCGACAGCCAGCCGTGGGAAAACGCGCAGTTCAAAGGCAATCAGGTCGAATGGGAAAAAGCCATCAAAGCGCGCAACCAGGGCCAGGACGAGTACTCGCGCGCCTCTGCCAGCGCCAAATAGGAGAGGTTTCATGACCCGGTTTGCATGGAATCGCGCTCTGCCGCTGCTGGCAATGCTGCTGGCGCTCACGGTAACACCGCCAGCATCGGCGGCGGACGCGGGCGGCGCCAAGGAGCAGGCGCAGCGTCAATTGACGCAACCGGGCAACAACGCGCCGATGTGGCGCGATGTGCGCGAAGGCGTGACCCCGAAAGTGAATCCGTACCAGACAACGCAGGTTCGCGGTGTCGAGACTAATGTGCTCGTGCAGCCGTCGGGCCAGTCCTGGCGGCAACTGCGCCCGCCGATTGCGCTGGCGGGCGGACTCCTGATCGCGGCCGGGTTGTTGGCGATGTTTGCATACTTCTGGTGGCGCGGGCCGATCGGCGTTCACGGCCAAGCGACCGGCCGGCTCATCAAGCGGTTTTCCGACCCGGAGCGATTCACGCATTGGACGGTCGCGATCAGCGTTTGCGCGCTGGCCATTTCCGGCTTGATTATCTCGTTCGGCAAATATCTGCTCCTGCCTCTTATCGGCTATACGCTCTTCTCGTGGCTCGCGATTCTCGCCAAGAACGTGCACAATTTCGTCGCGCCGGTTTTCTTCTTTGCGCTGCCGGTGATGATCGTGCTCTTCATCCGCGACAATTTTCCCGGCCGCGGCGATTTCAAGTGGCTGGCGAGTTTCGGCGGCCTGTTTTCGAAGAGTGGCCACGAGCCGCCTTCGGGACGCTTTAACATGGGCGAGAAAGTCCTGTTCTGGGTGATGGTGTGCGCGCTGGGCATCGCGTTGTGCCTGTCGGGCGCGGTATTGTTATTCCCGAATTTCGAACAGGGCCGCGAACTCATGCAAGCGGCGAACATCGTGCACGCTGCGGGCGCCATGGTAATGATATTTCTCGCCAGCTTTCACATCTACCTCGGCACCATCGGCATGCGGGGTGCGTATGACGCCATGCGCACGGGCTATGTGGACGAGACCTGGGCCAAGGAGCATCACGACCTTTGGTACGAAGAGGTGAGAGCCGGCAAAGCGCGCCAGCACTTCGCGGACGACGCGCCGCCCGACGTACGGCTGCAGGTCGAGCAAGGCCTGAAGCCGGGTTAATGGAGGACGGAGGAGATGGCCATGAAAATCAACCAAGCAATGATCGTCGCGACGCTGTGCGCGATCACGACCGGCGCGGTTTACGCGAAATTGCCGGCTCCGCAGCAGACCGACGAGCAAAAAGCCAAGGCCGAGGAAACCAAAGCGAAAGCGGCCGAGGCGGCTAAAAAAGACACTGAACTGCTCGTCAAGTCGCAGGACCGGGTCGCTGATCGATATATCAAGGCGCAGAAGGCGAAGGGCATCACAGTCAAGCCAACGCCGATCACCATCGCAGCGGCGCCCGCCCCGGCGGCACCCGCGCCCTCGGCAGCCCCCGCAGCCCCCGCAGCCAAGCCTGCGCCGAAATAACCCGCGCACCGATCTCCCGGCTGCAAAGGCGCACGGCTGTGCGCCTTTTTTATTGCCGTCCGGACAGTGGTGTTCGCGGCGGAAACCGACGGTCTGTTGCCTCCCGCCAAAGCTAATCCGGTAAAATGCGCGTTGCAGCGACCTCCTGAAACCGGCTTTACGCATGAAACCCCGACATAAACGCATGGCGATTATCGCCGCCGGCCTCGCCGCGCTTGGCATTGCCGCCGCGCTCGTGCTCAACGCATTCCAGAGCAATCTGGTGTTCTTCTTCAGTCCGAGCCAGGTGCTTGCCAACGAAGCCCCGCGCAGCAAGGCGTTTCGCATTGGCGGCATGGTCGAGCAGGGCAGTCTTAAACGCGAGAACGATGGATTAACCGTGCATTTCCGGGTCACCGACACTGTGAAAACGATTCCGGTGACTTATACCGGCATCCTGCCCGATCTGTTCAAAGAAGGTAAAGGCGTCGTCGCGCAGGGCCGGCTCAACCCGGACGGCGGATTCCAGGCGACCGAAGTGCTCGCCAAGCACGACGAAAATTACATGCCGCCCGATGCCAAGCATGCTATCGAGCAGGCGCAGAAAGCGCAAAAAAGCGTGCTTACGAAATAAAGGCGACCATGGTTCCCGAAATCGGCCAATTTGCATTGATCCTTGCGCTCCTGCTCGCCGTTACCCAGGGCGTGCTGCCGATCGTCGGCGCGGCACGCAGCAATGCCGCGTGGATGGCGGTCGCGCGGCCGGCGGCGCAAGGCCAATTCACGTTCGTCGCGCTCGCGTTTGGCTGTCTCGCGTGGTCGTTCGCGCACAACGATTTCTCGGTGCTGAATGTCGCGACTAATTCGAATTCGCAACTGCCGCTACAGTACCGGCTGGCAGCGACGTGGGGCTCGCACGAGGGCTCGCTGCTGTTGTGGGTGCTGATGCTCAACCTGTGGACGGTCGCCGTCAGCGTGTTCAGCCGCCATCTGCCCGAGCAAATGGCCGCGCGCGTGATCGGCGTGATGGGGCTCGTCAGCGTGGGCTTCCTTCTGTTCATGCTGCTCACGTCGAATCCGTTCGAGCGCCTGTTTCCGGCGGCTGCCGACGGCCGCGATCTGAATCCGCTGCTGCAGGATCCGGGCATGGTGATCCATCCGCCCATGCTGTACATGGGCTACGTCGGGTTCTCGGTAGCGTTCGCGTTTGCGATCGCGGCGCTGCTCGGCGGCCGGCTCGACGCGACGTGGGCGCGCTGGTCGCGGCCGTGGACAACGCTCGCCTGGTGCTTTCTCACGATCGGCATCATGCTCGGCAGCTGGTGGGCGTATTACGAGCTGGGCTGGGGCGGGTGGTGGTTCTGGGACCCGGTCGAGAACGCGTCGTTCATGCCGTGGCTGGTCGGCACCGCGCTCATGCATTCGCTCGCCGTCACCGAAAAGCGCGGCGGCTTCAAAAGCTGGACGGTGCTGCTCGCGATCTGCGCGTTTAGCCTCTCGCTGCTGGGCACGTTCCTCGTGCGCTCTGGCGTATTGACCTCGGTACACGCGTTTGCGACCGACCCCAAGCGCGGCATCTTCATCCTCGCGTTTCTGACGATCGTGATCGGCGGCTCGCTGATCCTGTTCGCGTGGCGCGCGCCTAAAGTCGGTCTGGGCGGCGCGTTTTCGCTGGTGTCGCGCGAAGCGATGCTGCTTGCCAACAACACGTTGCTGGTGGTTGCCGCGGGCTCGGTGCTGCTGGGAACCCTGTATCCGCTGTTTCTCGATGCGCTGAACCTCGGCAAGATTTCTGTCGGGCCGCCGTATTTCGACAGCGTGTTCGTGCCCTTGATGACGCCCGCGATATTTCTGATGGGAATAGGCCCGCTCGCGCGCTGGAAGGAATCCAGCCTGCCGGACCTCGCCACCCGGCTGAAATGGGCCTTCGGCGTCAGCATTGCGACCGCGCTCGTGCTGCCGTTTGCGTTCGGCGCGTGGACGCCGCTGGTCAGCTTCGGTCTGGCGCTCGCGCTGTGGGTGGTGCTTTCGACGGCGGTCAATTTAAAAACCCGGCTGAGCGCGCTCGAGGGCAGCCTGCGGGCGCGCCTCGCGAGCCAGCCGCGCGGTTATTACGGCATGCTGATCGCGCATTGCGGCGTCGCGGTGTTCATCGCCGGCATAACTCTCGTCAAAGGCTATGAAAGCGAGCGCGACGTGCGCATGGCGGTCGGCGACAGCGTCGCGGTCGGCGGCTATGCCTTTCGTTTCGACGGCGTTCAGGGCATCACCGGTCCCAATTATCGCGCGGCGCGCGCCAACGTGGCGGTCAGCCGCGGGGGCAAGGAACTGATGGTGCTGCATCCCGAAAAACGCGTTTACAACGCGCAACAGATGCCCATGACCGAGGCCGCCATAGCGACCGGTTTCTTCGGCGACCTGTACGTGTCGCTCGGCGAACCGGTCAGCGACGGCGCGTGGAGCGTGCGCGTGTATCACAAGCCGTTCGTGACCTGGATATGGGGCGGCTGCATCATCATGGCGCTCGGCGGCTTCGTCGCGCTGACCGACCGGCGCTATCGCAGCGCAAAGCGGCGCGCCGCCGTGGCGCCGCCCGCCGGGGCGCAACAGCCGGCCGCCGGTTAAGCGCGGGCGCGATGAACCGTTACCTGATTCCGCTCGGCATATTCGCGGTGCTGGTCGTATTTCTGGGCATCGGCCTGGGGCTCAATCCGCGTGAGGTGCCGTCGCCGCTGATCGGCAAGCCCGCGCCCGTCTTCAGGCTCGCGCAGTTGCACGAAAGCGGCAAGGCGCTCGGCAAGGAAGACCTGCTGGGCCAGGTGTGGCTACTCAACGTTTGGGCATCGTGGTGCGTGTCGTGCCGCGAGGAGCACCCGGTGCTGATCGAATTCGCGAAACGCAATGTGGTGCCGGTCTACGGCTTGAACTACAAGGATCAGCGCGACGACGCGCTCGCGTGGTTGAAGCAATTCGGCGACCCATACGCCGCGAGCATCGTCGACCGCGACGGCCGGGTGGGCATCGACTACGGCGTCTACGGAGTGCCCGAAACCTTCGTCATCGACAAAGCGGGCGTGATCCGCTACAAGCAGATCGGCCCGCTGACGCCCGAGGCGTTGAAGAACAAGATCCTGCCGCTGGTGCAGCAGTTGAAGCAATCATGAAGACGCGCTGGCGGCTGCTGGCCGCGCTGGCGCTGCTCTGGCTGCCAGCGGCGCTTAGCGCGCAAACCGCGCAGCCG
Organism: Burkholderiales bacterium; assembly: GCA_046596405.1. Classification (GTDB taxonomy): domain Bacteria; phylum Pseudomonadota; class Gammaproteobacteria; order Burkholderiales; family SG8-41; genus PALSA-1004. The sequence goes on from JBKJMN010000170.1 coordinate 11,844, forward strand.
CTGCCGGAAGACCCGGTCGCGAACAAACGCGCGGTGCATCTCGCCGAAGAACTGCGCTGCCTCGTGTGCCAGAACCAGACCATCGCGGACTCCAGCGCCGAGCTCGCGGTCGATTTGCGCCGCCAGATCCGCGAGCAGATCGCGCAGGGCCGCGACGACGCGCAGATCATCGACTTCATGGTCGAGCGCTACGGCGATTTCGTCCGCTATCGTCCGCCGGTGAAGGCGACGACCTTGGTGTTGTGGCTCGGGCCGCCGCTGGTGCTGCTCGCGGGTTTCGCGTTCCTGTTTTTCTACCTGCGTTCGCGCCGCCAGCGCGTCGCGCAGCAGCCGTTGTCGGACAGCGAGCGGCGCGAGGCGCAGGCGCTGCTCGCCGGCGACGGAGAAGGCGAGCGCAGATGACGGTGTTCTTCAGCATTGCCGCGGCGATGGCCGTGATTGCGCTCGCGTGGGTATTGCCGGTGCTGCTGCGGCGGCGCGACGGCGCGGCGGCCGTGCAGTCCCGCGCGTCCAACCTGGCCATCCTCAACGACCAGGTGGCCGAACTCGAGCGCGATCTGGCTGCCGGCACGCTGGCGCCGCAACAGTACCAGGAGGCGCGCGACGACCTCGAACGCCGCGCGCTCGAGGACGGCCGCGCCGCGGCGCCCGCCGCCATGTCGTTGCCCGCCCGCGGGACCGCATTAGCCCTCGCGCTGGCGATACCGCTGGCCGCCGCCGCGCTGTATTGGCAACTCGGCACGCCCGCGGGGTTGGCCCCGGCGGCGGCGACCCGCGGGGCCGGAAAATTCACCGCGCAGGAAGTCGAAGCCATGGTGGCCAAACTCGCCGCGCGCATGCGCGAGTCGCCCAATGACGGGACCGGCTGGGCGCTGCTTGCGCGCTCTTATCTCGCCATGCAGCGCCCGGCGGAGGCGCTCGATGCGTACGAACATGCGGTCGCGCTCCAGAAAGACAACGCCGATCTGCTCGCCGATTACGCCGACGCGCTCGCGATGACGCAGGACCGGCGCATCGAAGGCAAGCCGCTGCAAATGGTCGAGCGCGCGCTGAAGATCGATCCGACGCAGTGGAAGGCGCTTGCGATGGCGGGCTCGGCCGCGTTCGACCGCAAGGATTACCGCAAGGCGATTGCGTACTGGGAGAAGTTGCAAAGCCGCACCGAGCCCGGCTCGGAGTTCGCGCGCGAAATCGCAGCGAACATCGATGAAGCGCGTCAATTGGGCGGCCTCGCAGGCGCCGCCAAAACTGCGCCGCAGGCGGTAGCGGCCGCGGGGGTGGACGGCAGCGTTACGCTGAGCCGCGAGCTCGCCGGCAAGGCCGCGCCGGACGATACCGTGTTCGTGTTCGCGCGGGCGGTGGACGGGCCGCGTATGCCGCTGGCGGTCCTGCGCCTGAAG
>JBKJMN010000121.1:0-4902 GCA_046596405.1 Burkholderiales bacterium
CGGTTGCACCCGAGGAAAACGAACGAATAGGCGACGGCATCGGAGGTCTGGCCGCCGATGTCCCGCGCGTGCGCGACGCCGGCCGCCAGAACGGCGCCCAGCAGTCCGCAGAAAACCTTACGCATCATGTCGCGAGCTCGCGCAAATTGTTCCTTCCTCCCGCATCAGTCGACGCAATGCCGACAATCAGCGACAGCGCGCGCGCACGTTTATCGACTAATCGCATTGCTCCCCCTTGAATGAACCAATGACCCGCCTGACGACGCAAATTATCGCCGCGCCAGCTCGTGCAATTGCTTTGCCAGCTCGGCGGGAATTGCGATGCCTTCGGTGGCAGCGCGCACCGCCTCAGCGACCCGCCGCGCACCCGGCAGGCGGACTTCCTCGTCCTCGAGCATCGCGCCTATTAGCGTCTCGACGCGCTCAAGATAACGCTCGTTGCCGGCGAGGGCACCAGGGTCAATGACTAGAAACGCCTGCCCCAGATTCATCGGCTTGCCGTTGTTGACGAGCATGGGCTCGACTTCATGCGATAAAGCCGCGCCCATCAGTGCGCAACACAGAATCTCGACCGCGAAAGCGAGCATTGTGCCTTTGAGCCCGCCGACCGCATGCAAGCTGCCGCCGATCAAAATTTTGTGCGCATCGGTTGTCGGCTGCCCGTCCTTGTCGCGTCCCCAGCCTTCCGGAATCGGCTTGCCGGCGTTCGCATAGAGCAGAATCTGGCCGCGCGTAACCTGGGTGAGCGACATGTCGACGACGAGCGGCGCACCGCTTTTGCGCGGGAAGATGGCGGCGATCGGATTGGTGCCGAACATCGGCCTGGTGCCGCCCCACGCCATGATCGCCGAGGGTGCATTGCTGAAAGCGATGCCGACCATGCCGCGTGCCGCGACCGCTTCAAGCAGGATTCCCAGCGCGCCGCAATGGTGGCTCTTCGTTACGCCGGCGAATCCGACGCCATGCCGGGCCGCGCGCTCGAGCGCCTCGGTCAGCGCAAATTCGGCCGGCTCGAAACCGAGGCCGTAGTCCGCATCGACGAGGCAGGCCGCCGCCTTTTCATGCACGATGCGCGGCACCGCATCGCCGCGCGCGCGGCCCGATTTCAAGTGATCGCAATAGGTCGGGACGCGCGCGACGCCGTGCGTGCCGAGTCCCTGCGCGTCGGCAGCGACGAGATATTTGGCAGTGATGGCGGCTGATGATGCAGAGGCGCCGCTGGCGAGCAATGCGCCGGTCGCGAGCGCCGTCAGCGCGTCGATGGTCAGCGTCACCATCAATCGACCTTGACCGATGCGTCTTTCACGACTTTCGACCATTTCGGAATTTCCTTGCGCACGAACGCGGCAAACTCCTCCGGCGTGTCCGCGACGATCTCGCCGCCTTCGCCGGCAAACCGGTCTTTGACGTCCGGCTGCTTCAGCACGCGCACGACATCGGCATGGAGTTTGGCGACGATCTCCTTCGGCACGCCCGCCGGCACGAACACGCCGTACCAGTTGACGGCCTCGTAGCCGGGCACGCCGCTTTCAGCAATCGTCGGCACGTTCGGCAGCGGCACGAGCCGTTTCGCGGTCGTCACACCCAGCGCTTTCAATTTGCCTGCATTGATCAGGGGCAACGCGGGCGGCATGCTGCTCGCGTAAAGGACAATCTGCCCACCGATCAGTTCGGTGATAGCCAGCGTCGCGCCTTTATACGGAATATGCAGCATCTTGATATTGGCCATCGTCTTCAGCAGCTCCATCGACAAGTGGCCGATCGTGCCGTTGCCGGGCGAGCCGAACGTGATGGCATCGGGCTTGCCGCGCGCGTATACGATGAGCTCTTTGGCGTTTCTGGCGGGAAACGACGGATGCGACACGATCACGAGCGGCGCGGCAATCACGTTGGTAATGGGTTGCAGATCCTTGACCGGATCGTAGTTTAACTTGGGGTAAAGCGCGGGTGCCACGGCGACATTCGACGCCTGGCCGAGCACTATCGCGTAACCATCGGCCGGCATTTTCGCGGCAATCCCGAGCCCGAGCGTACCGCCGCCACCGGGACGATTGTCCGCGACTACCTGCACGCCCCACGCCTCCGCCAGCTTAGCGGCGATCGTGCGGGATATGAGGTCGGTGCCGCCGCCGGGCGGGAACGGTACCACCCAGCGCACCGGCTTATTCGGATACGCGTCGGCGGCGATGCCGGTTGACGCGGCAAACAGCGACGCCAACAACCAAAATGGTTTACGCATAATTTCTTCTCGATTGGTATGGCTATGACGTGCGCGCGATGCCGCTCGCAATCAGGCGCTCGATTTCCGGCGGCGCATAACCGAGATCCTGCAGCATCTCACGCGTGTGCTCGCCGATCTTCGGCAGATCCAGGCGCGTCGCGAAACGGCGGCCATCCATCTCGATCGGCATGATGGGGACCTGGGTTTTGACGCCGTTCATCAAGGTGATGTCGGCGAGCCCGCCCGACGCCTTCAGATGCGGATCGTTAAATAGATCCTCCGGCCGCGTGATCGGCGCATATGGCAGGCCGAGTTTCTCGCACTTATCGAGCAGTGCCTGCTTGGTCATTTTCGCGAACAGGGCGGTCACGAGCGGAATTAACCGCGGCCGTGCCTCGACGCGCTGCGGATTGGTCTTCAACGTCGGATCGGCCAGCAGATCCGCCAGCCCGAACGCGTCGCAGAATATTTTCCACTGCGTGTCGGTGACCACGCCGACGAATACGAGGTCGCCGTCGCTCGTGCGGAACGTGTCGTAAACCGCCCACGCGCGGATGCGGTCCGGCATTGGCACCACCGGCTTGCCGGTCATGAATCCTTCGGTCATATGCTGGCCCATCAGGAACGCGCAATTCTCGAACAATGCGCTTTTCACGTATTGGCCGCGGCCGGTCGCCGTGCGCTCGACGTAGGCCGCGAGAATCGCAATCGCCGCGAACATCCCGCCCATCACATCGTTGACCGACGCGCCCGCGCGCAGCGGCCGGCCGACGGGACCGGTCATGTAGGCCAGCCCGCCCATCATCTGCGCCGTTTCGTCGAGGCCCGCGCGATTTTCATACGGCCCCGCGAGAAAGCCCTTGAGCGAGCAGTAAATCAGTTCGGGCTGGATTTTCTTGAGCGCTTCGTAGCCGAACCCCAGCTTGTCCATCGCACCGGGCCGGAAGTTTTCGGTCAAGACATCCGCGCTCTTGATGAGTTTCAGCACGATCTCCTGGCCTTCTTTCGACTTCAGGTCGATCGCGATGCTTTTCTTGTTGCGGTTGAACGTCGGAAAAAATCCCGCCCCCGACGCGGTCAGCTTACGCGTGTGATCGCCATCCAGCGGCTCGACCTTAATGACCTCGGCGCCGAGGTCCGCGAGCACCAGACCGCAGCTCGGCCCCATGATGACGTGCACGAATTCGACGACGCGGATGCCGGCGAGGGGGAGTTTTTGTACTTTCACTATTCGATCTCCAACGTGATTACTCCGCCTTGATGCCCGCCGCCTTGATGACGGCCGTCCAGCGATCCATTTCATCCGTCACCAGTTTCGTCGCCTGCGCGGGCGTATTGCCGACCGTATCGACGCCAAGCTCGATCAAGCGCTTGTTAGACTCCGCGCCGTTCAGCACGGCAACGATGGCCTGATTGAGGCGCTCGACGACGGGTTGCGGAGTGCCGGCCGGTAGCGCAAAGCCAACCCAGAACTGCATATTCATTCTCGGCAATCCGGCCTCGACCGCCGACGGCACCTCGGGCAGCACCCGCGTGCGCTTGTCGTCAGTCACCATCAATGCGCGCAAACGTTTGGCGTTCACATACGGGACCACCGTCGGCACCGCCGAAATCAGCGCCTGCACCTGGCCGCCCATCAAATCCTGCAATACCGCGCCCGCACCTTTGTACGGCACGTGAACCATCTTGATGCCGGTGAGATTTTTCAGGAGTTCCGCACCGAGATGCGTGTTGGTGCCGTTGCCGCCCGAGCCGTAGTTCAACTCGCCCGGCCGCGCTTTCGCGAGCGCGAGAAACTCCTTGACGTTTTTAACCGGCAGCGAGGGCGTGATCACCAGCACGTGCGGCACCGTGGTCGCCGTTGTCACGTGCAGGAAATCCTTGCGCGAATCGAACGGCAAATTGGAAATCAGGCCGGCCGCAATCGCAAAGGACAATTCCGTCGCGAGCACGGTGTAGCCGTCAGGCGCCGACCGCGCGACGGCGTTCCACCCGATGACACCACCGCCGCCGGTGCGGTTGTCGGCGATTACCTGCCTATCGAACTGAGTGCTCAATTCCTTCGCGATGATTCGCGTGATGAGGTCCGTGCTGCCGCCCGGTGAAAATGGCACGACGAGCGTGATGTTGCGCGCCGGATAGGCGGGCTGCGCAAATGCGGTCGGCGCGGCAGTGCTGCTCGAATAAGCGAGCAGCACGGCGCATAAGCGGTATCCATTCATCTCCTCACCTCGCAACGACTGGAATTTGTGCTTGGATGCTGCCGGCAATCCGGCTGCACGGATGCGCCACGACACTTGAGCGCGGTGCGGCGGATATTGTAACCGCACCGGCAGGCATCAACCGCGCTTGCGGCAAACGCGCGTCCATTGCACAATCCTGTTCACAATAAAAATCCGCCGCTCCCTTTCACTTCACTACCCTCTCCAAGGAGTTTCGCCATGAGCAATATCGTGCGCCATCAATCCAACTCGCGCCTGTCCCGCGCAGTCGTCCACAACGGCGTCGTCTACCTCGCCGGCACCACTGCAGACAACTGCAACGCTTCGAGCAAAGCTCAGACTGAGGAAATTCTCGGCAAAATCGATGCGCTGCTGAAACTCTCGGGCAGCGACAAATCGCGCCTGCTGTCCGCGGTGGTTTACGTCGCGGACATGCGCGTGAAACCCGGCATGGACGAA
>JBKJMN010000315.1:0-4202 GCA_046596405.1 Burkholderiales bacterium
ATTGCCACTGACGCCAGCGCCGGCGCCGAGCACGCTTGACACAGACTGCAACCGTCGCAGGCCTTGCCGGTGTCGGCAGCAGCATGCTGGTGGTCGGTATGATCGTGGTCGGCCGGAACGCCAACCTGCGCACTATCATGCGCACCGCTCTGTTCGGAATGAGCGTGCGCCGCCGTCGTTTGCTGATCCGGCGCACAAAACGGCATTGCAATCGCGTGCAGGTTCTGCAGCGGCAGCCCGGCAACCAGCATCAACAACGCAAACTTTTTCAGAAAATTTTGCACGCGACTATTCTAGGGGTCGAGGGTCCAGCATGGCAAGTGCAAGGTTGACCGGCGTTGCGGTTGAAAGTTCCTTGTGCGCAGCCCCCGTGCTGAATAATGCGGCCAGCGTCATGGTTTACAGGTGCTTACAGAGGCGTGCCAATACCAGCCGCCCGTAATTGATTTTCGTCCGGCCCGCGTCCCGTGCAGCACTCGGCAAGCTTGCCATTAACGGCGACCGCCGGCACGCTCTTGACTCCGTACTGCTGCGCTTTTTTTGCCACCCCGGGTTGGTGCATGTCGAGAATTTCAATTTCGCACGACGGGCACGCGATTTTATTGATAAGCGCTACCGTATCCTCACATACCGGGCATCCGGCACTGAATACTTCAATTTTGCGGGTTGCGGCCATATGTGTTCCTCCTTGATTTAATGCGCCTTGACGGGTGGCTCAGCCGTGTCCACGACGCATGCAGGACAAGGTGCAACCGCTGAAGATTTCGCGCGGTTGCCGAGAAAAATCGCAACGACAAGCAAGGTGATTCCACCCGACGTCAGCCACGCCGACTCGATGCCGAACTTGGCGAACAGCACGATGAGCGATGCAATGCTGCCGAGCGCCAGAGCCATGACGTTGCCGGTGCGCCGCGCCTGCAGTGCCAATACCGAAATCGCGACCCCCAAAAACGTTAGCGTCAGCGGCAGCAGATAGGGGGTGTAATCCAGAAACTCGATACCCAGCGCACTCAGGACCGCCGCGTAGGCCGGAAAGCACAGTGGACAAGTCAATTTCGGCAGCAGCGCGGTGCCGACCGCGGGCAATGAAGCCGCCATGGCTTGCCAGCGGCCGGCAACCGGCTTGCGCAAGGGAGTCGCCGTATATAACGCCGAGCAGATCGCCTCGACTGAAGGTGTTCCGCTTAATTTTCCGCGCGCATCCTTATAGACCCGGCAGGCGCGGGTCCCGCTATTGGGAGCGACACCCGCAATATCATTGCCGTCAATCAGGATCGTCGGCGAGCCGTAGGAACGCGCATAATCCGGAGCGTCCGGCGCGCTGCGTTCCCACTCCTGCCAGCGCGCGGAAACGCCGGTTTGCATGAACGCCTTGATCAACGTCGAACGCGCAGCGGGCACGTTCGGGCAATCGGCGTCGTATATCAGTTCCACCGTCATGGTGCATCCTCCCCGCTTTCGAGTGCCTCGAGAATCGGACAATCCGCGGTGGGGCCCTTGCCGCGACACGCTGCGGCCAGTTTGGTCAACGCGCTCCTGATCCGCTGCAGATCTTCGATCTTCTTGCTGACTCCGAGGATTTTTTCACGCGCCCGTTGCCTGACATCCGCGCACGTCGTGCCGGACTGCATCCGCAGCGACAGCAAATCCTGTATCTCGCTCAGCGAAAACCCCAGTTGCTGGGCTTGCTTGATGAAGGTCAGCCGGCCGATCGCATCGTGCTCGTAGAGCCGGTAACCGGAGGCCGCGCGCGCTGGCTTCGGCAATAAGCCGCTACGCTCGTAGTAGCGCACCGTTTGCACGCTGACGCCACCACGCGCTGCGAGCTTGCCGATAGTTAACGCGTTCACATCACTCATAGGCCCTCACTTAACACTGAACCAAACTATAAACCCTGTACCTTAGTATAGAGTCAAGCAGAGCGGGGCATTACGCCCGATTTTCCCCGAGTCGCGTGGTTTTTTCGCGATTTTGCCACTCACGCTCGAGCACCGGTGACGCGCTTCCCGTAAAGAATACTCGCCATTCTCCTGTTAGACTTCGCGCCCATGAGCAACATACTAATGACCATGAATGAAGATACGCGGTTCACGCGCAGCAATCATTTCGCGGTCACTTATAGCGTCGATGAGCATGACTGTCTGGATTGCGTGGCGGGCCTCGAGGCTCTGGGGCACGAGGTGTTCTTCGTCAACTGGAACGATTTTGACGGGCGTCAGTTCAGCCGCATGTTTCACGCTGCGCGCGAAAATTTCGTCGAACCGGTGCCGCTGGAAGACATGGATCTCATCTGGGCCTACCAGATGGAAGGCTTCTACGCCGAGCGCCCGCGCTTTCTCCAGATGGTCGAAGCATTCAGGCAGGCCTGCCCGCTCGTTATCAACGATCCGCGGACGATACGCCACAATCTGGGCAAAACATATTTATGGGAGCTGCAACGCCACGGCGTACGCGTGATACCAACCTGCCGCGTGGATGACACCATCGCCCGCCGCCTCGCCGCGGGTGAACCGCTGGTGCTGAAACCGGTTTTCGGCGAAAGAGGCAATGGCGTGATTCTCGCGCGCCAGCCGGCCGATCTCGATGAAATCGGCGACCGCCGGGACGAGTACATCGCGCAGTCCTATATGCCAAGCGTGCACGACGGTGAAAAGAGCCTCGTGTTCCTCGGCTTTCACTATCATCATGCGATCATCAAACGGCCGCGTCCCGGTGACCCCGATGAATTTCGCTGCAACGAGTCGCGCGGCGGAACCGTCGCGACTTACGACCCGACCGCCGGCGAACTTGCCTATGCCGAGAAAACGCTCAGGGTGTACTCGTCGCTGGGCTATCCGGTGCACTTCAGCCGGGTTGATTTCATCGACAGCGAGCAAGGCCCCGTCCTGATGGAAGCTGAGTTGCTCAATCCCGCGACTTTCGCCAATTACTCGGGGAAGGGCCATGAGTTCGGAAAAAATGTCGCGGCCTATCTCGATCGGCTGATTGCCGCGCGGCACGGTTCCCGCCCGTACCCGCAGGCCCATGATGCGCCCGCATTTAGCTCCTGACCGCGCTGCTACAGCGCCGGCAGCAGATCGATAAAGTATCTGACCAGGGCCGGTCGCGCATCGACGATGCACTGCCACGATTTGTACTCGGTAAAGACCGTTCCGCAACCGTTGATCTCGTTGATGCTGTCACCGATGAAGTCGATCGCGCCGACACTGAGCCCGCAGCGCCGGCACAGCCGCTCGGCCGCTTCAAGGTCGGCGGCAAAACCTTCCATGCCCGGGTAATAAGGACGTACATCGTATTGATCGGTGATGGGCGACCACGGCGTCTTGCCGCCATGGCGTTGGCGACCGGCGACCCAGCGGCCGCCTGCGAACCACAGGCGCTTTTCGTCACCTGGCCAATAGGGCTGAAAGCAATAGTCACGCAAGTCATGATCGCCGCCTTGGGCTAGGCCCTGCCCGAAGGCTCGGACATCGTGCTCGCTCAGCAGTCGCTGCGCGCCGATCCCGGCACCTCCCCAGTCGAGTTTTGCAACGATCGCCCCGGCGTCCTTACGGAAGTCATAAACCTCTTCGATGGCACTGATGAGGCGAGTCGGCATCACCTTATATTCGGCGGCGTCCACGCTGGCGAGCCAGCTTTTCAACGTTCTCGCTTCGACCGCGGGTTCGTTGATGATGCGCCCGACGCTGCCGGACGCGAGGAAGCTCTGGTGGAAATCAATCTGCGCGCGAAAGAAATCACGCCGCCTTGCGAAGCCGCGGGAACGATGATCGAGGTAATAGCCGTCGCTGTAAACGATCCAGAGGTCGGCCTCAGGGGCGACCATGCCCAGTTCCTCGAACCTGCCGCCGCGGATCCTGCGGTAGGCGCGAACGAGTCCGTTGGCAAAGTCGTAATCCCCGGCGGTCGCGAGCACCAGATCAGCATGCCGGTCGAGCGCAGTAACGAGCGAACGCTGCGTCATCATGCGCCGGCCCGTTACAAGATACGGATTGACGGTCAGCAATACCCGTTTTTTTGCAGCCACGGCCTCAAATCCACTACGGGGCGGCAGCGCCCGTTGCTGCGCGTTCGGGCACGAATCGATATTCGAGGCGGCTTTGAATATGCGCGAATTTCGTTGCCAGCTCGCGTGTGGAACCAGCGCCGATGTTGACCAGCCCGTAGCGGAAGCTCTGCGAGTCCTGCATCTGGCCGGAGAG
>JBKJMN010000326.1:0-6062 GCA_046596405.1 Burkholderiales bacterium
CCGTTGTTGTTCGCCATAGGTGCGTCGGTTGCGAACCATTGCCGACCATTTGAGAATATCAGACGCAACTCGCACGGCGTTCGCCAGTGCTGGCTCAGACAAGGCCACGTCGGCGAACGCCGTGCGAGTTGCGTCCGATATTCTCAAATGGTCGGCAATGGTTCGCAACCGACGCACCTATGGCGAACAGCAACGGTTAGAAGTGAATATTGCAACCGATCTTGGGGAGCGGCTCATGCGGGCGCAGGCGCGAGTCATCGAGCATGAAATCATCCCGTTAGCAGCACCGAGTCAGGCCGCCGCGATGCCGAGCAAAGCAACTGAAGCGGATTCTGGAACCACCGCAGTTTAAGGTCATCGACATCAGTGCGGAAGCTCGCTCCAGTCCCGCGACGCAACAACCGACCCGCAAAATAGGGCATAGTCAACGCGGAACGCACAGCGCAAGGGCGCTCCGTATACGCTGCTGGGGGTAGGATTGTGGGTGTGAATAACTGCACAAAGAAAAAACTCTTTATTTACAGGGTGTTAAGTCATCTCCTTGGCGGAGAGAGTGGGATTCGAACCCACGGTACGTATTGCTACGTACACACGCTTTCCAGGCGTGCGACTTAAACCACTCATCCATCTCTCCGGAGGCGCGCATTTTATCAGATGCGGCGCGCGCGATGCGTATCCTGCTCACTGAAGACGACGCCGCGCTCGCCGAAGCGCTGCAATTCGCGCTGCGGCAATCGGGCTACGCGGTCGATTGGGTGAGCAACGGCGCGGCCGCGGACGACGCGCTCCGGCAGGATATTTTCGGGCTGCTGATCCTCGATCTCGGGCTGCCCAAGCTCGACGGGTTCGAAGTGCTGCGCCGGCTGCGTCACCATAATTCCGCGCTGCCCGTGCTGATCCTGTCCGGTCGCGAGGAGCCGGCGGAAAAGGTCACCGGCCTTGATCTCGGCGCCGACGACTACCTGGTCAAACCTTTCAGCCTGAACGAACTGCAGGCGCGCGTGCGCGCGTTGCTGAGGCGCGGGCACGGCAGCGCCGCTCCGCAGATTACCTACGGTGAGTTGAGTTTCGACACGGTGAGCCGGAGTGCGAGCGTCGAGGGCAAGCTGCTCGCGCTTTCCGCGCAGGAAACCGGCGTGCTCGAAGTCCTGCTTGCGCGTTTCGGCCGATTGGTCAGCAAAGAGCAGCTCGTCGAGCAACTCTACAGCGCCGGGCACGAAGTCAGTCTGAATGCAATCGAGGTCTGCGTGCACCGCTTGCGCAAGAAGCTCCAGGGCAGCGGCATCAGCGTGCGCACGCAGTATGGCCGCGGCTATGTACTCGATTACCTCGCGCGCTGACCGCGGATCAGGCGCCGCGGGCAAGTAGCTGACTAACCTGCTCGACTACATCGCGGGTCGCGAACGGCTTGGTCATGTACGCGTCCGCGCCTTCGTCGATGCCGCGCTGAACTTCGGCCGCGCGGCCGCGCGCCGTCAGCAGAAGTATCTTGACTCCCGCCTGGGCCGGGTCGGCGCGCAATTGGCGGCAGACCTCGAACCCATCGACGACCGGCAGCATGACATCAAGCACGACGAGGTGCGGCCGGAACGCGGCGGCCTCGCGCAAGGCTTGTGCGCCGTCGGGCGCAGTGATCACTTCGTAGCCCTGGCTTTGCAGCAGGAATTCGAGCGACAACGCGATGTTCGGTTCGTCGTCGACGATCAGGATTCTGACGGTCATGCACGCGCCGCGTCAGGGCCGAACTGGCGCGAAGCGTCGCCCGCCGCCGCGAGGCAATCGCGCGGCAGCACGAAGGAAAAGGTGGTGCCGCCGCCGGGCGCACAATCCACCCACAGTTTGCCGCCGAAGTGGTGGATGATCTGGCGGCAGATCGGCAGCCCCAGCCCCGTACCCTGCGGCTTTTGGGTGAGCGTGTCGCCGACCTGGCGGAATTTTTCGAATATCACCCGCTGATCGTCGGGGCTGATGCCGATGCCGTTGTCGGTAACATCCACGCGCAAACCGTCATGCACCAGCGCCGCGCGGACGGTGACCCTGCCGCCCGCGTCATGGCAGAATTTCGCGGCATTGGACAGCAGGTTCAGCATGACCTGCAGCAGGCGGTCGCGGTCGGCGCGGATCGATGGCAGATCGGCCGGCACCCGCAGATCGAGCGCGATCGACTTGTCGATGAAAAGCTGGCTGGTCGAAGACGAAGCGTCTTCGATCACCTCGATCAGGTTGGTTTCGCCGGTATGCCATTCCGCGTTGCCCGACTCGATTTTCGCGAGATCGAGCACCTGGTTGATAAGGCGCGTCAGGCGTTCCGATTCGCGCGTGATGATGCCGAGAAATTTCGCGCGCTGCACGGGCTCGAGCGCAGGGTTGTCGTGCAGTATTTCCGAGAATGCGCGTATGGAAGTCAGCGGCGTGCGCAATTCGTGCGTGACAGTGGAGACGAAATCGTCTTTCAGCCGGTCGAGCTCCTGCAGGCGCTGGTTGGCCGAGCGCAGTTCCGTGGTGGCGACTTCAAGCTCGCGCGACTTTTGCTCGAGCTGGCGGCTGTAGGCGAGCGCCTGCGACGTTTCGTCGAGTATGTTCATGACCTTATCGATACCGAGCGGCTCTTCCTGCACGACCGAGGCAACCACGACGTTCGCCGAACCGGCGCCGATCGCACCGGCGAGCAGGGTTTCCGCGAAATGTATAAGGTCCGCGTCGGGCTTGAGCTCTTTGGCTGATTTGGCGCCGCATTTGCGCGCGTACGCCGCGAACGCGTCGGATGCACGGCGCTGACCCAGAAAACGACCGAGCAGAGTGATCAATTCGTTTACCGACGCGTCGCCGCGCAACGATTCCGCGCGCTGGCGTCCCGGCTCGAGGTGCGCGTCGACGAACAGCGCGGCCTGGATCTGCTCGGCAAAGCTCGGCCGCGTGATGAGCGAGAGCGCTATGTAGGCGCCGATATTGCAGGTGAGGCTCCAGAACAGGCAATGGGTAATGTCGTCGAGTCCGGCAAGGCCGAAAAGCTCGAGCGGTTTGAGCATGTGCATGCCGAATGCGCCGTGTTCCACGAACGAGATCGGCAGCCAGCCGGATTTCGCGAAGGAGGGCAGCAGCAGCGTGTACACCCACACCGCGAAGCCCGCCAGCAAGCCGCAGATCGCGCCGCGCCGCGTCGCGCCTTTCCAGAACATGCCGCCGAGGATCGCCGGTGCGAATTGGGCGACCGCCGCGAACGATATAAGCCCGATCGATACCAGCGCGTAGGCCTCGCCGGCAAGCCGGAAATAGGCGTAACCCAGCATGATCACGCCGACGATGGCGCCGCGCCGGATGCCGACGATCAGCGCGGACAGATCCGCGCGCTCGTGCAGGTGCAGCACCGTCAGGCGCAAGAGCAGCGGCATCGCGAGGTTGTTGCAAACCATCGTCGACAGCGCGATGGTTTCGACGATCACCATGCCGGTCGCCGCCGAGAGGCCGCCGATGAACACTATCAGCGTCAACAGCGACTGCTGCTGCGCGATCGGCAGGTTAAGCACAAAAGTGTCGGCGTCGACGTTGCCCGCCGGAAAATGCATCACGCCGGCGAACGCAATCGGCAGCACGAAAACGTTGATCGCGAGCAGGTAGAGCGGGAACAGCCACACCGCTTTCTTCAGGTGGCGCTCGTCAACGTTTTCGACCACGGCGATCTGGAACTGGCGCGGCAGGAACATGATCGCCATCATCGACAGAAAAGTCAGGGACGCCCACGAAGCGTAGTCGACCGAGGTCCCGCCGAATTCGAGCAACTTGCGCAGGTGGGGATATTCGACCGCGCTCGAGAAGATATCGGCAAAGCCGTCGTATAAGACATAGGTCACGTAAATGCCGACGGCCATGAATGCCAGAAGCTTGACGACCGACTCGAATGCGATGGCCGCGACCAGGCCTTCGTGGCGCTCGGACGCGTCGAGATGGCGCGTGCCGAAGAGGATGGTGAACACTGCGAGCAGCAGCGCAATGTAAAAAGTGTGGTCGGCGAGCAGCGGTATGGTGGCCTGGCTGTCGGGAGTCGAGAGTGCCGGGTACTTGAGGATGATCGAGAAGCTGTTCGAAACCGCCTTCAATTGCAAAGAAATGTACGGGACTATGCCGATCACGGCAATGATCGTGACGAGGCCGCCGAGCAGCTGGCTCTTGCCGTAGCGCGACGCGATAAAATCGGCGATCGACGTGATGCGGTTGGCTTTGCTGATGCGGATCATTTTCAGCATCACGTACCACCACAGCATCGCCATCAGGGTGGGGCCGAGAAAAATCGGCAGGAAGCCGATGCCGCTGGTCGCGGCGCGCCCGACGCTGCCGTAAAAAGTCCACGACGTGCAGTAAACGGCCAGCGACAGCGCATAGATATACGGGTTGGCGATGATGCTGCGGCCGGCGTCCGCGCGCTGGTCGCCGTAATAGGCGATCGCGAACAGGAGGCCGACGTACACGAACGACGCGAGGACGATGACCGAACCGGTGAGCATGGGAGGCAGGGCTACGCGGTGACGCGCGGCCGGCTCAATCCGGTTGGCGGGCGACGATGGCCGCGGTCAGCGCGATGAGCAGACCCCAGGCAAAAAACGTGTACACATAAAGCAGCGGAATTCCGAACACCCGGGCGTCGATGTTGAACAGGTACAGCAGCGGATAGTTAAGCAGCAGGCAGCCCAGCAGGAAAACCGCGATCAGGCGCTGTCCGTGGATGTCCGGTCGTTTCATGACGGCGCGTGCCGGCGGAGCGCCGTGTCTCAGGCGATCGGTTCTTTTAATTGCTGCAGGATCGCCGGGTTTTCGAGCGTCGACACGTCCTGCGTAATTTCCTCCCCCTTGGCGATCGAGCGCAGCAGCCGGCGCATGATTTTTCCAGAGCGCGTTTTGGGCAGATTATCGCCGAAGCGGATGTCTTTCGGCTTCGCGATCGGGCCGATTTCCTTGCCGACCCAGTCCTGCAGCTGCTTGACGATCTTGCGGGCCTCTTCGCCGGTCGGGCGCGCCTGCTTCAGCACGACGAATGCCGCCACCGCTTCGCCGGTCAGTTCGTCAGGCCGGCCGACGACCGCGGCTTCCGCGACCAGCGGATTGGCGACGAGCGCGGATTCGATCTCCATCGTCCCCAGACGGTGGCCGGATACGTTCAACACATCGTCGATGCGGCCCATGATCCAGAAGTAGCCGTCGAGATCGCGATTCGCGCCGTCGCCGGCCAGATAATATTTGCCGTTGAAGTCGGCAGGGTAGTACGACTTCTTGAAGCGCTCCGGATCGCCCCAGATCGTGCGTATCATCGACGGCCACGGCCGCTTGATCACGAGAAAGCCGCCTTTGCCTTTTTCGACGTCGTGACCCGCTTCGTCGACGATCGCCGCCATGATGCCGGGCAGCGGCAGCGTGCACGAACCCGGCTTCGTGCTGACGACGCCGGGCAGCGGCGTAATCATGTGGCCGCCGGTTTCGGTTTGCCACCAGGTGTCGACGATCGGGCAGCGTTTCTGGCCGACGGTTTCGTGGTACCACATCCACGCTTCCGGGTTGATCGGCTCGCCGACGGTGCCCAGAATGCGCAGCGACGACAGGTCGAACTTCTTCGGCAGATCCGCGCCGAGCTTGATCAGCGAGCGGATCGCGGTCGGCGCCGTGTAGAACACGCTGACTTTGTGGTCCTGGATCATGCGCCAGAAACGCGTCGAGTCCGGATAGGTGGGCACGCCTTCGAATATGATTTCGGTGGCGCCGACCGCGAGCGGCCCGTAGCAGACATAGGTGTGGCCGGTTACCCAGCCGACGTCGGCGGTGCACCAGAAAACATCAGACGGCTTAATGTCGAACACCCATTTCATGGTCAGCATCGCATGCAACAAATAGCCGCCCGTGGCATGCTGGACGCCCTTCGGTTTGCCCGTCGAACCAGACGTGTAGAGCACAAATAACGGGTGCTCGGCGTCGACCATCACCGGCGCGCACTCGTCCGAAGAGCCGCCCTCAACCTTCGCCCAATCAATGTCACGCGGGCCGAAAGCGACGTTGCCGCCGGTGCGCTTGTAAAT
>JBKJMN010000435.1:0-2968 GCA_046596405.1 Burkholderiales bacterium
GGCCGAGATTGGTCCAGTCCTGCTGCGTGGGCGGCGGATTGATGACGGGCTTGTCCGCGGCGAGCGCGGGGCGCACGAACGATACGGAGCACGCGAGCAGCGCGAGCAGTGTGATGGCGATGCGCGCATCAGAACGATAGCTCATTGGTTCCCTCCCGGTCGCAGTGAAGCGTGGTTGTGATTCGAACGAGTTTAGCGCAATTCGGCTGATAGACCTCTTGCAAGCCGGCGAGCCGCCGGGTATTCGCAGGCAAGGGCGGCGCTTTCAGCAGGAAAAGTGACCAGCCCGGTCTGCCACCGGCAAACATTACATCCCTAACAACACCCCCACCCGCTTGAACTCGCTTTTCGGGTCGTCGTTGAGCGCGGTCAGCCGCGTGTTCATTGCCTTCGTCGTCGTCGGTGCGAGCATCCACCCGAGCGGAAACTCATCCCCGCGATGCAGCAGCCGCACGCTCAGGTATTCGCCGCCTTGCGCGGTGACCTGCGCTTTCAACGCGGCCTCGTAACGCAGGCTCGCGCGCACGCGCCCGCTCTCGAGCGTTGCGACCGGGTCGAGCGCCATGCCGAGCGTCATCGGGCGCAGCACGTCGACCCAGCCTTTTTCGACGATCTCGGAGCCGTTCGAAATCGCGATGACCACGGGCTTGAATTGCGCGCGCGCCTGATTGCGATCGAGCGCAGCCGTCAGCGCGCTCAACACCTCCGCGCCGGTCGCGGTGCCGGAGTTGTCCGAGAAACCGCCGTCGACGATGCGCATCGCTTCGCCTTTCGCGGGCGTGTAGACACCGGCGGGGCTCAGGCCCGGGAAGCGCGCGGAGAGCAGCGTCGCGGTGCTGAAAGAAAATTCGCGCCCGTCGAGCGCCTGCGCGTTCGCGAATTCCTTTTCGGCGGCGAGCGGCGTGATCACGAGCCGCTGCGCGCTCTCGGCCACCGTCGCATTCGGTAGCACCAGCATGCGGCGCGCCGCGACGTCGCCGAACGGCGCGATGAAGCGGTTGTCGCCCATCGTGGCCATCCAGGTTTGCTCGAGCGCGTGGTCGAGCGCGGCTGCGCGGTCGGCGCCCGGTATCCACGCGGTGATCCGGTTCAACGGTTCGCTCAGCAGCAGTGCGGCGAGCGGCGCCGACAAAAGGTCAGCACCGCCGATCGCCTGCGCGCACGCCTGCAGGCCGCCCTTCCTGCACGCAGGCGCCGTAGCGCCGCCCGCTGCGAGCGCCGCGTAGACGCTCGTACCCATGCTGCCGCCCGACACGCCGCTCAACGCGAGCACGTGATCCGCGAATTGCGGGTGCGCATCGTGCAGCGCGGCGAGCACGTTCGCCGTCCAGTACGCGGCGCGGATGCCGCCGCCTTCCGCGGTGACGATGAAAACGGGATAGACCGGAGCGCCTTTCTCTTTGGGCTTGCGCTCGTTCACCCAGCCGTCGAGATACGCGGCGAGCGTCGCCTGCGGCGCGTCTGCCTCAACGGGCAGGGTCTTGACGGGCGTGTTGCCGAATGCGCCCGTCGCGAGGCTGGCCGCGATATACCCGAACGCCGCGAAGCGCAGCACGCCGATCGCCGACTGCGGCAGGCGCAGATACGCGCACCATGCCATCTGCCACAGCAGCCAGTCGATGACGAAGGCGATGCTGAGCCAGCCGAGCATGGCTATCAGCACCACGCTCAAAGGCCCCCACCACGCGGCGCGCTCGCCGGGATCGACCGCGAGCCGGAACATGATCCACAGCAGGGCTAACGCGAATATCAGCATGATGCTCACGAGGCCCTGCAGCCATTTGCGCTGCGCATGCGCAAATTCATAAGCCTCGCTGAAGCGCCAGTTGACGATCAGGATGGCGGCCATCACGCACCCGTAGCGCAGCAGCACGGAGTCGTCCCCGGTGAAAAAGAGCAGGAGCGCCATCACGCCCCCGATCGTTATCAACGACAGGATCGTTTGATCGGCCTGGTCGGATTCGGTGTCCCGCGCCATCAGCCAGGCCGGAACCACGACGGCTCCCACGGCGAAGAGCTCGAAGAACTTGCTGATGCCGTACAGCGCCGCGTTCGACTCGTCGCCGGTTTTGGTCCAATCGACTTTCAAGTGCGGCGCGTAACGCAGCAGCAGCGGCAGTGCGTATACCGTGGTGGCGGCGATCAACTGCGGCACGGTGTATTTCGCGTAACGCCAGGCGCGGGTCGCGCGCCTGCGCGCCGTGTCGAGCAGCATGATCGGATAGATGCCGATCGCCAGCAGCAAGGTGCCGTAGAGATACAGCCCGACGATAGAAGCGTCCGTGCCGCCGCCGGCGACGAACAGCGCTTGGCGTCCCTGCGGTATGAACGTGAGCGCCGCGGGCCCCAGCACCAGCATCAGCCACACCGGCCAGCAGCGCGCGAGCGCCGCGCCGATCTCATAGGGCCACGCCAGCGCATCGAGAGCCTTGCGCACGCGCATGTGGAACCTCCCTATGCGGCGCGACCCGGCGTTGATTATTTTTTTGCTTACGCTCACGGGCTAATCATAGTGGGAGACAGCGCGCCGCGCCATTCTCACGTTCCCCGAACGTTCATAGACGCGTGCACTTCTCACCCTCCCGAACCTCTATGCGCACAGAGCTGTTTTCAACCTCACTTTTGCCGCGAAGCAGATCTTTTTGGGGACAAGGGGAGGGTTAGAACGAGGTGGGTTCCTGATATGTCGAAATATCTTCCATTTTTCGACATATTATGGTGATATGTCGAATCGTTCGACATATCAACCAAGACGTGTCGGAAAGTAAGTGGATTTTCGACATATTCAAACAACGTGTCGAAGCTCTCGACAAGTTCACGGGACTTGTCTGAACCCGGGGGGGCAATGGCCAAGTTTGATCCAACCCGTCCATACGACGCGCTGCCGCCGTTGCCGCCAAAAGCCGATATCGAGACCCGGGCCATCCTTAAAGCCTGCATCGACGCACGCGCCGAAGTCGCCAGCCTC
>JBKJMN010000445.1:0-7975 GCA_046596405.1 Burkholderiales bacterium
ACATACGTTGCTGATGATTTCCGTCGCCTATACGATGAACGCGGCGATCTACAAGCTCCCGTACGACTCCGTCAAATCGTTCGCACGCGTTGCCCAGCTCGGCACCGGACCGGCCGCAATCGCCATGTATCCCGGCGTGCCCGCCAATTCGCTCAAGGAATTCATCGCGCTCGCCAAAGCAAAACCGAACACGCTGGTCTACGCGACCGCGGGCATCGGCAGCTTCCAGCATTTTGCCAGCGAGCTGTTCCGCACTTCCGCGGGCCTGACCATGGTACATGTGCCGTACAAAGGCGGCGGCCCGGCGATGATAGACACCATCGCGGGCCAGGCGCATATCTCGCTCGGCTCGCTGATCCAGTTCTTGCCGCACTTCCGCAGCGGCAAGCTCAAGGCCATCGGTACCGGCGGCGCGAAACGCACCGCAGTACTGCCCGACGTGCCGGCGATCGCCGAAGAGGTGCCCGGATACGAGGCCAACAACTGGTGGGGCATACTCGCGCCCGCCGCGACGCCGGCACCCATCATCAAAAAGCTCAATGCCGAAATCAACCGCGTCATGCAACTGCCGGAAACCACCAAGCGCTTCGCCTCCGAGGGCGCCGATCCCGTCACGGGCACGCCGGAGGATTTCAGCAAGCTGATTTCGCGCGAGATGATCAAATGGGCGCAGGTCGCGAAGACCGCGAACATCAAGGCTGAGTGAGGACAAGCGTGTCTTCCGAATCTTCCTGGCCGCGCCAAACCCTCTCGACCGCTCTCGCCAACGCCGCGCGCGACCGCGGCACGCAGGAAGCGCTCGTCATTGCGGGCCAGCGCATGACTTACGCGCAATTGTGGCAAGCGGTGCAGCATGCCGCGGCGGCCCTGCATGCGACCGGCATCCGGCGCGGCGATCACGTCGCGGTCTGCATGGGCAATTCGATCGAGTGGGTCGTGCTCTTCTACGCCGCAGCCACGGTCGGCGCCGTCACGGTACCGGTCAACACGCGCTTCAAGGCCGACGAGTTCGAGTACTGCCTCAAGCAAGCCGATGTCAAACTGCTGTTCGTCGCCGACCGGTTTCTCAAGATCGATTACATCGAAATGCTGCGCAGCTTCTGCCCGGCCGTCGACACTCGGCTGCCTGATGCAAAACTGCCGCAGCTCGCGACGGTCGTCGTGCTCGGCGAAGACGTGCCGAAAGGCGCAGTGGGCTATGCGGACTTTCTCAAGCGCGGCGCCAACGCGGTCGAGCTGCCGCTTGCGGCGGTACAGGCCGACGACGTGTTGCTGATGCAATTCACTTCGGGCACGACGTCATACCCGAAAGGCGTGATGCTCACGCATGACAACATGCTGCGCAACGCCGCGTACATCGCGCGGCGCTTCGATTGCCGCGCCGGCGACCGCTACTTCAGCGCGCGGCCTTTCTATCACGTTGCAGGCAGCACTCTGTCTCTGCTCGCTGCGTTGACGAGCGGCGCGTGCCTCTCTTCAACGCCGACATTCGACGCGGGCGAGGCATTGCGCGTGATGTCGGAGGAGAAATGCACGCTGACCTCGGGCAACGACACGATGTTCCTGATGCAGCTCAATCATCCCGACTTCAAAACATTTCCACTCACGCTGCGCGGCGGCTGGGTGTCGTGCGGCGTCGAAGTTACGCGCCAGATCATGGATCGCATGGGCATGCGCGGCGCGACCCAGGCTTACGGGCTGTCGGAAGCATCGCCGAACGTCTGCATGTCTTACTACACCGATGACGTCGACAAGCGCATCCACGGCTGGGCGCATATCCTCGACGACGTCGAAGTGCGCATCGTCGATCCCGCAAGCGGCGTGGACCTTGCGCCCGGCGCGGAAGGCGAAATCCTCGTGCGCGGCTGGAGCGTGATGAAGGGCTATTACAAAATGCCCGAGCAGACCGCGCAAGCAATCGACAAAGACAAGTGGCTGCATACGGGCGATCTCGGCGTGGTGGACGAGGACGGGCGACTGCGTTATCTGACGCGCATCAAGGACGTGTTCCGCGTCGGCGGCGAGAATGTCGCGCCCGGCGAAGTCGAGGACGTGCTGCACCGGCATCCAAAAATAAAACAGGCGCAGGTGATCGGCGTGCCCGATCCGCGCCTGATCGAAGTGCCCGCTGCTTATGTGATATTGCGCGAAGGCGAATCCGCGACGCCGGAGGAGATCATCGCGTGGAGCAAGGAACGGCTCGCGAATTTCCGCGTGCCTCGTTACGTCAAAATCATCGACTCGTTCGAGCACTACGGCATGACCGGGAGCGCCAAGGTGCAGAAAAACAAGCTGCGCGCGCAGGCGCTGATCGATCTCGGGCTGCAGTAACGGCAACCGCGCCAACCCACGCCTCTGCGCGGTGCGCGGATGGTTTATCATCGCTTCCTGACGACGGAAAATAAAAGAACCGTTCACGCCTCATTTCGAGCTGGGACACGCCGTCTTTGCAGAGGAGAAGATCATGCAACACTTCAACGTAACGTACGGGGTGCAACGCCTAGCCGCGGCGGTCATCTTCATGGCGGGCTGGTGCGGGTTTGCCGCGCACGCCGAGCAAGCGGAACTGCGCATCGCCAAACAGTACGGCCTCGCTTATCTGCAAATGATGGTGATGGAGGACCAGAAAATCATCGAGAAGAACGCGAAGGCCGCGGGGCTCGGCGATTTGAAGGTGACGTGGGCGACGTTTCGTTCGAGCGACGTCATGAACGACGCGCTGCTGTCTTCGAGCGTCGATTTCGTCTGCCTCGGCATCCCCGGCATCGCGACCATCTGGGGCAAGACCAGGGGCGGCCTGGACGTTAAAGCGGCGTCGGGCTTCAATTTCCTGCCGCTGCAGATGAATACGCGCAGCCCCCACATCAAATCGATTCGCGATCTGACCGATAAGG
Source organism: Burkholderiales bacterium (assembly GCA_046596405.1). Classification (GTDB taxonomy): domain Bacteria; phylum Pseudomonadota; class Gammaproteobacteria; order Burkholderiales; family SG8-41; genus PALSA-1004. The sequence continues at coordinate 2,895 of JBKJMN010000445.1, forward strand.
ACAAAATTGCCCTGCCCGCGGTGAAGGTTTCGATGCAGGCAATCTTGCTGCAGATGGCGGCGGCGCAGGCCTTCGGCGAGGCCAACTACGCGAAACTCGACGGCTTGACCGTGTCGATGGCGCATCCGGACGCCATGGCAACCTTCCTTTCCGGCGGCGGCGAAATCAACAACCACTTCACGTCCCCGCCTTTCGCGCAGAAAGAACTGGAAAAGCCGGGCATCACCAAGGTGCTCAATTCGGTCGACGTGCTCGGCGGGCCAATTTCATTCAACGTCGTGGCGGCGACCAGCAAGTTCTACAGCGAAAACCCGAAGCTCTACGCCGTGTTCATCAAGTCGCTCGAGGAAGCCACCGCATTCATCAACAAGGACAAGCGCGCCGCCGCGGACATCTATATCAAGCTGACCAAAGACAAAAGCCCCGTCGAGGACCTGCTGAAAATTATGAATGATCCGCAGGTCGAATACTCGCTGATGCCGAAAAACATCATGAAGATGGTCGATTTCATGCATAAATCCGGCACCATCAAGATGGTCCCCGCGTCGTGGAAGGATCTCTTCTTTCCCAACATGCACAGCCTGCCGGGAAGCTGATGAAATCACCGTTCCTCATCGGCGTGGTGCCCGGCGACGGCATCGGCCGTGAAGTGATGGACGCGGGACTCGCAGTGCTGGCGGCGCTCGCCAAGGGCACGCCCGCGCTCGCATTCGAATGGCGCCACCTGCCCGGCGGCGCGCAGCATTATCTCGAGACCGGCACCGCTTTTGCCGATACGTCGATGCGCGCATTGGAGGACTGCGATGCGATCCTGTTCGGCGCCATCGGCCTGCCGCACGTGCGTTATCCGGACGGCACCGAGATCGCGTCCCAGCTCGATATTCGCGACCACTTCGAGCTGTTCGCGGGCGTGCGGCCGGTGCGCACGATGCCGAATACGCCGACGGTGCTCGCCGACCCCCGCGCGCAGGGCCTCGATTTCGTGATTCTGCGCGAACAGACCGAAGGTTTTTTTTACTCGCGCGGCAAACCTGAAATCGACGCCGACGGCGCGAACGACCACTCGCGCATCACGCGGCGCGGATGTGAACGGCTGTTCGATTTCGCGTTTCGCCTCGCGCGTCAGCGCATGGCCCGCGGCCTGCCCGGCAAGGTCACGTGCATCGACAAGTCGAACGTACTCACGTCGATGGCGTATATGCGCGGAATTTTCGACGAGCGCGCGAAGCTCAACGCCGACCTTGGCGCCGACCATTGTTACGTCGATGCGATGGCGCTCAATCTGGTGCGCAAGCCCTGGGACTACGATGTACTCGTCGCGGAAAACCTGTGCGGCGACATCCTGTCTGACCTCGCCGGCGGGCTCGTCGGCGGCATGGGGCTCGCGCCGTCCGGCGACATCGGGGACCGGCATGCGATGTTCCAGCCCGCGCACGGCAGCGCGCCGGACATCGCGGGCCGCGGCATCGCCAACCCGACGGCGATGCTGCTATCGTGCGCGATGATGCTCGACTGGCTTGGTGAACGGCACGGCCATCCCGCCGCCGCGGAAGCTGGGCGCAGGCTCGATGAAGCCGTGTTGCGCGCTTATGCAGAACGGCGCGTTAAACCGTGCGAATTCGGCGGCGCCGATGGCACCGCGGCAATCACCGCGGCAATACTCGAGATGCTGGCGGAAATGTTTCACGCGGTTGCGTAGATCTTTACCCGACCCGCGCCGCAGCGCATGAGCAGCTGACACGCGCTGCTCACTGCGATCGCAGCAAATTGTCATTGTGTTTGTGTATCTTTTGAGATACAATTGCCCGTGATCGAAATTCGGCAGACCGAAGTGTATGACCGCTGGTTTGAGGGCTTGCGAGATCGACAGGCACGAACGCGTATCGATATCAGGGTGCGCCGTCTTTCGTTGGGCAACGCCGGCGACGTGAAGCCTGTGGGCGAAGGCGTCTCGGAAATGCGGATCGACTACGGGCCCGGATATCGCGTGTATTTTGTACAACGTGGTCAGACTCTGGTGGTGCTGCTCGCCGGCGGAGACAAACGCACGCAGGATCGGGACATCGAGACGGCGATCGAACTGGCGCGAAATTTATAGGAGAGTTTTATGGCTAAGACCAAAACGAAACCGTGGGACCCGGCCGAACATCTGAAAACCGAGAAGGACATGGTTGCGTATCTTGAAGCCGCCCTCGAAAACGACGACTCCGCGCTGGTGGCAGCCGCGTTGGGGGACATCGCCCGCTCCAAAGGCATGACCGATATCGCGCGGGAAACGGGTCTTGGGCGCGAAAGCCTTTACAAGGCGCTGTCGGCGGAAGGGAATCCGGAATTTTCGACCGTGCTGAAAGTCGTGCGGGCACTTGGCTTGCGGCTGCATGCGACGACTGAATAGCATGCAAGCGTTTCTCACCCGCCCTGATGGCTGCAAACTTTTTTACGCCGTAGACGATTTCACGGATCCCTGGCGCGAGCCGGAAACCGCGCTGTTCGTGCACGGACTCGCGGAAAGCACCGAGGCATGGCGTGCGTGGATGCCGCATTTCGCCGGGCATTACCGGTGCGTGCGCGTCGACGTGCGCGGCTTCGGGCGCTCGTCGCCGATGCCGAAAGAGTACGAATGGACGATGGATGTGCTGCTCGAGGATTTCGCGGCGTTGATCGATCATCTCGACTGCGGGCCCGTGCATCTGATCGGCGCCAAGAGCGGCGGCTCGATGGCGTTAATGCTCGCCGCCGAGTATCCGCAGCTCGTAAAAACGCTGGTCGGCGTGACGCCGCCCGTGGTCGGTCCGCAGGCTGCCGTTGGCTGGTGTACTGATATCGAAAACGGCGGCATGCTCAAGTGGGCGCAGCAGACGATGCAGGGCCGGCTCGGCAGCAAAGCGTCGCAGGCGGAAATCGACTGGTGGGTGAACACGATTCAAAGCAAAACAGCGGTATCGACGATGCAGGGCTATTTGCGCTGGGTGCCCGGCATGGACATCCGCGCCGACGTCGCGAAAATCGCGTGCCCGACGCTGATTTTTTGCACGACCGGCAGCGGTTTGCGCTCGATGGACAGCTACCGGGAATGGACTGCAAGTATCGCTAACGCACAGCTGATCGTGCTCGACAGCGATGCGTGGCATGCCGCTGGAGCCCTGCCGGATGTCTGCGCAAAAACAGCGCGGGAGTTTATCGATGCCAACAAGAGCAAGGATGAAGGCGGAAGGATGAAGGATGAATAAAACGCCAACCCGCGAATACGGGCGATTTCGATACCTCCTTCATCCTTCATCCTTCATCATTTTTTTTTGTGCCATTACATTCGCATGTGTTTTGGACGCGATAGCTGCGGACTATCCTGTCAAACCAGTCAGGATCATCGTCGGCTACCCGGCGGGCGGGCCGACCGACATGATTGCGCGCACAGTCGCGCAAAAATTGACCCCCGCCTTGGGCCAGCAGGTCATCGTCGACAACCGGCCGGGCGCGAGCGGCATGATAGGCGCCGAACTCGCCGTCAAGGCGCCGCCCGACGGTTACACACTGCTGACGGTGCCGATCACTTTCGCCGTCATCCCGAGCATGTACCCGAAAATGCCGTACGACACGGAAAAAGATCTCGCCCCGGTGGCGCTCGTCGCGGCCGCGCCATTCATTCTCGTCGTGCATCCAACCTTGCCGGTCAAGACCGTGAAAGACCTGATCGCGCTCGCAAAGAGCAAACCCGGGCAAATCAATTACGCGTCGGCGAGCACGGGCGGCATGCCGCACCTCGCCGGCGAACTTTTCAACCTGATGGCCGGCGTCAAGCTCACGCACATTCCGTACAAGGGCGCCGCGCCCGCGACCATCGATCTGCTCGCAGGCCAGGTTTCGCTGATGTTCAACAACATGCTCTCGGCAATGCCGCACGTGAAATCCGGCAAGCTGCGCGCGGTTGCCGTCACCAGCGCGAAGCGTTCGACCGCGGTGCCCGAATTGCCGACCGTCGCCGAAACGATACCGGGATTCGAAGCGAGCGGCTGGTATGGCGCGTTCGCACCCGCGGCCACGCCGCGCGACATCATTGCGAAGCTCAACGGCGAAATCAATCGCGCGATGCGCCAGCCGGACGTCGCGCAGCGGTTCGCCGGCGACGGCGTCGAAGCCGTGACGATGACGCCCGCGGAGTTCGGCGCGTACCTGCACACCGAGATCATCAAGTGGGGCAAGGTTGTGAAAATTTCCGGCGCGACGGTTGACTGATGATGAAGATAAGGATGAAGGCGGAAGGATGAAGGATGAATAAAAACCTACGGCGCGCGCGGTTTGGACTTTCGTTCATCCTTCCTCCTTCATCCTTCATCCTTCGTTATTCCATTGCACTCCTGTCCGCTAGCTCGATGGCCGCCGACTATCCAACTCGACCGATCAGGATCGTCGTCCCCTACCCCGCGGGCGGCCCCGTCGATATCACCTTCCGCGCGATCTCGCCGCGCCTGACCGAGTCTTTCAGGCAACCCGTCGTGATCGACAACCGCGGCGGCGCCGGCGGCACGATAGGCGCCGACCTCGTCGCCAAGGCCGCGCCCGACGGTTACACGCTGCTCGCCTGCTCGACCGGCAACACCATCAACGCGACGCTGATTCCCGGGCTGCCGTACGATTTTGCGCGCGACTTCACGCCGGTCACCCTGATCGCGATCATCACCAGCATCCTCGTCGTCAACCCGGCGGTGCCCGCGCGCTCGGTCGCCGAGTTGATCGCGCTCGCCAAAGCCAAGCCCGGTGAACTCTCGTACGCATCGACCGGCAACGGCACGCCGACGCATCTGGCTGCGGAAATGTTCAAAAGTATGGCCGGCGTGAATTTCGTGCACATACCCTACAAAGGCGGCGCGCCCGCAGCGGTCGATCTGCTCGCGGGCCAGGTGCAACTCTCGTTCATCAGCGCGCCTGCCATCATGCCGCACGTAAAATCCGGACGGCTGCGCGCACTCGCGGTTACCAACGCGAAGCGCTCGCAGTTATTACCGAACCTGCCGACGGTCGCCGAATCGGGATTACCGGGCTACGAATCGGAAGGCTGGCACGGGCTCTGCGGCCCGGCGCGC
>JBKJMN010000198.1:0-15114 GCA_046596405.1 Burkholderiales bacterium
CTCGATTTCACCGCCATCATGGCCGGCCCTTATTGCACGCTGATGATGGCGGATATGGGCGCCGACGTGACCAAGATAGAAACCTTCCCGGAAGGCGACGGCTCGCGCCGCTTCGAGCCCAAGGTCAACGACGAGAGTTATTGCTTTGCGGTGCTCAACCGCAACAAGAAAAGCGTCGCGCTCGACATGAAGCAGGCGCAGGGCAAGGAGATATTCATGCGGCTGGCCGCGGACACCGACATCATCGTCGAGAACTTCCGCCCCGGCGTGACCAGGAAACTCGGCATCGACTACGAGGCGATCAGAAAAATCAACCCGGGCGTGATATACGCATCGATCTCGGGTTTCGGCCAGACCGGTCCTTACGGTAAAAAAGGCGGCTTCGACATCATCGCTCAGGGCATGAGCGGCATCATGTGCATGACGGGCGAGCCGAACGGCCGGCCCGCCAAAGTTGGCATCGCGATGAACGACATCGCCGCCGGCACGACCGCGCTGTACGCGATCCTCGGCTCGTACATCAAGAAGCTCAAAACCGGCGAAGGCATTTATCTCGAAACCTCGCTGCTCGAAGCGGGCATGGCGTGGACGTTCTGGGAATTCGGCGCCTACTTCGGCGGCGGTGAGGTGCCACTGGCGAGCGGCACGCGCCACCGGCGTTCGACACCTTATCAGGCGTACAAAACGCAGGACGGCTACGTAACCGTCGGCGGCAACAACGACAAGCTATGGACCAATTTCTGCACCCAGGTCCTCAACAAACCGGAGCTTTTAAAGGACGCGCGCTTCAATCCGCTGTCTGCCCGCCTCAAAAACATCGACGAACTGCAGGATGAAATCGAGCAGGTGTTCATGACCGCGCCTACCGCGCACTGGGTGGAGAAGCTCGACGCGGCCTCGGTTCCGGCCGGCCCGGTCTATACGTACGAACAGGCGCTCGCGGATCCGCATATCGTGGCGCGCAACATGGTGACGGAGATAGACCATCCAAAAATCGGTCGCATGAAGAACATGGGTTCGCCGGTAAAAACCAGCGTTGAATTCACGAAAACGCGAACACCCGCGCCGTGGCTGGGCCAGCATTCCGACGCTGTGCTTAAAGGGCTTGGATATACAGACGCTGATATTGCCACGCTGCACACGCAAGGTGTGATCTACGACAAATATCGGAGCGCAAGCCAGCTACCGGGCGATTAACCCTTCACTTTCTCTTTTTCCTTCTCCTCGTCCTTTCCTTTTTCCTTTTCCTTTTCCTCTTTCGTCTCCGGACTGCCCGAGCCTTCAAACAGCCCCTGCATGCCGCATTCCGGCTTTTTCTGAATCGCCTCGATCGTGCCGTTAAGATCGCCGTACATGCCGCAGTAGTGCATGCGCTCGACGTCGCTGAACGTGACTTTCACGTGGCCCGGCGCATATTCGAGCAGCGCATGCCCGGTAAAAAGCTTGATCAGCGCCTTGCCGCTGGTATCCGTGGCGTCCTCCCACTTGGTGCTGCCATCGCCGCGGCGGCTGTGGATCGAGCACACGCGTGTCCCAAGCCGGCTGTAAAACGCGAACTCCATACCGCGCCCTTTCACCGCAGCGACGATCAGTCGCACCTGCTCGTCATTGGGCCCGGTACGGCAGGTGAATTTTTCCTGCAGTGGAGCCTTGCCCGCATTCGCTGCGGGCGGCTTCCGTGCCGTCTGCGGGGCCGCCTTCGCCGGGCCCGTGGCCGCGGGTGCGTTCGCCGCGGGTTCCGCCGCAATCGCAGTCGTCGCCAAAACAGCCAATACCGCAGCTATAGCCATGATGTGCATATCAGTGATGCTCCTCACTTTGATTCGAGTTGGCGCCGGCGTCCGTAAACAGACCCCGGCCCCTGCGATTAAGTTCATCCGCGCGGCGATACCCGGCCCTCGCGTTTGCGCGTGCTATGCGCCCTGCCTATAATCGAGTCACCGCCGCAACGATAGGGCCAGGAGACGATCATGACAGCAGCCGATCCACCGCGCGCCGCAGTGCTGAATCCGACCGGCGAGCCGGACGCGCCCCCAAAAACACTGGCGCCGCGCCTCAAATCGCTGCGCGGCGCGCGTATTGCATTGCTCGACAACGGCAAGGAATTTTCCGACGACGTCATCAATGCAATCGGCACAGTACTCAAGCACGAGTTGGGCGTCAAGGAAATCAAGCTGTGGGACAAGCAGTTTCCCGCGCAAGGCGCGCCTTTCATTCCCGAGCTCGCTCGATCGTGCGACGCTGTCATCACCGGCGTAGGACATTGAGGGTCATCCGCCCCCTGGTCCGCGCGTGACGCGGCCGCGCTCGAAGACCTCGGCATACCCACGGCGACCGTGTGCAGCGTCGCGTTCGCGCCGCTTGCGCGCGTGGTTGCGCGCGGACTCGGCCATTTGAGCCTGCCCATCGCAATCATCGAGCACCCGGTGGGCAGCACGGACCCGCGGCTCGTGGCGCGCAAAGGTATCGACATCGCCGAGCAATGCGTCCGCATGCTGACGATGCCGGCCGCTGAGCTCGACAAAGATATCCGCACCACCCGCTATCCGCTGCCGTCGGCGACGGTACCGAAATAGTGGTTATTAATGTCTCTCATCCCGCGTCGCCGCAGTCCATCGACCTGCCCGACTCGTTCGACGCGATCAACGATTATTTCTACGAGCAGGGCTGGACCGACGGCCTGCCTATCGTGCCGCCGACACGGGAGCGCGTCGACAAAATGCTCGCCGGCATGGCGTGGCGTGATCCCGACGAACTGATTGCGGTCATACCGCCGGCGATGGGCCGCGCAACGCTGAGAAAGATCGCGACCAATTGTGTAATGGCCGGGTGCCGCCCCGAATATCTGCCGGTTGTCGTGGCTGCGATTGAAGCCGTCAGCGAACCCATCTATGGCCTTGCGCACCGCCAGACCACCACGCACGCGGGCGCGCCGCTCATCATCGTCAATGGCCCTCGCGTCAAAAACTTGAACATCAATTACGGCACCGGCTGCTTCGGGCCGGGCTGGCGCGCCAATGCGACCATCGGCCGCGGTTTGCGCCTGAACCTCGTCAATCTCGGCGGCGCTGTTCCGGGCGAAGTGGACTTCTGCCAGCACGGGCATCCCGGCAAATACACCTACTGCATCGGCGAATACGAAGACGCGAATCCGTGGGAGCCGCTGCATGTCGAGCGCGGTTTTCAAAAAGATGAAAGCGTAGTGACCGTGGTCAACTGCGAAGCGCCGCACAGCGCGACCGAAAACGTGCAGACGGACCCCGACGAAATCATGCGCACCATCGCATCGACGATGGCGACGCTCGGCGGCAACAACATTTATTCGCAGGGTCATCCGGTGCTCGTGATGTGCCCGGAGCATGTGAACTACGTGAAAGCCGCGGGCTGGACCAAACGCGACGTGAAGAACGCTTTGTTCGAACGCGCACGCCAGCCGTGGGGGCTCGTCAAAAACCGCGGCAAATCCAAGGGGCCGAAAATTCCGGACTGCGTCGATCAGAACGACGACAACTCGATGGTGCCGGTGGTATGCGAAGCGGACGATTTGATTATTCTGGTAGCGGGCGGCGCCGGCGGAAAATCAATGTGGTGCCCGACCGCCGGCGGGCAAAGCCTGAGCGTCAGTAAAGCGATCGAGACCGCGCCGCGTTGAACGGCGGCTTCAGTACGTCAGGATCATCCGCTGGATTTCTTCCGTGCTACGCTTCTGCGCAAGCGCCAGCATCAACAGGATACGGATTTTCTTCGGCGCGAGGCTGTCGCCAACCGCGAACCCACGTTCGGTAAATGCGCGCTTGGCCATCACGCGTCCATGCCCGGACTGGGTGGACATGACGATGCACACGCCGCTTTCGCGCGCTTCGCGCAACGCATCCAGAAATGCGCGCGGCGCGCTGCCGCTGCCCAGCCCGGTACCGACGAGGCCGACGCAGCCGGCGGCCACCAATGCTTTGACCGCGACGCCGTCGACGCCCGAGTACGCATAAGCAATGTCGACCCGCGGCAGCGCATCTATGCGGTCGACGTCGAATTCGCTGGCCACCGTGTGCGCGCGCACCGGGCTGCGAAGGAACACCACTTGCCCGTCCGAATCCGCGTAACCGAGAAATCCCAGCTCGCCCGATTTGAAGGTCTCGACACGCGAAGTGCTGGTCTTCACCGTGTCGCGTGCTGTCTGAATCTGGCTGTTGAGCACCACCAGCGCGCCTTTGCCCATGGCTTGCGGGCTGGCAGCCACGCGGATGGCGTCATAAAGATTGATGTCGGCGTCGGTGCCGAGGCCGGTCGGCGGCCGCATCGCGCCGGTGATCACGACCGGCTTGGAGCTTTTGACGGTGAGGTTGAGAAAATATGCCGTCTCTTCCAGTGTCGAAGTGCCGTGCGTCACGACAACACCCGCGGCCAACGCATCTTCGCGGAAAATCTGGTTGACGCGGCGCGCGAGTGCCAGCCATTGCGACGGCGCTACGTCCCCGCCATAGACATTCAGAAACTGCTCGCTGCGGATTTCCGCGATCTGCGCGGCTTCCGGTATGCGCCCGACCATTTCTTCTATGGTGAGATGCTTGTCCGCGTAATTGTAGTTGAGCAGGTCGAGGCGCGAATCGCCGACGCACGAAATGCTGCCGCCGGTGCCTATGACGTAAACGCGCGGTTTACTCACGCCAAAAATCCTTTCTTGTGAGCCATGGATAAACAGATACACATAGATAAAAACGCCGCCGTCCCGAACATCTGTGTTTGTCCCTGGTTTATCTGTGGCTAATAAAGCTTTTACTCTATGCGCACGTTCGCCATGCGCACGATCTTTGCCCACTTGTCGATCTCAGTCTTGATGTACGCGCCAAACTGCACCGGGGTGCCGCCCGCGGGCTGCGCGCCCTCGTGCGCGAGACGCAGTTTGAAATCCGCCAGCGCGAGCATCTTCATCATCGCGGCGCTAACCTGAGTCACCAGCGCCGGCGGGATCTTCGCGGGCGCGAGCATGCCGTACCAAGTGTCCGCCTCGAATCCAGGATAACCCGACTCCGCGACGGTCGGTATTTCCGGCGCAAGCGGCGAACGCTTGAGCCCGGTCGTCGCGAGTGCTATCAGGCGCCCCCCTTTCATCTGTGGCAGCGCGACCGGGGTGGTCGCCATCATAAGTTGAGTCTCGTTCGCCAGCAACGACGTCAGCGCCGGCCCCGCACCACGGTACGGCACGTGCGTGATGTCGATGCCGGCCGCGTAGCGGAACATTTCCATCGACAAATGCGAAACGCCGCCGTTGCCCGACGACGGGAAATTGAGATTGCCTGGGCGCGCCTTCGCGATCTGCACGAGATCGGCGACCGACTTTGCGCCAACGCCCGGATTCACGACGAGCACATTGGGCGCCGTCGCCACGAGCGCGATCGGCGCAAAATCGGCAACCGGGTCGAACGGCAGCTTGCGATAAATGCTCGGGTTGATCGTGTGCGACATCGACACGAAGCCCAGCGTGTAGCCGTCCGGGACGGCACGCGCGAGCAGCTCGGTGCCGATCATCGACGCGGCGCCGGGACGGTTGTCGACGACGACCGACTGGCCCCATTGCTCAGCCAGCTTCAATGCGATCGCCCGCGCAACCACGTCGGTGCCACCACCCGGCGGGAACGGCACGATCAGGCGCACGGGCTTGTCCGGATATCCCGCGACGACGGCGCCCGCCGTCAACGCAAAGGCCAACGCAAAAGCCAACGCAAACCCCGACATGAGATTTGATTTAGTTTGCACGCAGGTTTGCTTCCTTGATGACCCTGCCCCACTTCGCAAAATCCGCCGCGATAAATGCGCTTAAGCCTTCAGGCGAACCGCCGGCAATCTCCGCGCCTTCGCCCGCCAGCTTGTCCCTGATGTCCGCCTGTTGCAGCACTTTACCGATTTCGGCATTGAGCTTGACCACGATCGCGCGCGGCGTGCGCGCCGGCGCGAAAAATCCGTTCCACTGCACGACTTCGTACCCCGGCACGCCAGCCTCGACCACCGTCGGCACGTCAGGCACCGCGGGCGAGCGTTTCGCGCCCGTCACCGCCAGCGCGCGGATTTTTTCGGTGCGCACGTGCGGCAGCGCGGACAGGATGTTGTTAAACGTTAATTGGACCTGCCCGCCGAGCAGATCGATGAGCGCCGGGCCGCCGCCTTTGTACGGCACTTGCACCATCTGCGTGGCTGTCAGCATTTTGAACAGCTCGCCGGCAAGATGGCTGATCGTACCATTGCCCGACGAGCCGAAGTTGAGCTTGCCGGGCTGCGCTTTGGCTAGCGCAATCAAGTCGCGCACCGATTTCGCAGGCACCGACGGATGCACGACGATAATCAGCGGTATCGTCGTCGCCAGCACAATAGGCGCAAAATCGCGCAGCGGATCGTACGGCGTTCCCGCCATGTGCGGACTGACCGTCATCGCGCTCGCGGTGCCCATCAACAGGGTATAGCCGTCGGGCACGGCCTTCGCGGCCATGTCTGAACCCATCGTGCCGCCGGCGCCGCCGCGATTGTCAATGACAATGGGATGGCTCCATACCTTGGTGAGTTTCTGGCCGACCAGTCGCGCCACCAGATCGGACCCGCCGCCGGGTGGAAATGGATCGATCAGGCGCACCGGTTTATTCGGATAAGAACCCGCCGCATCCTGCGCACCTGCGCCGCCCGTGCCGAGCATCAACGCACCTGCCAGGCAAGTTGCGAGCCCCCGACTATGCATTGCCATCAATTCGCCGAGATGCCCGCATCCTTGATGACTTTGGCCCATTTATCGAATTCGGATTTCATATACGCGCCGAATTCAGCGGGCGTGCTGGTATGCACTTCTAGCCCCTGTTTGAACAGCAGCTCTTTCACCTCCGGCGACTGGAGCGCGCGCACTATTTCCACGTTCAGATAATCGACGATCGCGCGCGGCGTGCGGGCGGTCGTCACGATTCCGTACCAGTTATCAGCTTCGTAGCCCGGCAGCCCGGACTCGGCGAGCGTGGGCAATTCCGGCAATGCTGTCGAGCGGCGCAGTGTGGTGACCGCGATTCCGCGGACTTTGCCGGCCTTGACCTGCGGCACCGCCGTCGGCGCGGACGAGAATACGAGTTGCACCTGGCCTGCGATCAGATCGATCATCGCAGGGGCGCCGCCTTTATACGGCACGTGCACCATGTCGGTCCTGGTCATGATTTTGAAGAGCTCCGCTGCGAGATGGCCGGCGTTGCCCGCGCCCGACGACCCGTAAGTCAGCTTGCCCGGCTGCGCGCGCGCGAGCGCGATCAGTTCCTGCACGGTTTTCGCCGGCACGGACGGATTGACCACCAGCACGTTGCTTTGCGAAGTTGCGAACGTGACCGGCGCGAGATCGCGCAGCGGATGATAGTTAAGGCCTTTATAAAGATTGGTGTTCACCGCGAGCCCGCCGAGCGAGCCGATCATGACAGTGTGACCATCGGCCGGCGCATGCGCGGTGATTTCGGACGCCAGACTGCCGGCTGCACCCGCGCGGTTATCGACTACGACCTGGTAGCCGAATACCGCGGCGAGTTTCGGCGCGATCGAGCGCGCGACGATGTCGAGGCCGCCACCCGCCGAATTGGCAGCGATCAGCCGCACCGGTTTGTTTGGATAATTGGCCGGTGCGGCCGCGGCCGCCGCGAACGCCATGATCGTCAACGCAATGCCGGCCGCGGCCAGCGCCGGACGTTGGTTCTTCTGCATCGTTGCTCCCCGCAATTTTAAAATTATTCGACTTTAATGCCCGCTTCCTTCACGACCTTACCCCACTTCGCGATTTCCGATTTGACGAAGTCGCCCCACGCCTTCGGCGTGCTCGTCTGAATTTCTACCCCGGCAACCGCAAGCTTCTCGACCACGTCAGGCAGCGCGAGTATACGCACCACTTCGGCGTTGAGCTTGGCGACGATTGCGGGCGGCGTCCTGGCGGTGGTGAACAGCCCCTGCCAGTCGAGCACGGCGAATCCGGGGACTCCGGCTTCGGATATCGTCGGTATCTGCGGTTCGACGGGAGAGCGCTTGGGCGCCGTGACGGCGAGCGCGCGCAACTTACCGGCGCGCACGAACGGAATCGAAGACGGCATGCTGGCGAAGCTGCCCGAAATCTGCCCGCCCACCAGGTCCGCCATCGCCGGCCCGCCGCCTTTATACGGCACATGCACGACATTCACCTTGGCGAGTATTCTGAACAGCTCGACGGCCATGTGCGGCGCGCCGCCCGTGCCGCTGGAGCCGAAGGTAAGCTTGCCAGGCTGCGCCCTGGCGAGCGCGATCAACTCCTTCACGTTGGCAACTGCAACACTCGGGTGCACGACGAGCAGGTTCGTCACGTTGCCGGTGTAGGTAACCGGCGCGAAGTCGGCGACGATATCGTACGGCATCTTGTACAGGCTCGCGTTGATCGCCATCGGTCCGATACTGGACAAGAGCACGCTGTAGCCGTCGGGATTCGCTTTCGCGACGAGATCGGCGCCGATCATGCCATTGGCGCCGGGACGGTTATCGACGACGACCTGCTGCCCCCATGCTTCGGCCAGTTTCTGCCCGACGACGCGCGCGACCAGATCGGTGCTGCCGCCCGGCGCGAAACCGAGAATCAGGCGGATCGGCCGCGCCGGATAATCCTGCGCACACGATGCAGTCCCTGCGCCCCCGAGCGCGGTGAAAACAATCACGGTACTGAGTTTCATGGCGTGCATCCTTTATTCTTCGGGTAAAATTCTCAGGGGCAGGATTGAGGATTGAGGATTAAGGACTGAGGATCGAGAAGTCAGTGAGTTGCTGCTCTAAGGCTCTAACCTCAATCCTCAATCCTCAATCCCGTTTCCTGATTATAGCAATCGAACTCCACGCTGTTCCATACCCGGAATACCTCCCATGAAAGCATGGCGCAATCCGTATATCGTTTCGTTCGCGCGCGCGGTCGCCGAATTCAAGAGCGGCAAGCAGACGCCGCGCGATTTTCTCGAGCAATGCATCGCCAACGTCAACCAGTACGAAGCGCGCGTCAAAGCGTTCGTCACGCTCGACCGCAAAGCCGCGCGTAAGGCGGCGGATGAATCGACCGAGCGCTACAAGTCAGGCAAGCCCCTCTCGATGGTCGATGGCTGCCCGGTCGGTATCAAGGACATCATGGCGACCAAAGACATGCCGACGCAGATGAACTCGCCCGCGTTCAAAGGCTGGCAGTCGGGGCAGGACGCCGCGTGCGTCCAGGCGCTGCGCCTGGGTGGCGCGATCATATTCGGTAAAACGGTGACGACCGAATTCGCGATCGGCTCCTCGGGACCGACCACCAATCCGTTCGATCCCGCGCGTACGCCGGGCGGTTCGTCCAGCGGCACCGCCGCTGCCGTCGGCGCAGGGATGATGCCGGTGGGCCTCGGGACGCAGACGCAGGGCTCGACGCTGCGCCCCGCTTCGTACTGCGGAGCGGTCGGCTTCAAGCCGACCATAGGCGCGCTCAACCTCGCGGGCGTGCATCCGCTGTCGGCGACCAATGATCATCTGGGCATCATCGGCGCGACGCTCGAAGACGTGTGGCGGGTGGCCTCGCAGATTTCACTCGGCATCGGCAGCCCCGGCTATGGCTTCATGAACGGCGCCGGCGCAACGCTGCCGCCCGCCGTGCCGCCGCAAAAACTCGTCCGCCTGTATACGCGCGGCTGGACCGAAATCGATTCGAACACCGAGGAGGCGTTCGATGAAGTCATACAGGCGCTGATGGCATCCGGCGTCGAAATCGTGAGCAAGGACACCGATTCGCGCGTCGCCGCGTTCGAAGCAGCGCTTGAGCGCGACATCGACAGCGCGCTCGACATCGTCGCTTATGAAATGAAATGGCCGTTCCAGGATTACATCGCACGCTATGGCAAGGCTATCGGCCCGCGCATTCACGGCCTGATCGAGCGCGCCGGAAAAATGTCGCCGGCTGATTACCTCGCCGTACTCGAAAAGCGCACGACGATACGCGCGCAGTGCCGCAAGCTGGCTGCAGATATCGGCGCTGACGCGTACGTGACGCTGGCCTCCTCGGGTCCGGCCATCGAGGGGTTTGAATTCAGCGGCAGCCGGACGTTCATAGTACCGGGGTCGTGGCTCGGCTTCCCCGCCATCTCGCTGCCGATAATGCAGGCGGGCGGATTACCGTTCGGATTGCAACTGCTCGGTATCGATCACCGCGACGGCAATCTGTGCGCGACGTCGAACTGGGTCATGCAAACGCTCGTCGGCGATTAAAGCCGCGGCGCGTTACTTTGGGGATGCCGCCGTGCGCACCGGCGTCAACACCCGCGCGCAGGAGCCGGTCGCGCGGTGGTCGCCGAGCAGCGGCCGGAACAGATTTGCGATCGTCGCGGCCGAGGCCGCGGCGCCGGCTTCACGCAGGGGCACCCGGTCGTCGATCTTGTAGCCTGCGTGCGTGAATGCGCCCTGCACGCGGATCGAAGAATTGAGCGTAAAAATACCCGGCTTCTTCGGCTGCGGAGTCAGTAACAACTCGAATTTCTGAGCGCGCAGGTCGATCACGGCGGCGCCGTCGGTATGCGTCTGCTCGGTCTCGATCACCAGCGCCTTCGATTTGCCTATCCCATCGCGAAAATCCAACGCTACCGCGCCGCAATACAAAGCGATAGCGCGATCCCCGCCCAACCGCAGGCCGAGCGCTTTGCCAAGGTTGAGCGCAAGCTTCGCGTCGGCCAGATTCGAAATAACGCCATCCTCGACGACCGCAGCGATTGTGCCGGTGGCGTTCGCAAGCATTGCCGAGACCGACTTGCCGTGAGCACTGACCTTCAGGTGCGACCGTATAGCGCCTTCGCTCGCGACCTCGTTCGGCCGTGGCTTCAGTAATCTCTCGAGCCGCAGGTTGCGCGCATCCAGCGTGGCGCGCGCCACCGGCGGCGCGGCCTTCGTCTCGAACTCGAACGAGCCCACGATATGACCGCCCGCCGCGCCGACGTCCAGCGCGTTGACGTTCAGCACGCCATCGACCAGATCCGCGGCGAGTTGCAGGCTGTCGACCGGCAAGCTTCCAGCGCGCAGCTTTTTGATGTCAAGCTTCACGTGCGCATCGAAGCGCTGCAACGGCTCGGTATTCAGCGCTCGACCGGATGATGGCCGACCGTCGCCTGCTTCCCCGCCAGCACCCTGTTTCGGCAACACGACGTGATGGTTCATGCCCGCCAAAAAAACGAGATCCGCGAGATCCGCCGAGCCGCTATGCAAGTTCGCGGTGGCGACCGGCCGCGCGGGCTTGCGGTCAAAGGAGGCGTCGCCCGCGATGTTCGAATCGCCGAATTTACCCTTGATTTGCGCGAACTCGTACTTGTCATTTTCCTGCGACACTTTCGCTTCGACCCGGAACGCGCGCGTTGGCGGCGGCTTGAATTTGAGGAACGGGTAGACATTCGACAGCGTGTCACCGGCTAAACGTATTTGCGCGTCCACGGGCCCCAGATCGAAAATATCGGCGAGCCGGCCGTCGATGTCCAACCGGATTTTTCCCGCCGCCACATAACCGCGAATCGGAAACCATTCGCCCGACTCGCGGAAGCTCATGACAGTCCCGATGCGCGCCGCGCCGGCAAACTTCGCGCCTTGATATTTACCGTTGACCGTCAGGTGATTCGGTAGTGCATCCGCGGATGCCGCACCGTCCGCCGGCGCAAAAGCGGCAACGATGTCAAAATCAATACCTTCGTTGACGAAGTGTATTTTCGAGCGTTGCGCCGCGAGCGTCATGACCCGCACGGTACCGGGACCGCGATCCTCTGGCGTGGTGAGCCGCCAGTTGCGCAAGCCGTCGGCTTTTCTATGCATGGTGATGTCCGCGTCGACGAGTTCCAGTCGCGTGACCATGATGCGCTCGGACCACAGACTGCTCCAGGCAAACGTGAATGCCGCTTCGCCTGCTGTTGCCATCGGCTCGCGCGACGACCACTCGGCGTTTTGCACGTAGACGCCGCGCAGCCGCAAGGTCGGCGCAAGCGGCCAGCCCAGCGCAACGTGCAAATCGTCGACACGAACTTCGCGGCCGGATTTTTTGGCGAGGTAATTGACGAATGGGCCGCGCAACCAGTTCCAGTCGAAAAGCATGATGCCGGCCGCGAGCGCGATGAGCACCCCGATGACTATGACGTGCGCGCGACGAAGCGCGGGAATGCGCGGGCGAGAATCTTTTCCTAGCATGGCTACCTCTCTTCGCGTAGCTTATAGGATTGCGGCCTGCGAGAAGTTAAGAGAAAGTCTCAAACCCGCGTAGGACTAGGTTTCGCGAGGGGCGGCAGACCGTCGACCGCCCGCCACGGGCCGCGCCAGCATCAGCAAACCAACTCCAGCCAGCGCAAACAATGCGGCCATAACGCGCAAAAACCAGCTTCCAGCGGAATCGGCCGCCAACGGTTTCGCAAGCATGATTTGGGAACGCGCGGGGTCGCGCGGATCGTAGCGGGCAGGCACCGCCCGGTACGCTACGCTCCAGTTCCGTTGCGGATTGAGCGGGCCGAGATCTTCGAGGCTGTATTCCGCCGCCTCGGGCGCGAATGATGCGATCAACGATCTGACTTCGGCCGCCGAGCTGCTCGAGTAGCCGCGCGCGATGGTGCTGCCTTCATAATCGCGCCCGTCCACGCGCAACAGGTAACGGGCCGTCATCGCGTAGCGTGGGCCGGATTTCGCGTTAGACCAGCTAATACCTGCTTCATACAATGAGGCTTCGCCCTTTGCCCAGTCGCTGTTCTCGTCCGCCCGCCGCCCTTCCGCCAGATCGAACCATAGAAAAGCAGCGCCGATGACGGCGCACAGCAAGCCGCCCGCGATCATCGTCCAGAAAATCCGCCGGTCGAAGCGGGCGGCGTCGCGCGATGCCGGAGCTATGATGCGCTCCATTCATTTCGCGTCCGGGCCTGCGCGCAACGCGTTTTCATTCGACCCGGATCCCCGCCTTGCGCACGATCTGCGTCCACTTGGCAATTTCCGCCGTGAAAAACGCGCCGAACTCCTGCGGCGAGCCGCCTGCCGCATCCGCGCCTTCGCCCTGCAGGCGGCTGATTACATCGGGCTGCTTGAGCGCTTTGCCGATCTCGGCATTCAAGCGCTCGATGACGGGCGCCGGAGTGCCCGCCGGCGCCAGCAGGCCATACCACTGACTCATCTCGTAATTTGGCACACCGGACTCGGCGACTGTCGGTATATCCGGCGCAGCAGCTGTGCGTAGCACGGTCGTGACGGCAATCGCGCGCAGGCGTCCGCTCTTCGCATGCGCAAACACCGACGGCAGCGTGCAGAAGCACAGCGGCACCTGACCGCCGATTAAATCGGTGATTGCCGCACCCGTGCCCTTGTAAGGTATATGCACCATATCGACCTGCGTGAGCGAGCGAAAGAGTTCGGTCGCCAGATGCGCGGAGCCGCCGATGCCGCCGGACGCATAGGAGAGCCTGCCGGGGCGCGACTTGGCGAGCGCGACGAGTTGCGCAATGCTCTTCACCGGCAGCGAGGGATGAACGACCACCAGCAACGGCGTCTGCGCGAGCTTGCCGACCGGCGCAAATGCGCTCGCCATATCGAACGACAGCTTCGCGTACATCGCGGGCGCAAATGCGTAGTTGCCCGGCGCCACGAGCAACGTGTAACCGTCTGGCGGCGCCTTCGCCGCCAGCTCTGCTGCAATGATGCCGTTCGCGCCGGGCCGGTTGTCCGCGACGATCTGCTGGCCGAGCGCTTCGGTGAGCCGCGGCGTCAGCGACCGCGCGACGATATCCGCGCCGCCGCCCGCAGCGAAACCGATCAGCAATCTGACGGGCTTGGACGGATAGGTTTGTGCCGAAGCCGCTGCCGTGGTGAGCAGCAGGATGAGGCCGGCATGCGACGAAGTGAGCAAATGCATTTGAACTCCTCCACGTCATTTGAACTGCTCGACATATATTGGCCGCCCCGCCAACTCGACTATCGGTTGTTTGCCGGCGATCTCGAGACGTCCGCCATCGGCGAAAATCAGGCACAGCCTGGCAGCGACTTTGCGCTTGAACGGAAGCGCCAGCATTTCGTGCTTGATGCCGCCGACTTCCAGAAATCCAGCTGAAATAGTATTAGGCAGCGCAGGCAATTCGCCAATAGCGTTGCAGCAATGCTCGCGGAGGCAAGGAGCAGGAACGAACGTTGGTCATGGGTTCATGCTTCATCGCCTGACCGCACACTGGCGCCCGCGACGCCGCATGGACTGCGCGCACGGCCCTACCACCGACGGTGACTCGCATCCGCTCGAACTCGTCAGGCGTCATGCCGCACCAGAGGAACGAGGAACGTGTGCAGAAGTCCCATCAGGAGGATCCCTCCCGCGACTGCCGCTAGTCCTATAAGCAAGGATTCGGATTTCAGCAGCACAAGCCCACCCAGGAAGGCTGGAATTGCTGCAAAGATCGCGGTCCAATGGGCCGCTACCGGTTTCCCGCACGACTGACACCGGACCACACGGCCAGGGCCGAGCGCCGACTTTCGTCCAGGGCTCATGGCGGCTCGACTGCAATACGGACATTTCACCATGACATACGTCCAACGCCTGCTTCCCCGGCAGCGAAAAGCTGAGCAAAGATCATCATGATTTGGTAATGGGTCAGCCGCCCGGAGTCTTCGAGTTCCAGTTCAGTCTCGCACGGTGGGTCCAACGCCACGAAGAAATCTGCGGCGTCCTTGGGCGAACCTTTGGCGATGTCGCTATACATGTCTGACGTTCCGGTTAAGCGGCGCGTTTTTGCGTCCGCCTCGAACCGGCGGTTAGAGGTCGAGAATGATGTTCGGCGTATGCATCGAGCAGCCTTCGAATCATGCGCTGATACTGGGTGTGGTTTTTATGTGCCTCGGTTTTGAAAAAATCGACGCTACGCTTGCTAAGTGCAATGGTGACCTTGACCCCTTCGTCCTGAAACGCAAGATCCTCCGGCCGCGGCAGGAAGTCAGCGACGACCTTGGGGTTTCCGAGCACTTCGTTCGTGTACTTTATTTTCGCGTTCATAAATTTGTTTGCCTTTTCTCCAGTAACCAGCACCGAATATTCGAATCACATCTTCGCGATAGGTAAAACGCACAGTGAGGATGCCTTCT
>JBKJMN010000242.1:0-9826 GCA_046596405.1 Burkholderiales bacterium
ACGCGGCTCGGCATCGCCATGCGCGCAACTTCGCAGGAGCCGCACATCGCCGGGCTGATGGGCGTCAACATCAACCGCATGATCGCCGCAACTTTCATGCTCGGCGCCGCACTCGCGGCGGTCGCCGGCGTCATGGTCGGCACGTATTACGGTGTCGCGCATTACACGATGGGCTCGCTGCTCGGCCTCAAAGCGTTTTCCGCCGCGGTCCTCGGCGGTATCGGCAATCTCGCCGGCGCGATGCTCGGCGGCATGCTGCTCGGCGTCGTCGAAGCGCTCGGCACCGGCTATATCGGCGATCTGACCGGCAACGTATTCGGCAGCAACTACCAGGACGTGTTCGCGTTCCTGGTGCTGATCGCCGTGCTGGTGTTCCGGCCGTCGGGGCTGCTTGGCGAGCGCGTGAGCGCCCGCGCATAGGATAGAGCCCGTGCATGGACCTTGACCGCTTCAAACAACACCCCGCCGCCTTGTGGGTCGGCATCGGGCTGGTGACGGTCACGCTCCTCGTATTGCCGTTCGCGCTGGCGGCAGTCGGCACCGCGTGGGTGCGCATCATGAATCTCGCGATGCTGTTCGCGCTGCTGTCGCTGGGGCTCAACATCGTCGTCGGTTACGCCGGCCTGCTCGATCTGGGCTATATCGCGTTCTACGGCGTCGGCGCGTATACCTATGCGCTGCTTGCATCGCCGCAACTCAACATCCACCTGCCGTTCTGGGTCATCCTGCCGATAGGCGCGCTCGTCGCGTGCGGGTTCGGCGTGCTGCTCGGCGCGCCAACGCTCAAACTGCGCGGCGACTACCTCGCGATCGTGACGTTGGGCTTCGGCGAAATCGTGCGCATTTTCTTCAACAACCTGTCGCAGCCGGTCAATATCACCAACGGCCCGCAAGGCATTTCGCGCATCGATCCGTTCCGTTTCGGCGGCTTCAGCTTCAGTCAGTCGGAAACGCTCGCGGGTCTCACTTTCAGCGGACCGGTCAAGTATTACTATCTGCTGCTACTCGTACTGCTGGCGATGATCGTGGTCAACGTGCGCCTGCAGGATTCGCGCATCGGCCGCGCGTGGCAGGCGATCCGCGAGGATGAGGTCGCCGCCGGGGCGATGGGCATCAATACCGCCCACGTCAAGCTGCTCGCGTTCGCGATGGGGGCATCGTTCGGCGGCATCGCCGGCGGGATTTTTTCGGCGATCCAGGGCTTTATCAGCCCCGAAAGTTTCGTGCTCGTCGAATCGATCATGGTGCTGTCGATGGTGGTGCTGGGCGGCATGGGCAACATCTGGGGCGTGATCCTCGGCGCGCTGCTCTTGTCGTTCGTGCCGGAGATTCTGCGCTATACGGTCGGCCCGCTACAGCAGCTCGTGTTCGGCAAATCGTTCGTCGAACCGGAAGTGGTGCGCATGCTGCTCTTCGGCCTCGCGCTGATGCTGATGATGTTGTTCCGCCCGGCAGGCTTATGGCCATCCAAAGTCCGCAAACGGGAGTTGTCGACATGAGCTACCTGGCGAGGGGCCCCCGCAGGGGGATCGACGGCAAAGCGAATGGCGCAGAACACCGACACCCGATCTTGCACATGCCACCCAACTTCGAAGAGGCGGAGTCAACGTGAGCTACCCGGCGAGGGGCCCCCGCAAGGGGGATCGACGGCAAAGCGAAGGTTGCAGGACGCCGACACGCGATGTTGAAAATGCGCTGCGCCTTCGAAGAGGCGGTGTCGACATGAGCTACCCGGCAGAGGCTGCGTCCGCGTGAAAAACTTGCTGGAAGCCAGGGCTATTAGCAAACGCTTCGGCGGTCTCGAAGCGCTAACCGACGTCACGCTGACGATCGAACGCGGCGAAATTTACGGGCTGATCGGGCCCAATGGCGCGGGCAAAACCACGTTCTTCAACGTACTCACCGGTTTCTACCCGGCCGACGGGGGCGATTTCCTGTTCGATGGCGCGCCGCTCGCCGTCTCCGCGACGCACAAAGTCGCGGCGGCGGGCATTGCGCGCACGTTTCAGAACATCCGGCTGTTCGGCAACATGACCGCGCTCGAGAATGTGATGGTCGGCCGGCACGTGCGCACTGGCGCCGGCGTGCTTGGCGCCGTGCTGCGCACGCGCCAGACGCGCGAAGAGGAACGGGCGATCCATGCCCGGGCGCGCGATCTTCTCGAGTATGTCGGCGTCGGCGCCCACCAGCACGAACTCGCGAACAGTCTGTCTTACGGCGACCAGCGGCGGCTCGAAATCGCGCGCGCGCTCGCCACCGAGCCCAAACTGCTCGCGCTCGACGAGCCGGCGGCCGGCATGAACGCGACCGAAACCGCGACGTTGAAACGCCTGCTCGAACGCGTCCGCGCCGACGGCACCACGCTGTTGCTGATCGAGCACGACGTCAAGCTCGTGATGGGTCTGTGCGACCGCGTGGCCGTGCTCGACTATGGCAGAAAAATCGCCGAGGGCGCGCCCGCGGCGGTGCAACGTGATGCCGCCGTCATAGAGGCTTATCTGGGTGGCGCGCTTGCCTGACCGCGCGTCCGCGGGCCGCCAGCCGCTGCTCGAGGTTGAGGGGCTCAAAGTCGCGTATGGCGGCATCAACGCGGTCAAAGGCATAACCTTCATGGTCGCGGCCGGCGAAATGGTGACGCTGATCGGTGCCAATGGCGCCGGCAAAACGACCACCCTCAAAGCGCTGACCGGACTCGTCCACCCCAGCGCGGGCCGCGTCCGCTACAATGGCGCCGACATAACCGCCATGCCGTCGCACCGCCTGATCGCGCTCGGCATTGCGCTGGTGCCCGAAGGCCGCGGCGTGTTTGCGCGGCTGACGGTCGCGGAAAACATCGACATGGGCGCTTATTGCCGTAACGATAAAAGGGAGATTCGTGCCGATCATGATCATGTGCTTACGCTCTTCCCGCGGCTCGCCGAGCGCCACCAGCAGGTCGCGGGCACGCTGTCGGGCGGCGAGCAGCAGATGCTCGCGATCGGGCGCGCGCTCATGGGCCGTCCGCGGCTCTTGCTGCTCGACGAGCCGAGCATGGGTCTGGCGCCGCTGATGGTGCAAAAAATATTCGCCACCATCCGCGAGATCGCCGCCACCGGCGTGACTACTTTGCTGGTCGAGCAGAATGCCAAGCTCGCGCTGGAAATGTGCGATCGCGGCTATGTGATGGAAAGCGGAGAAATCACGTTAAGCGACAATGCGCCGGCACTCCTGGCCCATCCGGGCGTGCGGCGCGCTTATCTGGGCGAGTAGGACGACGCGATGAATAAAAACGAAATCCTGCATACCACCCTGCTGTGCGTCGGCGCCGCGGCGCTCGCCGCCGCGCTCGCGTTTTTGTACCAAAAGACGCAGGCCATCGACTTGCGCCAGCAAAATGAAACGCTGGGCTATTTGCGTGAATTGAAGGATATCGACAGCCGCTGGGACCTTGACGTCGTGCGCGCGCGCGCCGAACTCGTGACCGGCGACCGGCCCGCGCCGAATCGCGCCAGCGCAGCCGTCAGGGCGCTCGAGAACCTGGACGCGGCGGTCACGCGCGTGCCCAGCGCCGCACTCACTGAAGCGCTGCCCGGGCTGCGCGCGACGATCCAGCAAAAAGCGGCCCTCGTCGAAAAATTCAAGACCGAAAATGCCGCTGCGCAAACCGCGCTGCGCGAAGTGCTCAAGGGCACGGCCGAGTTGAGCGCGCAATCCGCAGCGTTGAAACCGCGCCCGCCCGCGCTCGATTCCGCATTGACCACGCTCACGGCAAGCGGGCCTTTGTATTATTGGCTCGCCCAGGACACTCAACGCGCCAATCTGGAGTCGGCCGCCGCCACCTTGCGCGCACTCCCCGAGACGGTGCACGAAACGGCCGGGCGCCTCGCCGACGCGGTGCAAACGCTGCTCACCGCGCGGGCTGCGGAGCAGGCGATTTACCCCAAGCTCCTGCTGCTCACGTCGGGGCCGCGCCTCGAAGCGCTGACTTACTCGTTTAACACCGAAGTCGAGACCGAGCTCGCGGAAAAGGAACGCTACCGGGTTTACCTGATTGCCTATGCGGGCGCCCTGCTCGTTTTGCTCGCCTACTTCGGCGGCAACCTAAAGGCCGCCAACCTTGATCTCGAGCGCCGGGTGCAGCTGCGCACGAGTGAATTATCCGCCGCGTTGCAGCACCTGAAAGATTCGGAAGCCCAGCTCATCCAATCCGAAAAAATGTCCTCGCTCGGCCAGATGGTCGCGGGCGTCGCGCATGAAATCAATACGCCGCTCGCCTACGTCAAGAACAGCCTCGGCACCGTCGCCGACAAGCTGCCCGTGCTGACCGAAACGCTCGCCAACTGCGAAAAGCTGCTCGCCCTGCTGCAGGCCGGCAACGACGCCGACGGGCTGTCGCGGCAGTTCGCGGTCGTGTCCGCGCAGCTTGCGCAGCTCAAACAACAGGGTGTGCTGACGGAATTGGGCGGCCTCGTCAACGACGGGCTGTACGGGACCGGCCAGATGGCCGAAATCGTCGGCAACCTGAAGGACTTCAGCCGCCTCGATCGCAGCAAAGTAACGAGCTTCAACTTGAACGAAGGCCTGCAAAGCACGCTGCTCCTCGCCAAGCACCTGCTCAAGTCGGTCACCGTGAACAAGGCGTTCGGTAACATCGCCCCTATCGTATGCTCGCCCTCGCAGATCAACCAGGTGTTTCTGAACCTGATCACCAATGCGGCGCAGGCGATGGGCGACAAGCCGGGCAAGATCATGCTGACCACGCGTAACGACGGCGACGGGGTCGCGGTCGAAGTCGAGGACAACGGCGGGGGCATTCCGCCGGACGTGCTGCCGAAAATCTTCGACCCGTTCTTTTCGACCAAGGAAATCGGCAAGGGCACCGGCCTGGGCCTGTCGATTTCGTACAAGATCGTGCAGCAGCACGGCGGGCGTATCGACGTCGAATCGACGCCCGGCGCCGGCACGCGCTTCATTGTGTGGCTGCCGCTGAAACCGCCGGCGGACGCGGCCATAGAAACCTGAGGCGATGGCAACTCCGCAAAAAATCGGCAAGTACGACATCCAGGACGTGCTGGGCAAAGGCGGCATGGGCAGCGTCTATCGCGGCTTCGACCCGGCAATCTCGCGTGCTGTCGCGATCAAGGCGATCTCCAAAACCTCGGTCGGCGCGGAGGATCTGAAACATATCATGCAGCGTTTCCGCCACGAGGCGCAGGCGGTCGGCCGCCTCGTGCATCCGCGCATCGTGCAGATTTACGACTATGGCGAAGACGACGACGTCGCCTATATCGTCATGGAGCTGGTCAACGGCAAAACGCTCGCCCAGCACCTGCAGCAGGAAGTCGGATACGAAGTGCGGGAAGTCGGCGAAATTATCCGCCAGCTGCTCGATGGCCTCGGCCATGCGCATGCCGCAGGCGTGATCCATCGCGACGTCAAGCCGTCCAATATCCTGATCAACAACGACGGGCGCATCAAGATCAGCGATTTCGGCATCGCGCGCATCGAATCGTCGCAGCTCACGCAAGTCGGCGACGTGCTCGGCACGCCGCATTACATGGCGCCCGAGCAGTTCATGGGCATCGACATCGGCCTGCAGGCCGACTTGTATTCGGTCGGCGTGATCGCGTATGAGCTCTTGACCGGGCGCAAGCCGTTTACGGGCAATTCCGCGGCGGTCATGCATCAAGTGCTCAATCAGCCGCCCGCCGAACCGTCGCGCGTCAATCCCAAGCTGCCGGCGTTGATCGACCGCGTATTGCTCAAGGCGCTGGCCAAGAAGCGCGAAGACCGGTTCCAGAGCGCGCGCGAATTTTCCGATGCGTTGCAGCCGGCCATCGAGTCCACGCTGAACGCGGGCGCTGCGCCGCCTGCCGCCGCGCCGCCACCTGACGGCGCCGCGCTCATGAATGCGGCGCGCCTGCTCACTGCGGCGACCGCTTCGGCGGCGACCGCGGCCACGGCGGGCGACGTCGATCTCTCGGCGTTATTGACTGGCGACAGTGCAATCAGCCTGGACACCGGCGTCAAGCAGGCGCGGTTGCTGCTCGTCGACGACGAAGAGCGCATCTTGTCGGCGCTCAAATCGCTGTTTCGCCAGCGCTATCACGTGTTCACCACCACCGACGGCAACAAGGCGCTCGATTTCATGGCCAAGTATCACGTCCATGTGATCATCAGCGACCAGCGCATGCCCATCATGCCGGGCGTCGAGCTGCTGCGCCGCTCGCACGAAGTGTCGCCAACCAGCGTGCGCATTCTGCTTACCGGCTACTCCGATCTCGCGTCCATCGTCGGCTCGATCAACGACGGCGAGGTCTACCGCTTCATCAGCAAGCCGTGGGATAACACCGATCTGCAGACGATCGTCGCCGAGGCGGCGACCATCGGACTGCAGCTCGCCGACACCAAGGCGCGGACGACCGAGTTGCCGCAGAAGATGGATGCCGGCGTGCTGGTGATCGACAGCGACGAGGAGATTTACCGGGTCGTGCGCGAACTGGTCGGCAACCTGTGCCCGGTCGTCTATGCGGCCGACGTCGAGGCGGCGCTCGCGGTCATGCAGGCGCGCGAAATCGGGGTCGTGATCACCGATGTCGAAGCCGGGCAGGGTCAGTTGACGGAAATGCTGAAACTGCTGAAACGCGAAAATCCGCAGATCCTGACCATCGTCGCGACTTCGGCTTCGGATTCGGAACTCGTGATCGAACTCATCAACGAGGCGCAGATTTTCCGCTTTCTGACACGTCCAGTGATCGTCAAACTGTTGAAGGGGCATGTGCACGCGGCGTTGCAGCGCTACCTGACTTACAAGCAAACGCCCATTCTCGTCGAGGCCCTGCGCGTGCAGCCGCCGGCCCAGCCTGCGCCGTCCTCGATCAGACAGCGCCTAGTCGACGGCATCAAAGCGCTGCGCGGGCGCTGGTTCGGCAGGGCCGACGGCCCGTAGGGGATCACGGGCTCGAGCGCCCGGCTTTAGACCCAGTTCTTACCCGTCAGGAAGTCGGCGAGCAGCGCCGCTTCCGCACTCCCCGGCGCGGGCTGCCAGTCATAGCGCCATTTCACGACCGGCGGCAACGACATCAAAATCGATTCGGTGCGGCCACCCGATTGCAGGCCGAACAGCGTGCCGCGATCCCACACGAGATTGAATTCGACGTAACGGCCGCGGCGGTACGCCTGCCAGTCGCGCTCGCGCTCGCCGTAAGCGAGATCCTGGCGCCGCGCGAGTATCGGCAGGTAAGCGTCGAGGAAATGGTCGCCGACGCTTTGCTGGAGCGCAAAGCAGGTCGCGAAATCGGGCGTATTCAGATCGTCGAAGAAAATCCCGCCGATGCCGCGCGGCTCGGCGCGATGCTTGAGATAAAAATAGTCGTCGCACCATTTTTTGTAGCGCGGATAAGTGTCCGCGCCGAAAGGCGCGAGCGCGTCGCGGCACGCGCGATGAAAGTGGCTCGCGTCCTCGGCATAGCCGTAATAGGGCGTGAGATCCATGCCGCCGCCGAACCACCACACCGGCGCTGCCGCGCCGCCGCTGGCGTGCGCGCAAAAGAAGCGCACGTTCAGGTGGACCGTCGGTGCATGCGGATTGCGCGGATGCAGCACGAGCGAGACGCCGAGCGCGTCCCAGGCGCGCCCCGCCAGTTCCGGGCGCAGCGCCGTTGCCGAGGGCGGCAAAGTCTTACCCGTGACGTGCGAAAAATTAACGCCGCCGCGCTCGAACACCGTGCCGTCTTCGACGACGCGGCTGATACCGCCGCCGCCTTCAGGCCGTTGCCATGCGTCGGTGCGAAAAGACCGGCCTTCGATCGCGCCGAGCCCGGCAACAATCCGCTCCTGCAAACCGGTCAGATAATTTTTGACTGCCGCGAGATCGGCAGGTGATGACGCGGCTGCGCTCAAGTCAGTTTGCGCTCTTCTTCAGGCCGAGCGATGGGATGACCTGCGCGACCTCGCTGTCTTCCTTCGCGATCAAGCGGCCGAAATCGGCGGCGGGTAGAAACGCCGGCGCCACCGGCTGGTCGACGAGTTTCAATTCATCCGGATTGCCGAGCACCCACGCTTTCATGCTGGCGGGAACGGTCAGGCTTTTCGCCAGGCTGGCAGTTGCGATGATTTAGTCTCCTCTGACGGTGCGCGTCAGCGCCGCTGGTTTTGAATCGCGCGGTGACCGATGTCGCGCCGCATCTGCATGCCGTCGAACCGGATCAGGTCGGCGATTTCATACGCGCGCCGTTGCGCGGTTTTCACGTTATGGCCGAGTGCGGTCACGCATAACACGCGCCCGCCGTTCGCGACGACCGACTCGCCGGCGAGTTCCGTGCCGGAATGGAACACGTGGTAGTCGTCGCCGGCTATTGCGTGCCCCTGCGGCAGGCCCGTGATCGCATCGCCTCTGCGCGGGGCATCGGGATATCCGTGCGCGGCCATGACCACGCCCAAAGCGGCGCGCGGGTCCCATTCGGCTTGCGCCTGGTCGAGCGTGCCGGCGAGCGCGTGGTCAAGCAACGTCAGCAAATCACTTTTCAGGCGCAGGATAATCGGTTGCGTTTCCGGGTCGCCGAGCCGGCAGTTGAATTCGACCACATTGACCTGGCCGTCTTTGCCTATCATCAGTCCCGCGTACAGAAAGCCCACGAACGGCGCGCCGTCCTGCTCCATGCCGGCGATCGCCGGCGTGATGATTTCGCGCATGACTTTCGCGTGCACGCTCGGCGTGACTACCGGCGCCGGCGAATAGGCACCCATGCCGCCGGTGTTGGGACCGGCGTCGCCATCCTTGAGGCGCTTGTGATCCTGGCTGGTGGCGAGCGCCAGCGCGTGGCGGCCGTCGACCATGACGATGAAGCTCGCTTCCTCGCCATCGAGAAAATCCTCGATCACGACGCGGCTGCCGGCCGCGCCCATTTTGTTCGCGGTCAACATCATGTCGATCGCAGCGTGCGCTTCCTTGATATCCGCGGCGACGACTACGCCTTTGCCGGCCGCGAGACCGTCGGCCTTGATCACGATCGGTGCGCCGCGGCCGTCGACGTATTCATGCGCGGCCTGCGCGTCGGTGAATGTTTGATACGCGGCAGTCGGAATTCGATGGCGCTGCATGAATGCTTTGGCGAAATCCTTGGAGCTTTCGAGTTGCGCCGCGCGCCGGGTGGGCCCGAAAATTTTCAACCCCTCCGCCTGGAACGCATCGACAATGCCGGCGGCGAGCGGCGCTTCGGGACCGACGATAGTGAGCGCGATTTGCTCCTCGTGAGCGAAGGCAACGAACGCAGCGTGCCCGGTGATCCCGACGTTCTCCAAGCCGTCCTCGAGCGCCGTGCCGGCGTTGCCCGGCGCGACGTATACCTTGGAGACGCGCGGCGAGCGCGCGAGCTTCCACGCGAGCGCGTGTTCGCGGCCGCCGCCGCCAATGACGAGCAGCTTCATTGGGTAAGGATGCGCCGCACGCCGTCAGTGCCTGAAATGGCGATGGCCGGTGAAGACCATGGCGATGCCGCGCTCGTCCGCAGCGGCGATAACTTCTTCGTCGCGCAAGCTGCCGCCGGGCTGGATCACCGCGATTGCACCCGCGTCGGCGACGACATCGAGTCCGTCGCGAAACGGGAAAAAAGCGTCGGAGGCGACGACCGAGCCGGCGAGCGCCAGATGGGCGGTCTGCGCCTTGATGGCGGCAATGCGCGCTGAATCGACACGGCTCATCTGGCCCGCACCGACGCCGAGCGTGCGCCCGTCGCCGCAGAATACGATCGCATTCGATTTCACGAACTTGGCGACGCGCCAGGCGAACATGAGGTCGTCCTGCTGCTGCTGCGTCGGCTGCACTTTCGTCACGACTTTGAGATCG
>JBKJMN010000424.1:0-9489 GCA_046596405.1 Burkholderiales bacterium
CTGCCGTACGTCCCGGTCAACGATTTCACGCCGGTCACTCTGGCAGCGCGTTCTCCCAGCGGCTTTCTGGCGGCACTGAACCTGCCCGCGAAATCCGTGAAAGAAGTGATCGCGCTCGCCAAGGGCCAGCCCGGCAAGCTCAATTACTCGTCATCGGGCGGCGGTTCGCCGAGCCATCTCGGCATGGAGCTCTTCAAAAGCATGGCCGGCGTGAGCATGGTGCACGTTCCCTATCGCGGGCCCGCCGAGGCGCTGAACGCGCTGGTGATGAACGAAGCGCAGGTCGAGGTGCAGAGTATGTTGTCGGCGACGCCGTTCATACATAGCGGCCGTATCCGGCTACTTGCCACTACCGGCGTGAAGCGCATGGCGGAATATCCCGACGTGCCGACGGTGGCCGAAGCCGCGGTGCCGGGTTACGCCGTGTATACCTGGTTCGGTATCGTCGCGCCCGCCGGCGTGCCCAAGCCAGTACTGGCGCTTTTGCATACTGCCACCGTGCAGGCGCTGGGGACGTCGGAGATGCGCAAGCAGTTCGCCAATCAGGGCGCGGAAGTCGTCGCCAACACACCGGCTGAGTTCAGTGCTTTTCTGCACGAAGAAAGTGGTCAAGTGGAACAAGGTGATACGTGATTCGGGCGCGCGTGCAGAATAAACCGCAATTCCGCGCAAGGCGGTTGGGATGATGAAGAAATTCTCATTCTGGTCCCTGTTGGGCCATGCGCTGTCCGGACACCGCAACTGGACGCCGCACTGGCGCGCGGCACAACCGAAAAAATCCTATGACGTCGTGATCGTCGGTGGCGGCGGTCACGGGCTGGCGACTGCCTACTATCTCGCTAAGCTTCACGGCATCCGCAACGTGGCGGTGCTGGAAAAAGGCCCCATCGGGATGGGCAACACGGGACGCAATACGACGGTAGTGCGCTCCAATTACATGTGGGACGACAGCGCGCATTTATATGAGCACGCGCTGAAGTTGTGGGAAGGATTGAGCCAGGAGCTCAATTTCAACACTATGTTCAGCCAGCGCGGCGTGGTCAATCTAGCGTTCACGCGCCACGAGCTGAACGAAATGGAGCGCCGCGCAAGCGCCATGCATCTGAACGGCATCGATTGCGAGCTGCTCACGCCGCGCGAAGTGAAGCGTTGGGCGCCGCTGCTGAATACGAGTCCGGATTGCCGCTACCCGGTATTGGGCGGCATCGTGCAAAAGCGCGGCGGCAATGCGCGCCACGATTCGGTTGCGTGGGGCTACGCGCGGGCGGCGAGCGGGCTCGGTGTCGACATCATCGAGAACTGCGCGGTCACCGGTTTGAAGTGTGAAGGCGGCCGCATTACCGGCGTAGATACGACGCTTGGTCATATTTCCGCTGGCCGCGTCGGCGTGGTGGCGGCGGGGCATAGCGGTGTCGTGATGGGCATGGCGGGTGTGAAACTGCCGATCCAAAGCTATCCGCTGCAGGCGCTGGTATCGGAGCCGGTCAAGCCGATCTTTCATACCGTGCTGATGGCCGGGTTGGTGCACGTGTACCTGAGCCAATCAGACAAGGGCGAACTCGTGATAGGCGCTGCGCGCGACGGCTATGTTTCGTACGCGCAGCGCGGCAGCTTCAACCTTATTGAGGAGCAGTTGCGCGCGCTGCTGGAATTGTTTCCCGTGTTCAGCCGGCTGCGCATGATGCGCCAGTGGGCGGGCATCGTTGATTGTGCGCCGGACGCGAGCCCCATCATCGGCAAAACGCCGGTCGAGAACCTGTTCGTAAACTGCGGCTGGGGCACCGGCGGATTCAAGGCGACGCCGGGTTCGGGGTGGGTGTTCGCGCATACGCTTGCGCACGGTGAATCACATGCGCTCAATAAAAATTTCAGTCTCGATCGTTTTTCGAGCGGCCGCCTGATCGACGAAGCCGCCGCCGCCGGCGTGGCTCATTAAATCGTTGGCCACAGAGGGCACAGAGGACACAGAGAAAAGATGAAAGATCTAATACGGAAAATCTCTGTAATCTCTGTGCTCTCTGTGGCAAAGGTTTTGGCCGAATGCTTTTGATTCCTTGCCCATGGTGCGGTGCGCGCAACGATGCCGAGTTCACGCCCGGCGGCGAAGCGCATATCGTGCGGCCCGCGGATTCCGTTACTGATCAACAGTGGGGCGAGTATCTCTATTTTCGCAAGAACATAAAAGGTCTGCAGCTCGAGCGCTGGTTTCACGCCCACGGCTGCCGGCGCTGGTTCAACGTCGCACGCGACAGCGTGACCCATGAGATCAAGTCCGCTTACAAAATGGGGGAGCTGCCGGCCGACGTATGAGCGAACAGATATTCAGGCTCGCTCTTGGCGGTCGCATAGACCGCAGCAAGCCGCTTAATTTTACGTTCAATGGCGCCGCGTACAAGGGCTATGCCGGGGATACGCTCGCGTCCGCGCTGCTTGCCAACGGCGTACGGCTCGTCGGGCGCAGCTTCAAGTATCACCGTCCGCGCGGCATCGTGAGCGCGGGGCCGGAAGAACCGAATGCGCTGGTGCGCATTGGCAGCGGCGCGCGTGCCTTGCCCAATCTACCCGCGACCATGGTCGAATTGTACGATGGGCTCGAAGCGGCAAGCATCAACTGCTGGCCGGGTGTCGGGTTTGACCTCGGCGCGGTGGCCAACCTCTGTTCGCGTGTTTTGCCCGCGGGTTTCTATTACAAGACTTTCATGTGGCCGCATGGCGCATGGATGTGGTACGAGAAATTCATACGCAATGCGGCAGGCCTCGGCCGCACGCCGGATGCGCCGGACCCGGACCGCTACGAGAAGCGCAACGACCATTGCGACGTGCTGGTGATCGGCGGCGGGCCTGCCGGCATCGCGGCGGCCCTCGCGGCAGGTGAAGCCGGCGCGCGCGTCATCCTGGCGGACGAGCGGCCGGAAATCGGCGGTCAGCTTTGTTATGGCGGCGGCACCATCGACGGCGCGGCAGCCGGCGCGTGGCGGCGCCTCATGCGAAGCAAGCTTGCGCATATGCCGGAAGTAGCTGTGCTGACCCGCACGACCGCGAGCGGCTATTACGATCACAACCTGGTCACGCTGGTCGAGCGTGTAACTGACCACCTGGCTGCGGCGGATACACGCCTGCCGCGCCAGCGGCTATGGAAAGTCCGTGCGAAACAGGTGATCGTCGCCGCCGGCGCCAATGAGCGCTCGCTCGTTTTCGCGAACAACGATTTGCCGGGCGTGATGCTGGCCAACGCCGCGCAGCGCTATGCGGTGCAATTCGCGGTGCGGCCGGGTACGCGTGCCGTCATTTTTGCGAATAACAACAGCGCTTACGACGCGGCGCTCGCGCTGGCGGATGCGGGCGTTGAAATCGCTGCGCTCGTCGATTTGCGGCCGCAGTCCGGCATGCATGCAGTGCGCGGTCTTGGCGTGCGGGCTGGCCAAGCCGTGGTTGCGGCGCGCGGATTCCAGCGTGTAACCGCCGCCGATATTGCCGCGATAGACGCAACCGGCCAGATCGTCGGCCCGGTTGAAACCGTGGCCTGCGACTTGATATGCATGGCGGGCGGCTGGGACCCGGCGGTGCATTTGTTTTCGCAAGCGGGCGGCAAACTTGCCTACGATGATGTTCAGCATTGTTTCGTGCCCGGCCAGGCGGCACAGGCGACGCTGGCGGCGGGGGCAGCGAACGGCGCGTTCATGCTGGCTGATTGCGTTGCACAAGGCAGCGCGGCAGGAGCGACCGCTGCGCTGGCGGCGGGATTCGACCGCGTGGTGCCGCCAGTCGGCGTGCGCACCGCGTTGGCCGTGCATAAATTGTGGGAAATTCCCGCCGCCGGAGGTAACCCTAAAAAATTCGTCGACCAGCAGAGCGACGTGACCGCGGCTGATCTTGCGCTCGCCGCGCGCGAAGGCTATGTCTCGGTGGAGCACGCCAAACGCTATACGACGACGGGCATGGGGGTTGACCAGGGCAAGATCGGCAATATCACGGCGTTCGGCATACTCGGCAATGCGACCGCGCGCAGCGTGCCCGAAGTCGGCACCACGACTTTCCGCCCGCCTTATATGCCGATCACCATCGGCGCGCTCGCCGGACGCGAAATCGGCGAACTTTTCGAGCCCGTGCGCAAGACGCCGATGACCGACTGGCACACCGCGCAGGGTGCGGTGTTCGAGCCGGTCGGCTTGTGGCAGCGTCCGCAGTACTACCCGCGAGCCGGCGAAGATATGCACGCAGCGGTCGCGCGCGAATGTCTGGCAGTGCGCAATGGCGTAGGTCTGCTCGACGCATCGACGCTGGGCAAAATCGAAATCCGCGGCCGCGACGCCTTGAAAGTTCTCAACATGGTCTACACGAACGCGTGGGACAACCTCGCGGTCGGTGCTTGCCGTTACGGCCTGATGCTGCGTGAAGACGGGATGGTGTTCGACGACGGCGTGACTGCGCGTCTGGGCGAGCATCACTATCTGATGACGACCACCTCGGGCGGCGCGGATGGTGTCGTGAACTGGCTGGAGGAATGGCTGCAATGCGAGTGGCTGGATTTGCAGGCGTACGTGACGCCGGTCACCGCTAACTGGGCGACATTGTGCGTGACTGGCCCGCAGGCGCGCGCGCTGCTGCAGAAATTGCCGGGCGACATCGATCTCGCATCCGCGGCGTTTCCGCATATGACTATCCGCAGCGGGACGGTGGCCGGCGTGCCGGCACGCATTGCGCGCGTGAGTTTCACCGGCGAGCTGTCGTACGAAATCAACGTGCCGGCGCGCTACGGGCTCGCCTTGTGGGAACTGCTGATGCAAGAGGGCGCAGCTCTCGGTATTACGCCGCTCGGCACCGAGGCCCTCCACGTGCTGCGCGCGGAGAAGGGCTTTATCGTTGTCGGCCACGATACCGACGGCACGGTGACGCCGCACGATCTCGGCATGAGCTGGATCGTGGGCAAGTCAAAGACGGATTTCCTGGGCAAACGCGGGTTGAAGCGCAGCGACAGTGCGCGCGACGGGCGCAAGCAACTGGTCGGATTGCTGACGGACGACGCGCAAACGATGCTCATCGAAGGCAGTCAGGTCATTAATATTGCGGAAGCAGCGCGCATCAATCGTCCCCCGGTGCCCATGATCGGCCACGTTACCTCGAGTTACATGAGTCCCACGTTGGGACGCTCCATAGCGATGGCGTTGATCGAGAACGGGCGCAACCGCATGAACGAGCAGGTCGCGGTCGTCGTGCACGGCCGCGTGGTCATGGCGCGCATAGGCGAGCCGCGGTTTTACGATCTGAAAGGCGAGCGTCTCAATGGTTGATGCGCTGACGGCACGCACGGCGCTGGGCAGCGAAAGCGCGGCATTGCGTACGCACGGTGATCCCGTCGTCGTTGCCCTGCGCGAATTGCCCGCGTCAACCATGATCGACCTGCGCCTTGATCCGGCGAACGTCGCGGCACTGGACTTGGTGCAAAGCGCGCTTGCGTTGGTCTTGCCGCTGACACCCGGCAAGTCATCCACCGGCGGGGGGCGCACCGCATTGTGGTTCGGTCCCGACCAGTGGCTGATCGTTGCACCAGGTGCAGCGGCGGCGCCGCTGTTCCAGGCGTTGCAGCATGAAGCCGTATCGGCGGTCGATGTGAGCGATCTGCGTGCCGAATTCGAGTTATGCGGTTCGCTCGCGGCCGATGTGCTGCGCAAGGGTTGCGCGATCGACCTGCATCCGCGCGTATTCAGGCCGGGCGATTGCGTGCTGACCACGCTCGCGCGCGTGCGCATCGGATTGCACCAGACGGACGACAGGCCGGGCTATCGTATTCTCGTCGAGCGCAGCGTGGCGCCGTATTTATGGGGCTGGCTGGTCGATGCGATGATGGAGTTTGGTGGCGATTAACTATCAGGCGAATGCGAAGGAGCGGCTATGAGGCGGATTGATTGCAGGTCGAGACTCTATGGTGCGGCAGCCGGCGTGTTACTTACCGCGTTCACTTGCCTGGCGGCGGCGCAAGCGTATCCCGCGCGGCAGGTCAGGCTGATGGTGCCGTATTCGACCGGCAGTGCGACCGATGTCCTGAGCCGCACGGTGGCGCAAAAGCTGACCGAAGCCTGGGGCCAGTCGGTGATCGTGGAGAACCAGCCTGGCGCCAACGGCATTCCCGCGACTTCGACCATCGCTAAGGCCGCGCCTGACGGCTATTCGCTGATCATGATCGCCGCCAATCACGTTGCCAACGCAACGCTGTACAGCAAGCTGCCGTACGACACAGTCAAGGATTTCCGCGCGATTGCGCGAATCGGGCAGGTGCCTTTCGTGCTGTGCGTGCATCCTTCGCTGCCGGCACAGTCGGTGAAAGAGTTTGTGGTGCTCGCCAAACAGCGCCCCGGCCAGATCAATTACGGTTCGCCTGGCAACGGCACGCCCGGCCATTTGTCGATGGAACTGTTGAAGACGATGGCGGGCATCGACGTTGCGCACGTCCCGTACAAAGGTGCCGCGCAGGCGTTGACCGACATCATGGGCGGCCAGATACCAGCCGGTTTTGTGGTGGTCGCTGCCGCCATTCCGCAGGTCAAAAACGGCAAGCTGCGCCCGCTGGCTATTTCCAGCGCGAAACGCTCGCCGCAACTGCCCGACGTCGCGAGCTTCGACGAGCTGGGCTACAAGGGCTTCGATGTCGTCTCGTGGATAGGCTTGGCGGGGCCGGCCGGATTGCCGAATGACGTTGTCGGCAAGATCAGCGGCGACACCCTTAAAATTCTGCAGCTCACGGACGTGCGCGACCGCCTGCTCGCCGCCGGTGTCGAGATCGTACCGGCGCCTGCTGACGAATTCGGCGCTTACATCGCGAAAGAGCACGCGAAATGGGGGAAGCTCGTCAAGGATTCCGGCGCGAAACTGGATTGACCTACTGCACCTACTCCGCGCGCACGCCGGCCGCTTTGATGAGGCGGCCGGATTTTTCGGCGTCGATTCTTATGATGGCAGCGAATTTTTCCGGCGTGCTGGGCGTGGGTTCCAGACCCAGGGCAGCTAGTTTTTCGCGGATCTCCGGCAGCGTCAGAATGCGGACGATTTCGGTGTTGATGCGGTCGACGACCGCACGCGGCGTGCCGGCAGGCGCCATGAGCCCGAACCAGTTGTTGAATTCATAACCGGGCAGCGTCTCGCCTATGGTCGGCACGTTTGGCAACACCGCCGCGCGTTTGGAGTTGGTAACGGCCAGCACTTTCAGTCTGCCTGACTGGATATGCGGCAGCGTGACGGGCGTCCCGGTGAACATCAGATCGATCTGGCCGCCGAGGATATCGGTGATCGCCTGGCTGCCCCCTTTATACGGCACGTGCGTGAGATCGATTTTCGCGGTTATCCTGAACAATTCGCCGCACATCTGGTAAAAGCTGCTGCCGGAAGCGTAAGTAAGTTGTCCCGGCCGCGCTTTCGCCAGTGCAATCAGGTCCTTCACATTCTTCACCGGCAACGATGGATGCGCCACGAGCACGCTCGCGACGTTGGCCATTAGCGAAATCGGCGCCACGTCGTTGACCGGATCGTAAGCGAGCTTGCTGTAGAGGAACTGGTTCATCGTATGCGTGCTCATCGAGCCGACCAGCAGCGTATAACCGTCGGCCGGCGATCTTACGGCAGCTTCGGTGCCAATGTTGCCGTTCGCCCCTCCGCGGTTGTCGATGACGACCGGCTGTCCCCACGCCGCATTTAACTGCTGGCTGACCATGCGCGCGAGTATGTCGGCGGTGCCGCCCGCCGGCAACGGCACGATGACGCGTATCGGTTTCGAGGGATAAGCCTGTCCTGAGCCTGTCGAAGCGGCCTGTCCTAAGCCTCCTGAGCTTTTGTCGAAGGGCGAAGTGGTCTGGGCGAGGGCTGACGGGACGCACAACGCGCCTATGATGGCGAGACCGCAAAATGGATAAACTGGAATTTTTGGAGGGGAGATCATGAAATCACCGAACGCCTGCCGCAATCTGACCGACATACGCGCGGCCGTCAATGCCATTGACCGCGATTTGGTCAGGTTGCTCGGCAAGCGCCAGAAGTACGCGCTTGCCGCGCTGAAATTCAAACATGACCGCAAAAGCATCGGCGATCCGCGGCACCGCAAAGCGATGTTCGCGCAGCGCCAACTGTGGGCAGCGCCGGCCAAACTGAATCCGCGGATGGTGCAAAAGATCTTTCAGGCTATAGTCGACGAGTCCAAGCGGCTGCATCTTGCGGGGTTTCGTAAGAAGAGTCGGTAGCAGCCCCGAAGCAAGTCGGCGTTGCGTGCAACCGAATTACCAGCCCAGCGCGTAAGCTTCGCGGCGCGGATCGGCGCCGGCGTGCTTCATGCCGGTTTGCGGATCGCGCATCACCGCGCATACCGCGCCGCTTTGCGCGGGCAGGCGCGGCAGCACCTGCACATCGTGACCGCGTTTCTTCATGTCGTCGATGACTCCGTTCGGCATGTCTTCTTCGATGCACAGCCGGCCGGGGAAGTAATCGTGCGGCGCAAACGAGTTCGGGAAACTGCTGCTCGAAAAGCGCTGCGCCTCGACCGCCTGCTGCACCTGCATACCGAACTGCGTGACGTTCAGGAAGACCTGCAGCATCGCCTGCGACTGAACGTCGCCGCCCGGCGTGCCGAAACACATGAACGGCTTGCCATCCTTCATCGCCAGTGCCGGGCTCGGCGTCAGCCGCGGGCGTTTGCCCGGCGCGACTTGCGCCGGATGACCGGCGGTGAGACGCGACTGCTGGCCGCGCGAGGAGAACACGAGACCGGTGCCCGGTATCACCGGCGCATCGTACGTGGTGTCGGACAACGTGGCCGAATAGGCATTGCCATAGTTGTCCATGACCGCCGCGTAGATAGTGTCCGGCGCGGTGCCGACTTTGCCGCGCGCGGCTGCATACATGTGCTCGTGACTGCCGGCGGTCGCAGGCTTGTTTTCCGGATTGCCGCCGGCCGGCAGCTTGCCGAATGCGCGCTGCGGATCGATGCGCGCGCGCTGGCGTGACCCGTAGGCGTCCGACAACAGCGCGGCGGTCGGTACTTTTACGAATTTGGGATCGCCGACGTAGGCTTCGCGGTCGCCGAACGCCAGATTGAGCGCTTCGGTCACCGTATGCACATAGTCGGGAGAGTTGTGTCCCAGTTTGCCGAGATCGCAGCCCTCGATGATTTTAAGTGCCTGCAGCAGCGAGATGCCCTGGCACCAGGTGTCGCAGGAATGCACTTCGTAGCCGCGATAGTTAACTTTGAGGCTGTCCTCCACCGGCACTTCGAAGCCGGCGAGATCGGCCGCGGTGAGAAAGCCGTCGTTCTTCGAATGGTAGACGGCGGCGGCTTCCGCGATCGGGCCGCGATAGAAGAAGTCGTGCGCCGCGCGCAGCTTTTTGTCGCGGTCGCCGCGCGCGCTGCGTTCGGCTTCTATCATGCCGGCGATGCTGCGCCCCAAATCTTCCTGGCGAAACAGTTCGCCGTACTTCGGCGGCTCGCCGCCCGGCAGGAAGACCTTT
>JBKJMN010000221.1:0-3936 GCA_046596405.1 Burkholderiales bacterium
GGTTGGCAAGTGAAGAGAAAATTTACGTTGCGCTTCGATCAAACGAAGGCGAGCTGGGTGCTGAAGCACGACGACACCGAAAAAGTAGTCCGCACGTTCAAATCCAAGGAAGAGGGCAGTCGGGCCGGCGTGCTCAGAAAGACCCTCGGCAAGACGGGTGGCATCGTCGTCCTGCGAACCAAGACCGGAGTGTTCGACGAAGAGCGCGTCTTTCCCGAATTGCGCGGTTGATTTCCGTATTCAGTGCGTAGGCTCGTTGTGCAAGGCCCACCGCGTTGAATTGACAGTCGCCACGACGGTTAAGGGTTCGGGGGCACTGCCGCAAAGTCGATAAACCCGCGCGCGACATCGGTGCGGACAAGTTCCACGCGGACGCGGTCGCCGACATCGAGGCCTTCGGCACCGCGCACCACCCGGCCTTCTGCCGCCGGCCCCGAAATACGTACCCAGGTCCCTTTGTCCGACGCGCCGGTCACG
Source organism: Burkholderiales bacterium (assembly GCA_046596405.1). Taxonomy (GTDB): domain Bacteria; phylum Pseudomonadota; class Gammaproteobacteria; order Burkholderiales; family SG8-41; genus PALSA-1004. The sequence continues at coordinate 478 of JBKJMN010000221.1, forward strand.
ATGGCGTCGAATTGCGCGCCGGTCCGCGACGCGAGGAGCAGGGCGGCGGCGGACTTCCTGACTTGACGTTCCACTTTTGCCGCGTTGTCTTCCTGTTCGGTGCAATGGCGCGCGAGCGTCAGGAGTTCGTCGTTGGTGTAGGGCGACTGAAGTCCGGCGATCGCCGCCTTTAGCGAGCGCTGCGCGATGAGGTCGGGAAAGCGGCGGTTCGGAGCGGTGGAATGCGTGTAATCTTTGGCGGCGAGTCCGAAGTGCCCCTCGGCGGGCAGGCCGGCTGCCTGGAGTGCGTACTCGCCCGAGCCCAGCAGTTTGACGACGGCGAGCGAAACGTCGGCAAAGTGAACCGGATCGACGGTCCGGCGTTTGGTTAGAAAAGAATCGAGCGCAGCGGCGTCCGGCATCACCGGCAAGCGATCTCCCGACTCGGCTGCCAGCGCGACGATGCGGTCCCACCGCTTGGGGGCACGCAGCACGCGCCGCAGCGATGGCAAGCCCTTCATGGCCAGATATTTTGCGGTCACGCCGTTGGCCGCGATCATGAAGTCTTCGATCAGCTCCTTCGCGCGGTTTTTTTGGTCCGGCCGCAAGTCAGTCAACGTGCCGGCATCAAACACGGCGCGCACCTCCTGCGTTTCCAGTCCCAACGCGCCACGGGAGTGACGAACTTTTCGCAGCGCCTGCGCGGCGCGATCCTGCATGCGTAATTGTTCATCCAGCCCGGATATTGCAGCAAGTCGGGGCGGGGCCGGCGCCGCACCTTCGAGCCATGGCGCAACGCCGTTGTAGGCAAGCTTGGCGCGATTAAGCACGGCGGCGCGATAAATATCGGAGGCTGCCACTGTGCCGTCCGCCGCAATCACCATTTCGATCACGATCGCCAGCCGTTCCTGACCCTCGCCCAACGAAGTAAGGTCGGTTGACAATTTCTCCGGCAGCATCGGAAAAATTTCTGCGGCCGTATAGACGGACGTCGTGTTGGCCCATGCGTGGCCGTCGATCACGGAATCTTTTTTTACCAACGCGTCGACGTCGGCGATCGCGACGAGGACTTTTACCGCGCCGTCCGCCACGGCCTCGGCAACCGAGAGTTGATCGAGATCGCGGGAGTCGTCGTTATCGATAGACGCCCACAGCAATCCGCGTAAATCACGAATTGCAGCGCCGGACACCGCAGCGGGCTGTGTGATCTGGGCGGCTTCGGCCATGACGGCGGGCGAAAAGTCCGGTAGCAGGCCGCGCTGCAGCATCGCTGCGTGGGCGATGCGTCGAAGTTCGGCCTTGCCGGTTGGGTGATTCGCTACAGAATGATCGACGGGCATGTTTTAAGTTTTCTTGACCTTGGGTGGCGGACCGTGCTGCCGAACCTAGCCGTGCTGCCGAGCCTGTCCGGTAAGGACGGCGCCGCGCCGTTGAGTTATTGCGGCTCGAGTTGGCCGCGAATCTCGCCGCCTTTGTTCGCTGCGCTGTGCACGTTCACATCCGGTAACTTTATGTCGAAATAAACGGTTAAGCCCTGCTGCCGGTGCAGTATCGCTGTTTCTCGCGGCGGAACTCTGTACGCAAACCCACTTAGCGTGGCGGCATCCTCGAAATCCGGGACCGCAAAAAGCCGGCAGTCGCGTGCCGATCAACTATATGCGCAAATTTTTCGGCGCTGCGCAGTGACTTAATTAACAGCCGCCCGCTGCCTTGCCAGTCGTGGCGCGTCCGGCTAACCTTTGCGCCTCGCCAGCCATCACCATGAGGAGAGCATCGCAATGGCATCCCTGAGCCGCCAGCTTGCGCGCTGGATCACCGGTCTGGACTACGCCGATCTGCCGCCCGCGGTCATCGATCGGGCGAAAGGCGTGACGCTGCAATCGCTGTCGTCGATCCTGATCGGTTCGCAGACCAAGGCCGGGCGCGACGCCGTCAGGCTGATGGCCGATGAAGAAGCCGGCGTCAAGCGCGGTGCGACCATCCTGGTGACCGGCGAGCAAGTGACGAAGGGGGGGGCTGCGTTCGCGAATTCCGAAATGGCGTTCGCCGGCGGCAAGTGGGACACGTTTCGCATGCTTATGCACCCCGGCACCAGCGTGCCGCCGGCCGCATTGGTGGCGGCCGAGGAAGCCGGCGCGTCGGGCCGCGAATTCATCACGGCGATTGCGGCCGGCTATGAAGTGATGGAGCGCCTCGCGGCGGACTTTATTCCGACGCTCGCGGCGCGCGGCTTTCACGCGAGCCCGGTATTCGGGATATTCGGGGGCGCGATCGCGGCGGCGAAGATCTTCAAGCTCGACGAGGACCAGATCAACAGCACCATCGCCCTGTGCGCGAGCCTCGCGAGCGGCAATCTGGAAGGCGCACGCAGCGGCGGCCGGGCGTTGCGCGAGGGCGCCGCCGTGCGCAATGCAATGCTCGCGGTCGCGCTCGCCCGCCAGGGGCACGTGGGCGGCGAAACCGTGCTCGAAGGCGACGCCGGCTTCTACCATGCTTATGTCGGCAACAATCAGGGCAGGCTGACCTACAGTTTCGTCGGCGCTACTCACGCCAGCCTCGACGACATCACCGCCGGACTCGGCCGGGAATGGATGTTTCTGGAGACCCTGTACCGCATCTATTCGATTTCCGGCTACAACATCGCGCACATCGACGTGACCGCCAAACTCTGCGCGGACCACGCTATCAAGCCTGCCGACATCGAACGCATCGAGGCGGTCGTCAACTGGCTTGAGACGCAATATCCGAGCCCCGCTTTCGCCGTGCGGCGCGAAGATACGAGCAAGAACGCCGGCAGCACCGCGTACCACATCGCTTACGCGGCAATCAAGCGCGGGTTTCCGATGCTCAACGAATGGGCACCGCAAAGCGCCGGCAAGGACGATCCGCCGGAAGTACTCGAGCTCACGCAGCGCGTCACTATCATCCCCTCGGCAACGATGACGCTGTTCGGACCCCGCATCACGATATTCACCAAAGATGGCAAAAGCCATACGCTGCAGGGCACCGGACGCGAATTCATCTGGGATTTCGAAGAGCAAGCACGCCGCATCCGCGGCATCGTGCCCGGCTTGCCGATTCCTGCGCAGCAGTATGAAGCCATAATCTCGGCGTGCCGCGATCTGGACCGGCAGCCGCGGGCCGATGCGCTCGTCAAGCTGATGCTGAAAGCGGCCTAGCGGCACACTGCCGGGTTCGGCCCGGCGGCCGCCAGCGGTTCGCGCCGCGCGGTGATGCGTGCAGCAGTGCGGCGAGAAGATGTGCACGATCTGCGCCGCGCGCGACATGTGGACCCGTCCGCTGTGCCGAAATCCCTATGTCACGCTGGACGAGGTCGGCTAGCCAAGTGTTGGGCGCTTCTTCACGCGCTGCGCGTTATTCCGCCTTGATTCCCGCCGCGCGGATTACTTTTTCCCACCGGTCGTAATCGGCCTTGTGATATGCGGCGAGTTCGCCGGCGCTCCCGCCCGCCGGTTCGGC
>JBKJMN010000314.1:0-3292 GCA_046596405.1 Burkholderiales bacterium
GAGTTTTGCTTTTCATTTTGAGTCTTTCGGAACAGGCGCGGTCAATTGCATTTTCATACCCCCATCGGAATGGGCTATTGAACCGCCATCGGGAATAAGAAACCTGAGCTGCGCCCAGACTCGAGCGGTATCCATTTCAAGCTGCACGGTCTGTGTGCGCACATCGATTTCGTTCCGGCGCGCAGCCAGTACCGCCGCGAGATCACCCTTGCCGCCGCGATAAGCCGCGAGTGTCGCTTGCGTGCGATCTTTCGCCAGAGGAACCAATTCTCGCTCGTAACGTCCGATGCGTTCGCGTCCGTTTTCCCACTCGTTGAGCATGGTGCGTACCTCGGCCACGTGGGCACGTAAGGCGTCTTCCTCCTGGGCCTTTGCCTGCTCAGCCATCGCCAGCTTTGCTGCGAGTTCGCGGTCCTGGCGGTTCTTCCGGTCCAACTGGAGAGGGACCGACACACCCACTGAGAACAAATTGGAATAGGCTGGGCCACGCGCACCATACGCGACCTCCACGCTCCAATCGGACTGCTTATTGGCTTTGGCAAGTTGCACGTCGGTCTCCGCCAGTTCGACCTGGCGCTTCAGCAGCGCAATCGTCGGGTGTTGTTCGAGCTCCGATTCGAGCGCATGGCCACGCAGTGGAACGGAATCGAGAACTGGTTCACCCGCGAGCGGAGCGGCGGCTGAATCTCCCACCCACCGTGCAAGCATGGCACGGGCGTTGAGGATGCGTCGATCAAGCTCGGACAGCCGATCATCGAGCGCCACTCGAGACGCCCGCGCGGTAAAAATATCGGCCTGGCTGCCGCGACCGGCACGATATGCACCTTCGGTTGACTCGATCTCCAGATTCGTTTCCTGCGCCTGCGCCGCCACAATGGCACGCATGCGCTCAAGATAGAAACGATCGAGCCAGGCCAGCGCCGTATCGCGCTGGATGTTTGTCATCGCGACGGTCTTTTCGGCTATTGCGCGCTCAGTATCGCGCTCGCCGCGCCGGGTCCGGAGCGTGCGCTTCTCGCCACGCGTGAACTCCTGCATAACGCCGATGCGGCGCGTCGTAAACGAATCTTGTGTCGTATTAAACGCTTGAACCCCGGGTGATGAAGTAACTGGTAGAGAATCGAGTCCAAACTTCAGAGTCGGGTCGGGTAGTTGTCCCGCGGCAACCGCCATTTCCCTGGAAGCGGTGATCGAGGCGTCTTGCGCGGCAAGTTGGCGCGAACGCTCGACCGCAATGCGCTGCGCTTCCGATAAACTCAGGGCGGGCTGCGCATGGCCGGATTCAGGCAGCGAGGCGAACGTAATCAACGCGAGGGCCGCTATTCCGACCCGCACAACTACACCCGGCCGATGTGCAGACGGCATGCGCAATTGGCGCACGCAAGATAGTATTGACATGAAAATCTCCCGATCAAATCCAAACTCCGTTCGCGCAACTTGCGCGCAACGGTCGTTACCGGACTTGCGGGGAGATCAGATGCGCAGGAAGCCGAAACGGATTAAAGGCGGAGGCGACGTTTCCCGTTCAAGCACGGCAGATTCGGCGGTAACAAGAAGATCCGCCATCAGTTGCACAGGTTCAATAACCGCGAGAGCCGATATTGCAGCAAACGGGGGGGCCTCAACTTGCGACAAGGTCTGCACGGATTGTTCGCCGGCCTGGCAGTGTTGTAAACAAAGATTTGGATTGCCGGTCTCGCGCATTTCGCAGTCAGGCATGGCGGCATGCACATCGCCTGCAATCGCCGCCGCGATGATTTTTCCCGGACCCTCGACGATCGGGCAGGCATAGGCCGCCACCGCGAGCTGGGTAAACAGCACGGCGACGATACTGGTTATCGCGATCAGAAGCTTGGGCGTTCGGGTAAACATGGCTTTAGCGCGCGATTATCCTCGCGATTTCGCCCGCAAGTCAAACTCCGGCCTATGATACCGATAAATCAAACCAGCGCTTATTGAGGGAGTGCTCAGATGGCATCCGCGCCAACGACCCCGGTCGCTATTGATTCGCAAGCCAAAACCGCACCACGGCGAGTTTTTGGAGGTATGTCGATTGCCGTCGTTGAGGGCGCGCTCGTCGATGGATAACGACGCAACGGGGGCGGTATGACGGCCCGGACCACGGATCCCGTAGTTAAAGAATACTCGGCAGCAGCCAAAGACTACGACCGGGACTGGTCGTTTTACATCGAAGCCACTACGCGGGAAACATTGCGCCGTATGCGGGTTCCGCCGGCTGCCCGGGTACTTGACGTCGGCTGCGGCACCGGAGAGCTTTTATCGAGGATCGCGCTGGCGCATCCCGATGCGATCGTGGCGGGAATCGATCCCGTCCCCGCAATGCTGGAGGTGGCGCGCGCCAAGCTTGGTGAGCGCGCGGAGCTGCATGTGAGTTATGCGAACTCCCTGCCGTGGGTGAACGAAACTTTCGACGTACTGGTGTCCTGCAACATGTTTCACTACGTCACCCATCCTGCGGAAGCGCTGCGCGAGATGACGCGGGTGTTACGGCCGGGCGGCACCCTTGTCATCACCGATTGGTGCGATGACTATCTTGCCTGCCGGGTTTGCAATATTTATCTGCGTATGACCAACCGGGCTTACTACAAGACGTATCGGCAGGGCGAATGTCTGGAACTGCTCCGGGCCGCGGGCTTTACTGCGCCTTGTATCGAGCGCTACAAAATAAACTGGCTGTGGGGATTGATGACTGCAGTGGCCACCAAGCGAAGCCGTCTTTAAATTGGCAGTGTGGTCATAACGACGGCTGAACGAGCGACCTGTTTCTGAGCACGCTCGTCGCCGCCGTTACTTCACTGTCACGCCCGCGGCTTTGACGATGGCGGCGATCTGCCTGGTCTGCTCGCGCCGGAACTCGTCGAGCTCGCCACGCGTGCTGCCGACCAGGTCGAGCCCCAAGCCTTTCAGTTGCTCGCCGAATTGCGGCTCCCTGACCGACTTCGCGATTTCGGCGCTCGCCTTGGCGAGCACGGCTTCGGGCGTGCCGACCGGCGCGACCACGCTGTACCAACCGAGCGTTTGATAACCGGGCACCGCTTCCGAAATCGACGGCACATCGGGTAACAGCGCATTGCGCTTCGGACCGGTCACGCCGAGCGCGCGCACGCGACCGGACAGCACCGCGCCCATAACCGCCGGTACGACGCCGTACGTGAGCTGCACCTCTTTGCCCATCGTCGCCGATAGCGCCTCCGCGACGCCTTTGTACGGCACGTGCAGCATCGTGGTGCCGCTCATGCGCGTGAATAAATCGCCGGACAGGTGCTCGGAA
>JBKJMN010000318.1:0-7743 GCA_046596405.1 Burkholderiales bacterium
GAGGAAATTCTCGGCAAAATCGATGCGCTGCTGAAACTCTCGGGCAGCGACAAATCGCGCCTGCTGTCCGCGGTGGTTTACGTCGCGGACATGCGCGTGAAACCCGGCATGGACGAAGCATGGATCAAATGGATCGACCCGAAGAACCCGCCCGCGCGCGCGACTGTGGAAACACGGCTTGGCACACCTGAGACGCTGGTCGAAATCATGGTCACCGCCGCCGCGGGGTGATCGACATGAGCAAGGAAATCGTTCGCTACGATCCTGACCAGCGTCTGTCCGACATGGTCGAATACGCTGGCACGCTATATCTCGCCGGACAGGTCGGCGAAGACACCAAAGCCGACGCGAAAGGACAGACCGCGAGCATCCTCGCCCAGATTGACAAGCTGCTCGCGCGCGCCGGCAGCGACAAATCGAAAATCCTGTCGGCGGTGGTTTACGTCGCCGACATGCGCCTGAAACCCAAGATGGACGAAGCGTGGCTGGCGTGGATGGATGCGAAGAACTCGCCCGCGCGCGCCACCGTCGAAGCGCGCCTCGGTTCCGCCGACACGCTGGTCGAAATCATGTGCGTGGCGGCCAAGTAAACGCTATACGGAAGCAGATATGACATTTGCCATCTCAGCGCGCTGCCCGCGCACCGGCCGTTTCGGCGTCGCCATCTCAACGCGTCCCATTGCGGTCGCTGCACGTTGCCCGTTCATCGCACCGGGAGTCGGCGTGGTGGTCACCATGGCCACTACCGATCCGCGGCTGGGCCCGCTCGGCCTCAACCTGCTGCGGCTCGGCTATTCGGCGCAACGGGTGCTCGATGAAATCGCCGCCAGCGATCCCAAGATCGACTGGCGCCAGGTTTCGGTGATCGACCGCGACGGCAACGCCGTGGCCCGCACCGGCGGGAAGAACAACCCGTGGGCGGGCGCCATCGTCAAACCCAACCTCGTCGCCATGGGCAACAACCTGACCAGCGAACGAACAGCGACCGCGATGGCGGCGGCATTCGAAGCCGACCCTGCGCAGGAACTCGAAGAGCGACTGATGTGCGCGCTCGAAGCCGGCCGCGATGCCGGCGGCCAGAACGGCGGCCAGCAATCCGCGGGACTGCTTTCGTACGATCGTGAAATCTACGCCTACGCCGACCTGCGCGTCGATCTTCACGCCGAGCCGATCGGCGAACTGCGCCGGCTCTACGCCGTCTACGGACCGCAAGCGCCGTATTGGTACCAGCGGCCCGCGCGCCCTGACGAATTTCCGCGCCGCGCCGAAGACTGGGTCACCGCCCAGCGCGCCAAGTAGATCACGGGCCGCGCAGTCATATTCGCGATGCGTATTCCGGCTTTAGCGGCTTTAGTCCTGTTTGCGGCCTGCGTGAATCAGGCCGCTCACGCGCAGCCTGCATGGCGGCCCCAAAAAAACGTTGAGCTGATCGTGCCCTCCAATGCCGGCAGCGGCGCGGACGCGTCGGCGCGCCTGATTCAGAAAATATGGCAGGACACAAAGCTCTTCGAATCCACCATTACCGTCAACAACAAGCCGGGCGGCGGTGGCGCCGTGGCATGGACCTATCTCAACACCCATCCGGGCGACGGCCACTATCTCGCCTTCACCTCGGCCACCCTGCTCACCAACAAGCTCGCCGGGCTCAACCCGATCGGTTACACCGACGTGACGCCGATCGCGAATTTGCTGTCCGAGTACATCGCGTTCTCGGTAAAAGCGGACTCGCCGCTGCGCAATGCGCGCGATCTGCTTGAACGCATCAAGAGTGACCCCGCATCGTTGAGCTTCGGACTCGCCACTAGCGCGGGCAATCCCAACCACATGGCGATTGCCAAGATCGTGCGCTCGGTGGGCGCCGACCCGAAGAAAATCAAGGTTGTGGTATTCAGCGCGTCGGCCCAGTCGTTTCCGGCGGTGCTCGGCGGGCACGTCGACGTGATCGTTACCAATATCTCCAATCCGGTCCAGCAAATCGAGGCCAGGGCCATGCGTGCTATCGCCGTTACCGCGCCCAAACGCCAGACCGGCATTTATGCAAACGTCCCGACGTGGCGCGAGCTCGGCATCGACATGGTGATGGACAATTGGCGCGGCGTAGTCGGCGCCAAAGCCATGCCCCCCGCGCAGGTCGCGTTCTGGGAAGGCGCCTTCAGGCGCCTCTCCCAGAGCGACGAATGGAAGAAGGACCTCGACCGCAGTTTTCAGGAAATTAACTTCATCGGCAGCCGCGACGTAACGAAGTTCCTGGCCGCCGAACTCGAGGAAAACCGCGTGCTGCTCAACGAACTGGGGATGACGAAATGAGATCCGACATCAAGGCGCTGGTGTTCGATGTGTTCGGCACGGTAGTCGACTGGCGCGGCAGCATTGCGCGCGAAGTTCGCACGCTCGCGCAAGCCAAAGACTTGCGCGTCAACGCCGTGAAGTTCGCCGACGCTTGGCGCGCAGGCTATCGGCCCGCGATGGACCGCGTCGCCAGCGGCGCGTTGCCCTGGACGAAAATCGACGATCTGCATCGCATCATCCTTGACGAAATCCTCGTCAAATTCAAGATCACTACGTTGTCCGAGGACGAGAAATCCGGACTCAACCGCGCGTGGCACCGCCTCAAGCCGTGGCCCGACAGCGTGCGCGGATTGAAGCGCCTGAAGAAAAATTTCACCATCGCGACTCTGTCCAACGGCAACGTCGCGCTGCTCAACAACATGGCAAAGCACGCGGGATTGCCATGGGATCTCATTTTATCGGCGGAAATATTCCATCATTACAAGCCCGACCCCGAGGCTTATCTCGGCGCCGCGGAAATTCTCGGGCTGCAGCCCGCCGAAGTTATGATGGTCGCGGCGCATAAGGACGATTTGCGGCACGCGGCAAAGCAAGGGCTAAAAACCGCGCTGGTGCTGCGTCCGCTCGAATACGGCAAAGGCAAGCATCCCGACCTGAGTCCCGAGCCGGCGTTCGATATCAACGCGCGCGATTTTCTCGATCTTGCGGACCAGCTCGGTCCGTAACCGGGTTTCTGCCTGGCAGCGCTTTAACCGAAGGACCACAAAGATGGCGACTTTTCACCCCTCCATCACCGACGAGCAGGCGGCGCTGATCCGCAACGCGCCGATGTTCTTCGTCGCCTCCGCCGATCCCGCGCTCGCGCGCGGACCGCACGACGTCGGCCCGGTAAACGTATCAGCCAAGGGCGGGGTGCCGCTGCACATCCTCGGCCCCAACCGGGTCGCGTATCTCGACTATCGCGGGTCCGGCAACGAGACCGCGCGCCATTGCACGGCGGGCGGCCCGGTCACGGTCATGATCAGCTCGTTTGAAGGCGAAAACGCGGCGACCGTGCGCCTGTTCGGCCACGCCACCGTCACGCCGGTCGCTGACTCGCCGCTCGCGGAGTTGATGCTGCAACGGCCGGCACGCGAATTGAAAGGCGCCGCGCGCCAGGTGATCGAAATCGCGATCGACAATACGATGACGAGCTGCGGTTACGGTGTGCCCGTCATGGAACTCGTGCGCGACCGCCGTGTCGCCGACCGCGGCCGGCTTTACAAGGAAGCCAGCCCGCAGCCGGCACCCGCCGCGACCTGAGTCGCCGCGGCAGCCTTATCGATCAGGCGCGTTTGCCCGCGTCGGAATTAAACGCCGGCATCCTCAGGGTGGCGACATGCGCCTGCTGTCGCACCCTCAGGACGCAGTAATAGCGCCCTCTCCCTTGGCCGCAGCTGGCGCGGCTACCAGGCTGAGCCGGCGGCACTCGAATGCAGGTGGTGAAAGGCGCGGGCCAATTTGACCCGCCGCTGGCGCGGACCGGCAGAGAACCTGCGGGTCCGCGCGGCTGGGATTACTTGTCGGCGGCTTTTGCGCTCTTGACCTCGATGCCGGCAGCCTTCGCCAGATCGCGGTGGATGCGCGCCACGCGCTCGACTTCGCCCTTGGCGGGGAAGCGCTCGTAGAAGCCCTCGACTTTGAACGCCTTCTGCTGGTCGGCCCACACGGCGAGCCGCTCTTCCCAGCGCTTGACGCGCCCGTCGGCCGGATCCGCATCTTCGCGCGCAAGGTCCGCGCACACGCGGATCAGCGCTTTCAGCGTGACCGGCTTGGTGACCATATAGCTGTCATTAGCCCAGGTGTCGCCCCACACGCGTTGCCCGGCTTTGAGGAAATCGCGCACGATTTCGTAATACTTCTCGGCTTCGCGGTAGCTGTTGGTCGCCTGCTTGATCTTCTTCCATTCGGCGCGCACCCAGCGGTAGAGCTCATTGAAGAGCTCGGCCTGCAATATCCACTTGTCTTTCAGGCTGCGGCCGCCGAGCCGGTTGATCCGATAGCGCAGCGGGCTGTCGGATTCGCTATAGAGACTGTCGACCAGCCGCGCCGCGAAGCGCCGGTCCGGGTCCGCCCAGGACACGCGCTCGTAAAGGTCGACCAGGTGACTCTTGTTGATGCGCGTCGGGGTCGAATTGATGATGACGAACATTTCCGCCGCGAAGTCTTCGCTGCGCGCATCGAATATGATGCACGGCACGTCGATCCCCTTGGCTTCCTCGGGATGTTCGGACAGATAAAAGCGCAGCGCCGCGAGCCGGTGCTGACCGTCGATGATCAGATACTTCGATGTCGGTTCCTGCAAATGGCCGACCTGGTCCTGCCCTTCGAGCGAGCGAAAATTCAGCTTGTCGCTCGTGAACAGCAGGACGGTGCCCGGAATGGGCGGCTGGGTGACCGCCATTTCGTAAAAATTCTTGAGCGACCTGACCTTGGCGCGCGATACGACGCGCTGGAACGCGGCGTCGTTGCGTTCGATGCGCGCGATGAACTGCGCGATCTCGTCGTTCTGCGGCACGGTCTGCGCAGCAATCTGCTCATCTTCGCCGTAATAGCGGCTGATAAAGCGGACCTTGTTCAGGATCTCCTTCGCCGGGCAACTGGCGAAATAAAAGATCCCATCCTTTTGACGTATCCTCGTTGCAAGCATGGTGTGTGTCTTTCGATTTGGTATTCACACTTGAGCCTCTACCCCGCGTCCTACCGACCTCGTGGCCCCTCGCTCAGAGGTAATGATATATGAAATCAGGGGTCTGCGGCTCAATTCTGACCTAAAAAAGCCGTTTTCCGAGGGTGGCGGCCCCGCAGCGACCATGCTTATGGCATTTCGGGAGGCCCGCAAAAGGCCGCGCGCGCCCCGGCGGGGCGCTTAGGGCTGATCGAAAACGACGAGCTCACGCACCGGGCGACCGTCGCTCCATGCGCCCATGTAGCGCTGCCTGGCGGTATTGCCAAGGGCGTATTCGCGGTTGCGGCCATAAAAAGCCGTGTCCGATAGCGCATCGAAGAGCTTCCAATAGCCGAAAAAATCGAGCGCGTCGGGTGCCGTCACGGTTGCCGCGCCAACGTCGGGCAGGTCATCTTCGTCCCTGGGCTCGTCGTTGCGCGTGGGATCCGGCTGGCGGTCGCCGCGGGCCCCGCCCCGCTCGAGCATGCGCTCGCGGGTACCGCTCAGTTGGCCCCACTCGGACGTGCGCGGCGCGGGCGCGCCGGCGCGCGCCAACGGCGAGAAATGATGCGCTTCGAGCGCGGGCGAGCCGTACGAGTCGGACGGGACCAGCACGAAATTCTTGTTCTGCGGCGGCACTTGGACGGTCTCGAAATAAATGCGCTTGGCATCGGTATCGCGGGCCAGGCGGTCGCGATCCCCCGCCACCGTCAGAATGAGCGTAGCCGCTGGAATCTCCGCCAGATCGTCAAGCGCAATCGCTGCCCGGCGCGCGAGATTCCGGGTCTTGCCCGGCTGCACGCTCATGAATGCGCGGACCACCGGCAAACCGCTGCGCCCCGCGCGCGCCGCCAGATTCGCGCACAGCACCCCGCCCAACGAATGTCCGACCAGCGCGAACCGCTTGGTATCGGCGGTGAGCCGCATAGGATCCGCGCGCAGGAAACCGAGCGCATCGGCCACCGCCGCGAGCGCATTGGGCGTAAATTCCGCCGCCGGTGTGCGCAAATCGGCCTGATAACGCGGATAAATCACGATGTTGCCGCGTCTGACGATATGGTCTATCCACGCCCGATAAGGGTCCGGACTCACGGCCCCCCAGCCGTGCAGAAACACGATCACGGGCGCTGCTTTGGGCGCCGGCGCCGCGGGTTCGAACAACCAGTATTGGGTCGCGCCGGCGCCGTGCGAAGTGGCGACGACGTCGCGATGAACATACTCGGCCCCGCCCGGCCCGCTCGCGGGTTGTAGCGGCGGCGCCGGCGCGGCAAATGCGGCGCCCGTCACGACGAGCAGCAGCGCAACCCACCGCGCGCGCCAGCCCATCATGCTAGGCCTTCAACACGTCGACCGGACGGAACCTGCCGTTCAGGGCACCAGTGGAATTCACTCCCCACCAGCGCTCCAGCGCCGTCGCATACAGATCGCGAAAATCCACCGCGAACGGCAGATTGCCGTTCGCGTCGAGCCGGGTCAGCGCGGGCGGCAGTCCGTACAGCCCGCCTCTGACGCGGCCGCCGAGCACGAAATGCGCGTTGGCCGTGCCATGATCGGTGCCGCCGCTCTGGTTTTCTTTCGGCCGGCGGCCGAATTCGCAATACGTCATCATCATGGTCGAGTCCCAGCGTTCGATTTCCTGCAGCGCCGCGCGCATCGCCGTCAGTCCTTCGGCAAGATCCTTCAACAAACGCTGCTGCGTCCCCTGCTGCCCGCTGTGCGTGTCGTAACCGTTCTGCGTGACTTTTACCACCGCGACCCCCGCCTTGCTCGCGATCACCTGCGCGGCCGTTTTGAAGGCATTGCCGAGCGGATTGTTGGGAAACTCCGTGCGCAACGCATAGGTGGCGGTGAGATTGGCGGCGGCCTGCGCAACATCCTGCTCGACTTTGAGTATATGACTGAGGGCGGGATTGCGCGACGCGCCTTCGCCGCCGGCCAGTTTCGCCTGCCGCAGAAACTGCTCCGTATTGGTGAGCGCCAGCGCGCGCGTGCCGCCGCCGGCAAGCGGCCCGAGTTCGTTGGAGCCGACGACGATGCCATCGGCGGCATACGCCCGCGGCACCGGGGCTTGGGCAAATGCGCGCGTGAGCCAGCCATCGCTCAGATACTCGGAACTTTTCGAAGCGGTGTCCCAGATCTCGATCGAGCGAAAATGCGACAGGTTGGCGCTCGGATAACCCACGCTTTGCACCACTGCGAGTTCGCGGTTCTGCCACAGCGCCATTAATGGCTGCAGCGCCGGATGCAGGCCGGTGCGGTCATCGAGCTGCAACACCTGATCGCGCGCAATCGCAATGCGCGGACGCAAATTGTAATAGTCGCCGTCGGCATACGGAACCACCGTATTCAGGCCGTCATTGCCGCCTTTGAGCTCGACTAAGATCAGCAAATTGTCGTAGCGCGCGGGTGCGCCCGCCCGGGCGGCAACCGGCAACCACGCCGTGACTGCGGCGGCGCCCAGTGCGCTCAAGAATACGCGTCGCTCCATAGGTCCCCCTTCGCTGCCTATTTCAACTGATACGCCGGATCGAGCACCAGCTGACGCAAGCCATCCGCGCCCTGCGCTAATCCGGCCTGCGCGTTCACCGGCTCGCCGGCGAGCACGACTTTTGCCAGCGGTGGTTCGCTCGCGCGGAACTGCGTGCGCCATTTGTCCTCGTCGAAACGGATGGCCATCATCGCGCGCGCGCCGCGCTCGCGCGCTTTGGCGGCATCGTTCTGGCCCTCCGCCGCCGGGCCCATCGTCA
>JBKJMN010000009.1:0-4372 GCA_046596405.1 Burkholderiales bacterium
GTGCTGTACGTGAACGAGAGCCTGTTTTAAGGGAGAAGCCATGAGTCCGCAGCAAATACTCTCGATCCTGAGAGCCCATTACAAAGTCATGCTGGCGATCGCGCTGTGCACGATTGCAATCGCGCTGGCCGTGACGGAGTACCTGCCCAAGAAATATACGGCCACCACAGCCGTGCTGGTAGATATCAAATCGCCCGACCCGGTCGCCGCGCTCTTTGCGCCGGTAAGTCTTTCCACTCAGGTTGACATCATCAACAGCGAGCGCGTAGCGCAGCGCGTAGTCCGCACTCTGGGCCTGGCGGAAGCGCCGGGCGTGAGAGAACAATGGACGAACGCCACCGGCGGCAAAGGCACGCCGGAAACCTGGCTGTCGGCGCTGCTGCTGAGAGGGCTCGGGGTAGGGCCCGGTCGCGACAGCAACATTATCTATATTGCGTACACCGGCTCCGATCCCGCATTCGCAGCGGCGGTCGCCAACGGCTTCGCGCAGGCTTACATCGACGTTTCAATCGAATTGAAGGTCGATCCGGCGCGCCAATACGCGCGGTGGTTCAGCGACCAGGGCAAAGTGTTGCGCGACGGCGTGGAAAAAGCGCAGTCCAAGCTTTATGCATATCAGCGGGAAAAAGGGCTGGTTTCGCGCGATGAGAAGCTGGACGCCGAAACGGCCAGGCTGGCGGAGCTTTCCTCCCAGCTTGTGAAAGTGCAGGAAGAGACTAACGACGCCCGCAGCAAGCAACGATCCGGCAGCGCCGCCGACCGTCTCCCGGAAGTCACGCGGGACTCAGTGGTCTCCGGATTGCGCAGCGAAATCGGCAAGCAGGAAGCAAAGCTGCAGGAAACCGGGCTCAATCTTGGCGTCAACCATCCCCAGTATCTGCGCATGCAATCGGAGCTCGCGGCGCTGCAGCAGAAGCTTGAAACGGAAACCCGTCGCGTGACCAGCGGTTTTTCCGCCGTCAGCGCCGTCGGCTCGGAGCGCGAAGGCAAACTGAAGGCCGCGATCGAAGAGCAGAAACGCAAGCTGCTCCAGATCAGGAGCGAACGCGATCAGCTTGCAGTGCTTCAACGCGACGTCGATGCCGCTAAAAGCGCCGACGACACCGTCAGCAAACGCTTTACCGAGAGCGAACTCGCGAGTCACGCCACCCAGGCGAACGTGGCAGTGCTGACGCCGGCGCTACCGCCCCTCGAGCCGTCGTTTCCGAAGCCGCTGCCGAAGACTCTGGCGATTGCAATTGCCCTGGGTATCTTCGCGGCGCTGGCCGCGGCATTCCTGCTCGAGATGCTGAACCGCCGCATTCGTTCTTCAAGCGACCTTGCCGCCGTGATGCCGCTGCCGGTGCTGGGCGTGATTTCCCGGCCGGGCCGGCGCAGTCGCATGCTCCGAATCTCGAGCAGTTCCCCCGTTTTGTTATCGAGGTAATGGATGAATATCGGACGCAGCAATGTCGTTTCCACCGCCACCGTGAACCACGCAGCGCTTACGCGCAGCGACCGCTCGATCGGCGCCATACTGATCGATGCCGGACGGTTAAAGCCCGAAGCCGCCGAGTCCATTCTGCGCCTGCAGCGCGAGAAAGGGCTGCGCTTCGGCGACGCCGCGATTCAACTCGGACTGCTTAAGCAGGCAGATGTCGACTTCGCAATCTCATTGCAATTCGACTATCCGTACCTGCTGAACGGGCAGAGCAATCTGAGTGAGTCGCTGGTCGCCGCGTACGCGCCGTTCTCGCCGCAGGTGGAGAACCTGCGCGCGTTGCGCAGCCAGCTCATGCTGCGCTGGTTCGATACCGACGTGTCGCACAAAGCGCTCGCGATTATCAGCGCAGAACGCAACGAAGGCCGCAGTTTCATCGCTGCCAACCTGGCTATCGTATTCTCGCAGTTGGGCGAACGCACGCTGCTCATCGATGCGGACCTGCGCAATCCCTCGCAGCATCAGCTGTTCAGTCTCGACAACCGCGTGGGACTGTCGGCGATGCTGACGGGACGCGCCGGGCCCGAAGCGATTCATCGGATTCCGGCATTGCGCGACTTGTCCGTGCTTAGCGCGGGTGCACAGCCGCCCAACCCGTCGGAACTGCTCGCCCGGCCGGAGTTCGCCAATCTACTGCGGGATCTGGCTGGACAATTCGACGTCCTGATACTCGATACGGCGGCCGCCGGCTACAGCACCGATGCACAGGCGGTCGCCATCTGCGCAAATGGCGCGCTGATCGTCGCGCGCCAGAACATTTCGCGGTTCACACACGTCCGCGCGGTCGCCGAGAACGCGTTGCAGACCAGCGCCACCATCGTCGGCACCGTACTCAACGACTTCTGACCCCGCACATGTCCGCGTTGCTCGATATCAAGCGCGCTGGAGGGCGCGCCGTCGGGCTCGACTGGATGCCGGTGGCCGCAGGGTTGCTGGTTCTTTTCGTGCCGACCTTCTACGACGCTGCCATGTCTTTCTGGCAGTCCGACGAGAATGCGCACGGACCTATCATCCTGGCCGTTGTCGTCTGGCTGATCTGGAGCAAACGCGCGGCGCTGCTCGACTCGACGAGCGTGCCGGCGCCGGGACCCGGGGTTGCCCTGCTCTTGTTCGGACTGCTGCTGTATGTCCTCGGCCGCTCCCAGCAAATCGCGCTATTTGAAATCGGCTCGCTCACGCCGGTGCTCGGCGGCGTGCTGCTGGCGATGCGCGGCTGGAAGGTGTTGCGCGCGTTCGCATTCCCGCTGCTTTTTGTCGCGTTCATGCTGCCGTTGCCGGGAACCTTCACCGATGCGTTGACCGGCCCGCTTAAGGCGCAGGTCTCGGCCATCGCCGAGCAGATCCTGTATATGGCCGGCTACCCGATTGCGCGCACCGGCGTCGTATTAACCGTAGGTCAATACGAAATGCTGGTCGCGGACGCGTGCTCCGGCCTGAACACCATGTTCAGCCTGTCGGCACTGGGTGTGCTCTTCATGTATCTGACGGCGCGCAAAAGCCTCCTGCACAACGCGATAATGCTGGCGAGCATTCTGCCGATCGCGTTCATCGCCAACGTCGTGCGCGTGCTGGTGCTCATCCTCATCACCTATCACTATGGCGACGAAGCGGGGCAGGGCTATTTGCACGGCTCCGCGGGCATCGTCCTGCTCATGGCCGCGCTGGCAGCTCTCCTGCTGCTGGACACCGTGCTCGCGCGTATCATCAAGCCGCGCGCGCCGGCGCGACCCGATCATGCCCGAGCAGTTTAGAGCGCTGATCGTAATTCTCGCGCTTGCCACCGTCGTATTCGCGGTCGCAAAGGCGCCCGCCTGTGCCATCGCGATAGCACCCGCGGACTACGCGCGGCGGCGCAATCTGTGGTTCGGAATCACGCTGGCGGCATTTCTCGCGCACAATTTCTGGGTCTATATCGCCGTGGTGGCGGTTCTGCTGCTGTTTGCATTGCCGCGGGAATCGAACCGGCTCGCGATGTATTTCTTTCTGTTATTCGCCGTGCCCGCACTACCCGCGGACATTACGGGCCTGGGGATCGTCAATTACTTCTTTGCGATTGATTATGTGCGGCTCCTTGAACTGGCGGTGCTGCTGCCTGCCTATCTGGCGCTGCGTACGCGCCCCGACAGTGTGCGTTTTGGAAGCCTGCTGCCCGATAAACTGATTGCCGCTTATCTGATACTGCAATTCCTGCTGATGTTGACGGTCAGCACCTTCACCAACACGCTGCGCATCGGCGCTTTTTATGCGTTCATAGACGTATTCCTGCCCTACTACGTGGCGAGCCGCGGGCTCAAGAACCTCGCCGATGTGCGGGACGCCCTGATGGCTTTCGTGGTCGCCGCGCTGGTGCTCGCTATGATCGGCGTCGCCGAGTTCGCGCTGCACTGGCTGCTCTATTCCCCATTGCAGACTTCGCTCGGCGTCCAGTGGGGATATGGCAATTACCTCGCGCGCGGCGAAAGCCTGCGCGCGATGGGGTCGACCGGCCAATCGATCGTGCTCGGCTATGTCATGGCAGTAGCGCTCGGCTTGCTTTTGTACTTGCGCAAGTCCTTCAAAAGTCCTCTTGCGTGGAACCTCGCATTTATTTCGCTGGTAGTCGGCCTGATCGCGCCGGTGTCGCGCGGACCGTGGTTGGGCGCCGCGGCGATGCTGATAGTCTTTGTGGCCATGGGGCCGTCGCCGGGGAAGAATCTGACCCTCTTCGCGATGGGCGCATTACTGGGTGTTCCCGCGTTGATGGTCATGCCCGGCGGCACCGGGATCATCGATCATCTGCCGTTCGTCGGCACCGTGGACGCCTTGAGCGTGGCTTACCGTCAGCGCCTGCTCGAGATATCGCTCCAGGTCATCATGCAGAATCCGTTCTTCGGCGCGTTCGATTACTTTTAT
>JBKJMN010000334.1:0-3612 GCA_046596405.1 Burkholderiales bacterium
AACCTCGCACGGCGTTTTTCGCCCGCCCGCCAGCGCGCGATACTGGCGCTTTGCGCGGACCACCAGCGGCTGGCCGCGACGCCGGTCCATACGTTCACCGATTTGTTCGCAGCCTGACGAAATCAGCCATGTCCGATACCAACGAAGCGCCGGTTCCCGTCGAGCGGCCGTGCGCGGCGCCCGATCCCGATCCGCATCCGCCTTCGTTCGTGGTGCCCAAGGGAGCGTGCGACTGTCACGCGCATATTTTCGGCGACCCCGGGCGTTATCCATACAAGCCGGTGCGCCGTTACACGCCATCGGCGGCGACCGTAGACGACTACCGCCATATGCTGGATGTGCTTGGTCTCGAGCGCGCAGTCATCGTGCAGACCGGCATCTTCGACGGTAACGATGTAACCTACGACGTGTTGAAGGAGTCCGGCGGCCAGTGGCGCGGCATCGCGCTGCTCGACGGCGGCGTGACGACTCAGGAGATCGCGCGGCTCAACGAAGCCGGCTTTCGCGGCGTGCGCCTCAATCCGCGCAACGTCAAGTCGGATGACTTGAAGGACATGGAAACGATCGCGCAGAAAATCGCGCCGTTCGGCTGGCACCTGCAGTTTCACCTCGACGCGCGCGATCTGACGACACTCGCGCCGCGATTGCGCAAACTGCCCGTGGCTATCGTCGTCGATCATTTTGGACACATGCCAGTCGAAGCCGGCGTCGATCATCCGGGCTTCCAGGAGCTGCTCGCCTTGCTACGCGAAGGCCGCGCGTGGGTGAAGCTGTCGTCGCCGAATCGCTTCGGCGATCCGCGCCCGCCGTATCCGAATGTCACGCCGTATGCGCTGGCGCTGATTGCAGCGGCGCCGGAGCGCTGCGTGTGGGCGAGCGACTGGCCGCATTCGCGGTTCGCGGGCTGCATGCCCAACGACGGCGACCTGCTCGACCTGCTCGCGGCGTGGGCGCCGGACGCCGCCGTGCGCAAGCGCATCCTCGTCGACAACCCGGCGCAGCTCTACGGTTTCCCGGGTTAGGCCGGATTCACGCGCCAGCCGCGCCTTATAATCGCCGATATTCACGCCTGCCGGGCCGCGCACAACAAGGGAGCAACGCAATGCAGTTTGACTGGACGACACTTGGCGGCAAAGCGCCGACGGCGCTCGTGAAGGCGCGCACCGTCGCGCATCACGCCGCCCAATGGCTCGCGAAAGCCGCGCACGCAAATCTCGCTGCGCTACCCGACGACAGTCATTCGAGTCTGACGTGGGAAGGCGAACACGGGGTGCTGTTTTCGCAGCCGTTCACGGCCGGCGACGCCGAGGTGCGCGTCGGCTTGCGTCTCGCGGGCCTCGCGCTGGTCGTGATGCGCGGCAAGCTCGTGCTCGACACCTACGAGCTCGCCGGCCGGCGCGATTCGATGGTCGGCGTGTGGCTCGATTCTGCGCTGCGCGCGCTCGGGCTCAAGGCGGCGACCGGCGTAATGCTGCCGTATGCGATTCCGTCGCATCCGGTGGCGCGCGGGTCCGCGTACAGCTTCAGCGGCGAGTCGGAGTCGTTCGACGAACTCGTGCGCTGGTTCGATGCGGCGGCCGACGTGCTCGAAGCGGTGCGCACCGGCGAGCCGGACTCGCAAGCTTCTCCGGCGCGGTGCTGGCCGCATCATTTCGACCTTGCGACGCTAATCGCGCTCGCTCCGCCCGGCGCGGAATCCGCGCGTTCGATCGGCATCGGCCTCTCGCCCGGCGATCACTATTACCCGCAGCCTTACTTTTACGTCAGTCCGTATCCGCTGCCGAAAGGCGTAACGATGCCGCCGCTGGCGCTGGGTCATTGGCATACCGATGGTTTCGTCGGCGCAGTGGCGATCGCCGAATCCATCCTGCCGCTCGAAGACCGGCGCGCGGGGGTGCTGGCTTTCGTTCGCGCCGCCGGCGATGCGGGGCGTGCGCAACTCGGCGTCGCGCCGACGGCCAGCCCGCAATGACCGTCAAATCCGCAGCCCCCGCGTTAGTCGCGCCCTCACTGCCGTCCCACGGCTACGTGATGACGAAGCCGGTGCCCGGCTCGGACATTCCAATGGATGTCACCTTTGTGCTAACCCGCGACGAGATCTACGTGCCGATCGTGGTGCGCAAGCCGCGCGGCGCCGGTCCCTTTCCCGTGATCGTGATGGGGCGCGGTGCCGGGCGCGGCGGCGTGCCGCACATCGAAAAGCAGGTTCTGCAGATGATCCCCATGCAGGACGAGATGATTGCGCGCGGCTATGTTGTGGTTTTCGTGAATTACCGCAACGAGGTACCGCACCTCTACGAAGGCTCCGCGCGCGCGCAGAATCTCGCGGACGATATGAGCGGCGGCGAAAATCGCACGTTGAAATCGGCGCCGACGCTCGATTCGGATGACCTCATCGCGATCCTCAAATACCTGCAGACGCTCCCGTACGTCGACGGCGACGCGCTCGGAATCGTCGGCGTGAGCCACAGCGGCGAGATGATTCTGAAGATCGCGGCGGAGACGACGTTCGCGGCGGGCGTCGCCATCGAGGGCGCGTCGCACGAATTCCTGAGCGTCGACACCGGCCCGGCCGCGCCGCGCAAGGGCAACGAGATCCAGTACCAGGACATCGAAGTGGTGCGCAAGAATGCGAACAAGGCGCGCGCGATGGAGCGCATCCACCGCATCAAGACCCCGATCCTGCACATCGGCCGCGATCCGGATCACCTGCAGGGTATCTTCAAGCTCGCGCACGAATGGATGACAGAAGCCGGCAAGGATTCCACTTGGGTTTCGCTGGACCATCCGGTGCACGGCTACCCGTTCATGTACCTCGGCGACGACGGCGCGTACGAGCCGGACCCGGTTCAGCGCCAAGCGTTCGAGTGCTTCATGAAGTTTTTCGATAAGCATCTCAAGCGGGCAGTGATGGCAGGCGGCAGGCAGGAGAGCACATGAAGTTCTATAGCATCGCGGTATCGGGCAATGCCTACAAGGTCCGCATCCTGCTCGCGCTGTTGCGCATCCCGCATGAAGTGGTGCTGCTCGATATCGCCAAGCGAGAGCTCAAGAAGCCGGAATTTCTGCGCCTGAACCCGCGCGGCGAGGTGCCGGTGATCGAGGACGACGGCGCTGTGATCTGGGATTCCGGCGCCTGCCTTGTCTACCTCGCGCGCAAATATGGCGGCGAAGAATGGCTGCCGCTCGAGCCGGCGGCGATGGCAGAAGTGATGCAATGGCTCGCGCTCGCCGCCAGTGAAGTGCAGTTCGGGCTGCAGTACGCCCGGCGTGGACTATTGCAGGGACGCTGGACGGCGGGCACGCTGGAACAGAACCATGCGGTCGCGCGCGTCGCGCTGGACGCCATCGAGCGCCGCGTGCAGCACAACGAGTGGCTGGCGCAGGGGCGGCCGACCATTGCCGACATCGCGTGCTTTCCTTACGTCGAAACTGCTCCGGAGTCCGGGATCGGGCTCGAGGAGTATCCGAAAATCAACGCCTGGCTTCAGCGCTGCAAGGCGCTACCCGGCTGGCCGGCGCGCTGACCGGGCCGGCTATTGCTGGGGCACGCGGGCTTCCTTGACCACTTTCGCCCACTTCTCCGTCTCGGAGCGGATGAACGCGGCGAAC